>JAOPYO010000131.1 GCA_025964575.1 Actinomycetes bacterium
TCAATGTGTTCGACTTGGAGGGGCCGGTGCATCATTTCAGATGCACCGGCCCCCCTGATTTATATCGGTTGTTGGTTGGAAACGAGCCGATAAGTCCAGTTTAAGAGTTCGCAATTTTATCGTTAGCTTACCTCCTGATCGCGCTGCCAAGAAAGCGCTGGGGGATGCTGGAAACCATGGCGCACTTCCGGGACGACAGAGCGCCGGTTCGTGAAGGCCTCCGTGCCATCCCGACAACAAGGAGATCGATTTGCTCATGAAGACATGCGTGGCCGCAGGCCTGGTCACCGCAGTCGCCGGAGCCCTGCTCCTGGGCTCGGGCACATCCGCATACGCCGACGGCGGGGGTGGCCACCACTGGGGTGGCCACCACCACTGGGGTGGCTGGGGCGAGCACAGCCACCATCACAACTGGAACCACAACAAGAACCACAACAAGAACCACAACAGGAACCACATCACCATCCGGATCCACAACAGCAACGAGAACAAGGAAAAGCACCGCAAGGCGGAGGAGTGCAGCTGCAAGGAAAAGGACAAGACCTACTCTCATAGCGACGCGCCTGTCTCGCCACTTGACGTGTCGCCTGCCGCCGCGCCTGCCGCCATCGGGCCTGCTGCCGCTAAGCCTGCTGTCGGCGCCTCGCCTGCTGCTGTCGGGCCTGCCGCTGTGCCTGCTGCTGTCGGCGCCTCGCCTGCTGCTGTTGGGCCCGCCGCTGTGCCTGCTGCGGCTGTCGGGCCTGCTCTCGCTAAGCCTGCTGCTGTCGGCGCCTCGCCTGCTGCTGTTGGGCCTGCTGCCGCTAAGCCTGGTGCTGTCGGCGCCGCGCCTGCTGCTGTTGGGCCCGCCGCCGCGCCTGCTGTGGCTGTCGCGCCTGCTGTCGCTAAGCCTGCCGCCGCCGGACCTGCTGTCACTGCTGTCGAGCCTGCCGCTGCGCCTCTCGTCCTGGCGCGTTCTCTTGGGGACGCCGAGCTTGCTGGCGGGCCGTATCTCGCTGGGGAGCCCGGGCTTGCTGCGGGGCCGTCTCTGGTCGGTGGGATCAATGCGCCTGTCACGCTGGCGCATTCCGTGGGGAACACCGGGGTTACCGGCGGGCCGTCCCTCGCTGAGGAGCCCGGGTTTGCTGCCGGGCCGTCTTGCGTCGGGGACTCCGCGCCTGTTGTCGGGTGGCCCCTCATCCTCGCGGCTGTCACCCTGCACTGAGGATCTCGACAGGCGGCCACGTCGCTGTTGTACAGCTGAGTCAGTGACTCTGTTCGGGGGAATGGCCGCAAGGTCACCACGGATGCTGAGTGGCTGAGCCGCCCACATGTTGCGGGGCGCCGGAGTATCAACTCTGGCGCCCCGCGCTCATACGTCCAGTGCCGAAGGTTGCGACCCCTGCCGTGCGGCAGGGGTCTTCGCCTGTCCCGGACAAGAAAAGTCCCGCCCGGTGGTGCCGGACGGGGCTGCTCAAGGATCTTGCGGATCCGGGACTCGTCACGAGACAACGGAAGCGAGCCCCCGCGGAGACCGCGGAGGCTCGCCGGTGCTGCTGGGCCTACGTGAGGATGACGTCGGCGCCGGCGACGTCGGTGATCGGGCGGGTACCCGGGCCGATGTAGCGGGCGCTCGGACGGACGAGCCGGCCGGTGCGCTTCTGCTCGAGGATGTGGGCGGCCCACCCGGCCGTGCGGCCACAGGTGAACATGGCCGGCATCATCGCAGTCGGGACCTCGGCGAAGTCCAGAATGACGGCGGCCCAGAACTCGACGTTGGTCTCGATCGGGCGGTCCGGACGGCGCTCGCGCAGCTCGGCCAGCGCGGCGTCCTCCAGGGCCTTGGCAGCCTCGTAGCGAGTGGCGCCCAGCTCCCTGGCGGTGCGACGGAGCACCCGGGCGCGGGGGTCCTCGGCACGGTAGACGCGGTGGCCGAAGCCCATCAGCCGATCGCCGCCGTCGAGGATGTCGGTCACGACCTTGCGTGCGTCACCGAGTTGCTCGACGCGCTCGATCATCGGCAGCACCCGGGCGGGCGCGCCGCCGTGCAGTGGGCCGGACATCGCGCCGATGGCGCCGGAGATCGAAGCGGCGACGTCGGCGCCGGTGGAGGCGATCACCCGGGCGGTGAAGGTGGAGGCGTTCAGCCCGTGCTCGGCGGCAGAGACCCAGTAGGCGTCGATGGCCTTGACGTGCTGGGGGTCGGGCTCGCCACGCCATCGGACCATGAACCGCTCGGTGATGGAGTGGCTGTCGTTGATGCGGGTCTGCGGGACCGCCGGTTGGTTGAGGCCACGGGCGCTCTGCGCCACGAAAGACAGCGCCTGCACGGAGGTGAGGGCCAGCTGGGCGCGTGCCTCTTCGTCGGTGATGTCGAGGAGGGGGCGCATGCCGTACACGGTGGCGAGCGTGGGCAGGGCGGCCTGCACGTCGACGCGGACGTCACCGGAGCGGATCGGGAGGAGGTGCGGCTCGGCGGGGGCCAGACCGGGGGTGAAGTTGTCGTCGACCAGGAGGCCCCACACGTCACCGAAGGAGACGCGGCCGACGAGGTCCTCGATGTCCACGCCGCGGTAACGGAGGGCGCCGCCCTCTTTGTCGGGCTCCGCGATCTCGGTCTCGAAGGCTACGACTCCCTCAAGGCCGGGTTTGAAGTCGGACATGTCGTCCTGCCTTTCGTCCCCATGAGTTGATAAGGCGGTGTTGAGCTATTGAACCCTGTTCCTGTTACTGGTCAGTACCCAGGCCCCCCGCGAGTCGGGTAATGCCCAGGTGGGAAGCTGTCTGCCTGTGGAAGATCAGACGCCCGAACTGGCTAGTCTTCGCAAATCCTACGAAAGCGGCGGACTGGACGAATCGGCGGTATCCCCCCAACCGCACACCCAGTTCACCTCCTGGTTCGCGGATGCGGTGGCGGCGGGCCTGCCGGAGCCCAACGCGATGGTGCTGGCGACGGCCTCCGACGAGGGGGTGCCCAGCGCCAGGACAGTGCTGCTCAAAGGACATGGCCCGGACGGTTTCCGCTTCTTCACCAACCATCTCTCCCGTAAGGGGCGGGATCTGTTGGTGAACCCGCGGGCCTGCCTGGTGTTCCCCTGGCATCCGATCCACCGGCAGGTGATCGTGACCGGCGTCGTGGAGCGACTGTCCGAGGCCGAGTCCGCGGTCTACTTCCGCTCCAGGCCGTACGGCTCGCAGCTCGGAGCCTGGGCCAGCAAGCAGTCCTCGGTGATCGGCTCCAGGGCCGAGCTTGAGGATCGTTATGCGGAGCTCGAAGCGCGTTGGCCGGACCCGGCCACTTCGGAGGGGGAGGGGATCCCGCTGCCGGACTTCTGGGGCGGCTACCGGGTGGTGCCCTCGGAGGTCGAGTTCTGGCAGGGCCGTGCGAACCGCCTGCACGACCGCCTTCGATACCGGCGTACGGATCAAGGATGGGCGTTGGAGAGACTTTCCCCGTGAGTATCAATCTCAACAAAACCTCCCAAGAACCCGAAGATCTTGGCGCTGTCGGGGCTGCAGCCCCTGCCGGGGTCCCGACGGCGTCGAGGCGGGCGCGATGGCGGGGGGTGGTGCTCGATGTCGCTCCACTCCGGAACGGGCCGTACCGGAGGCTGTGGCTGGGCCAGGGGGTCTCCTTCGTCGGGTTCCAGGTCACCTCGGTCGCGGTGCCCGTCCAGGTCTACGACCTCACCCACTCGTCGTTCTGGGTCGGCACTCTCGGCCTGGTCAATCTGCTGCCGTTGATCGTCTTCGGGCTGTGGGGCGGCGCGGTCGCCGACCACATGGACCGTCGCCTGTTGCTTCTGATGGCCTCCTGCGTGACCTGGCTGGCGACGTTGCTGCTCCTGCTGCAGGCGCTGCTGGGGATGAACAACCTGTGGGTGATCATGGCCATCGTGGTGGTGCAGGCCACCGGTTTCGCGGTCTCGTCGCCGACCCGGGGTGCGATCATCCCGCGGCTTCTGGACAAGGAACTCGTGCCTGCCGCCAACACGCTGCACTTCACCGTCGCCCAAGTGGGGACACTCATCGGGCCGTTGTTCGCCGGGGTGATCCTGGCGCGCTGGTCCTTCGCGGTGGCGTACGGACTGGACGCGGTGCTGTTCACCGTCGGGCTCTACGCCGCGATGCGGCTTCCCGCCATCCCTCCCCTCGGCGACCAGCAGGCGGGGGCGGCGGGGCGTGGCCAAAGGGGTGGAACAGGCGCACCCGGACTGCGCTCGGTGCTCGAGGGCCTGCGGTATCTCTGGACCCAGCCGGTGCTGTTGATGTCGTTCGTCGTCGACATCATCGCGATGGGGGTGGCCATGCCGCGCGCGCTCTTTCCCGAGCTGGCTGAAACCCGGTTCGGTGGCCAGGGCGCGGTCGGCTGGCTGTTCGCCTCGATCGCGATCGGCGCGGTCGCCGGGGGGCTGCTCTCCGGCTGGATCGGCCGGGTGCACAAGCAGGGGATCGCACTGGTCGTCTCGATCGTGGTCTGGGGGCTCGCGGTGGCCGCCGCCGGGCTGGCACACGCGCTCTGGCTCGCGGTGGCGCTATTGGCGGTCGGCGGCGCGGCCGACCTGGTGTCGGCCGTGTTCCGGCAGTCGATGCTGCAGACCTACGCTCCGGACGAGATGCGCGGCCGGTTGCAGGGGGTCTTCATCGTGGTCGTGGCGGGAGGGCCGCGGCTGGGCGACATGCGGGCCGGGGCCACCGCGGCCGTGGCCGGGGCCACCGCCTCCTGGGTGGGCGGCGGTCTGGCCTGTGCGGTCCTGGTCGTCCTGGTCAGCCTGCTCGTCCCCGCACTGCTGCGCTACGACACCCGTACGACCCGTACGGAATAACAACCGTCCGTCGAGCGCTCCACCACTGCTCGCCGCCGTGCCGGAGGCGCGGCAATGGGGACGTTGAGCAAGTAGCATCAAAGGTGACAGCTGGAGGGGACCCCTTTGACCGCACACGGCCTGATCGACACGACGGAGATGTACCTCCGTACGATCTTCGAGCTTGAGGAGGAGGGCATCGTCCCGCTCCGCGCGCGCATCGCCGAGCGGCTATCCCAGAGCGGGCCCACGGTCAGCCAGACGGTGGCCCGGATGGAGCGCGATGCGCTGCTTCGGGTCGAGGGCGACCGTCACCTGGAGCTGACCGACTCCGGCCGCGATCTCGCGACCAGGGTCATGCGTAAACACCGCCTCGCCGAATGCCTGCTCGTCAACGTGATCGGGCTGCCCTGGGAGGACGTCCACATCGAGGCCTGCCGGTGGGAGCACGTGATGTCGGAGGAGGTCGAGCGGCGTCTGGTCGCCTTGCTCGACAACCCGCAGTCCTGCCCCCACGGCAACCCGATTCCGGGGCTGGACGAGCTCGGCGGTCACTCGGATGAGGACGATTCGGGGGAGTCCCTGACCCCCATGACCACCCTCGCTTCGGTGGCCGGCACGCATGTCATTGTTCGACGGATCAGTGAACAGTTGCAAAGCGACAGTGATCTGATGCTTAAACTCAAGCAAGTTGGGATACAACCGGGACGCAAGGTGACCCTTGCGGCCAGCGACGATGGCGTGCGAGTGACATGTGACGACGAGGCCGATAGTCCAGCGACGGAGCTTCCCAGACGGCTTGCTGAGCACGTTTTCGTGGCGAAGCGCTGACAAACCACCCGGAGTGCCCCCCGTAGTGCCTACGGTCTGTACCGAAGATCTCCTTACCGTGATGCAGTTCTCACGTATCCCGGAGGCCTGTTCGTCGTTCAATAAGCGACGGAGGTGAGTGGATGAAGCCTTGGGACGAGTCATCCTTCGAAGCGCAGCTACCGCCTGAGACCGTCTTGAACCAGATGGAGATGGCGGTCATCGTCTGTGACCGCTTCAGCAACATCATCTCCCACAATCTTTTCGCCCAGAAGCTCTTCGGTTTCGTCGGCGAGGAGTACGTCGGCCAGTCCGTGCTGTCCCTCGGCATCGCCGAGGAGGACCACGAGCAGGCCACGGAACTGGCCAGGCACGTGCTCAAGGGCGGCGTCTGGGAGGGCACGTTCTGCAACGTGCGCTCCGACGGCAGCACCATCTACACCCGGGCCCAGGCTGTGCCGCTGCGCCACCCCTCCGGAGCCATCGACGGCATTGTGATCTTCGCCCGGGAGGCGCTGCGCAGCAACCAGCGCGACCAGGATCGTTACGGCTTGTTGGAGCGGATAGGCGGTCGGCTCGCGGCCTCGCTGGAGCTGCCACAGACGCTTCGCCAGGTCGCCGACACTCTGGTCCCGCAGTTCGCCGACCACTGCTTCATCGACCTGTTCAGCGGCGAGAAGCTGATCCGCAGGGTGTCCCGGCACGCTGCGAACTGGACACCGCCCCCAGGCACCTGGGCCGAGGTCGGCGAGCCGATCTTGTACCCGCCGGACCACTTCTGCTCTCGCGCGATGGGCCGCCGCGACGCCGTACTGATCGAGGATCTGGTCCAGCACCGGTTCTCGGCGCCCACGGAGTCCAGCCTGCGGCTCGGTGACGACATGGGCATCACCTCGGTGATCGCCGCGCCGCTGCTGGCCCGCGGGGAGCTGATGGGCGTCATGAGCCTGGCGCTGTCCAACCTCAGCAGGCGGCCCGACCCGCACTATGACGGTTTCGACCGCGACCTGGTGGGGGCCATCGCCAGCCGGGTCGCGCTCGCCATCGACAACGCCATGCTGTTCGAGGAGGAGCGCGAGACCGCGCTCGCCTTCCAGAAGAACCTACTGCCCGGTGATCGCCCACCCAGGCTGGACGGGTTGCAGATCGCCTGGCGGTACGAACCCGCCAAGCCGTTGGAGTCGCACGGCCACGGAATCCAGACCCAGGTCGGCGGCGACTGGTACGACGTGATCCCGCTGTCGGCCGGCCGGGTCGGCATCGTCATCGGCGATGTCGAGGGCCGGGGTGCCCGGGCGGCCGCGATCATGGGCCAGCTGCGCGCCGCCATGCGCGCGTTCGCTCAGGACGACAAGCCGCCTGCCGAGATCCTGCGCAAGATGGACGAATGGGTCCGGACGATGACGCGCCCGGAGCGACCGCGCTTCAGCGACGAGACCATCCGGCCGCCGTTGGTGTCATGCACCTATTTCGTGTACGACGCCTGGTCCCGGGTGCTGTCGTTCGCCAACGCCGGGCACGACCCGCCACTGCTGATCGTCGACGGTCAGGTGTCCGAGCTGGAGTACCACAGCAAGGGTGCTCTGCTCGGTGTGCGCGGGCACGGCGTGGGCGGCGAGATCCTCTTCAACGAGGAGTCCTGCGAGCTGAAGCCCGGTTCCACGCTTGTGCTCTACACCGACGGACTCATCGAGCGGCGGCCCAAGGACGACGGCGAGTACTACACCAGCGACGAGTCCCGTCAGATGCTGTCCGAGGCCATCGCCGCGGCCGGTCGTCGCGATGTCGAGGCCATCGCGAACGCGGCGTACGCGGCGGTGCCCGGGGACATCGACGACGACGCCGTGATCGTCGTGGTGCGCACGTCGGCGGACGAGTTGGCGGTCGAGGAGCGCACCTTTCCGGCCGAGCCGATCATGGTGTCCGAGGCGCGCCGGCTGGCAGCCGAGGCGTTCGCGGCCTGGGGCATGCTCGACGGACAGGCCGAACTGGCCTGCCTGCTGGTGTCCGAGGTCGTCACCAACGTCGTGTTGCACGCCACCAACGTCGCGCCCAAGCGCCCCGCGCTGGTGCTCGATGGTGGCCCGGCACTGCCGTTCGACGACGACGACGACGAGGCCTGGGACGATCCCCTGGGCGCCGACCTGGAGCGGCGCGAGCCACGTACCAAGGAGTTCAAGCTCCGGTTGCGGCGTGGAGAGGAGTCGATCTGGGTCGAGGTCTTCGACTCCGATCTGCGTCTGCCGCGAATCCGCAACGCCGGCGAGACCGACGAAGGTGGACGCGGGCTCTATCTCGTCGACCAGCTCGCCACCCGATGGGGATCACGTCCCACCAAGGACGGCAAGGCGGTCTGGTTCGAGCTGCCTCTCGCTTGATTGCGTTCAGCTCGCTCACACGACCGGGCGGCCTTTGAACTCGGGACATTGGCTGAGGCTCGCGTCAGGCTGCGGCCGTGCCGCTTTCAGTGCGCGGGCCGGCCGCCGCGCTGGAGGACCTAAACCCTGTGGGCGGCGACGTGGGCCCAGGATTGGGTGAACCAGAGCTCGCCGCCGATGATGCGGGGCTTGGCGCCGGTCCGTGGGCCACCATCGACCTCTGCGGTCAGCGCCGTGCGGATTCCGTCCGCCGCTCGGGGATCGGGCGCGTCGGCCAGCCAGGGCTCGACGGGACGCTCCACGGTGAAGATGTCGAGCCGCCGCACGTCCGCGCCGGCGCCGGTGATCAGGTCGACGAGCCGGGCCACGGAGGGGGTCGGCGGGTGGGCCGGGTCGCGGAGCCGTTCGATCCGGTCCCGGTCGGGGCTGGCGAGGTTCGGCCGGACCAGGTCGGCGATGACCAGACGCCCACCAGGACGGCAGACGCGCAGCATCTCTCTGAGTGCCCGTCCGGGGTCCGCCATCCGGAACAGCGAGAACCTGGAAGTGACCAACGTGAAGGAGCCGTCCCGGTAAGGCAGCGCGGAGGCGTCGGCTCGTATGGCCGGCGCATCGGGGTCGAAGGCCCGGCGTTCGGGGGCCGTCGATCGTGTGCCGCTGGTGAACACCACGGTCGGAGTACGGCCATCGTGGGGCGTCGCGGCCCGCACGGCCCGCGGTGCGGCATCGACGGTGGTCACATGCCGTACCCGGGGACTCATGGCGGGTCCGACCGGCCCATCGCCATAGGCGACGTCGAGGCACACGTCTTCGCGGACCGGCTCGGCGAACTCCATCAGGCGACTCAGATACGGAGTCGGCGGGGTGCTGATCCGAGTCCTGGTCCCCTGTGCCACGTCCGTCTCCTCACCACCCGGGAAAGTCCTGTCACCAGTAAGACTCAACCTGGAGGTGCGGAGTTCGCTGATCCGGTAAAAATCTGTCTTACCGCAGGTGCTGGCCCCACAAGGCCAGGACGACCAGGACGAACACCACGGCGATGGCGTTCCCGGCAGGGGTGGGAATCCGCAGCCGTCCGGTGACCCAGCGGATGCAGAAAACACACAGGATCGCGAGTACAGCAAGTGTGATGATCCCGGACATGCATCTACCTCTCGAGGGGTCTTCTCAGCAGAGTACGCATCCCTCGCAGAAGAACGAAGCCCGACTCATGCAACCGCTACGGCGGCTATCACATGATCGTGGAAGGAGTTGGGTTCGCATGGTCTTGGGGTAGGTATGGGGGCTACCGCGTTGTCCGCAGGCCGAGGGAGCGGGGGATGGTGGTCGCTGGGGCGGGCAGAGCCATGCCCAAGGGGCGGGATCTCTATGTGATCCTTGGTGCGCTCATGCTCGCCATGCTGCTCGCCGCGCTGGACCAGACCATCGTATCGACGGCCCTGCCCACGATCGTGAGCGACCTGGGCGGCCTGAATCACCTGTCCTGGGTCGTCACGGCCTACATTCTCGCCGCCACCGCCTCGACCCCCCTGTGGGGCAAGCTCGGCGACCAGTTCGGGCGCAAGCGGCTCTTCCAGACCTCCATCGTGATCTTCCTGGCCGGATCCGCGCTATGCGGGCTGTCCGGCAGCATGGGACAGCTGATCGCCTTCCGCGCGCTCCAGGGGCTGGGCGGCGGTGGTCTCATGGTGCTCGCCATGGCGATCGTCGGCGACGTGGTGCCTCCCCGTGAGCGCGGTCGCTATCAGGGCATCTTCGGCGCGGTGTTCGGGGTGGCCAGCGTGGCGGGGCCGTTGCTCGGCGGATTCTTCGTCGACAGCCTGTCCTGGCGATGGGTGTTCTACGTCAACCTGCCGATCGGGGTGCTGGCCCTCATCGCGATCGCGGCCGTCCTGCACGCCACGTCCGAGCGCGGTCGTCACAAGATCGACTATTTGGGCACGGTGCTGCTGGCCGGAGCCGCCGTCTGTCTCGTCCTGATGACCACCTGGGGTGGCACGCAATACCCGTGGGGATCCCCGACGATCATCGGGCTCGGCGTGGCGTCGGTGGTTCTCGCCGTCGGCTGGGGATTCGCGGAACGCCGCGCGGCCGAGCCGGTGCTGCCGCTGCACCTCTTCCGCTCCTCGGTGTTCTCGCTCGCTTCGGCGATCTCGTTCGTCGTCGGATTCGCGATGTTCGGTGCGCTCACCTACCTTTCGATCTTTCTCCAGGTGGTGAAGGGCATCACCCCGACATTGTCCGGGCTGCATCTGCTGCCGATGATGCTGGGCCTGCTCACCGCCTCGATCACGTCCGGCCAGGTGATCACCCGGACCGGCCGCTACAAGATCTTCCCGATCTTCGGTACGGCGATCACGACGCTCGGGTTGTTTCTCTGTTCGCGGCTGGACGAGACCAGCTCCACGTTCACGATGAGTGTGTACCTCTGCGTCCTCGGCGTCGGGCTGGGGCTGGTCATGCAGGTACTCGTGATCGCCGTGCAGAACGCGGTCGACTACCAGGACCTGGGCACGGCGACCTCCGGGGCGACGTTCTTCCGGTCGATCGGCGGCTCGTTCGGCGTAGCGGCGTTCGGTTCCGTCTTCAACAGCCGGCTGGCGGTGAACTTGGCAGAGGCGCTGCAGAAGGTGAAGCTCCCTACGGGGGTCACGCCAGAGACGATCCAGCGGAACTCCGCGGCGCTCAGGAGGCTTCCGGTCGCCGTGCGGGGCGAGCTCATCCATGCGTACGCGCTGTCGATCCAGACGGTCTTCCTCTGGGCGGCACCCGTGGCCGCGGTCGCGTTCGTACTGACCTGGTTCCTGCGTGAGGTCCCGCTGCGGAAGACGTCCCAGGCGGTGGACCTCGGTGAGGGACTCGGCGGGGCGCCGACGTCCCGCTCGTCGCTGGCCGAGTTGGACCGGGCGCTCACCTGTCTGATCACTAAGGACTCAGCTGCGCGCGAGATGTACGAGGGGCTCGCCCGGCAGGCCGGCGTCGCCCTGCCCGCAGGCAGCGTGTGGGCGCTGGTGCGAGTCGACCGCGACGGGACGGTACGCGGTGCCGAGCTGGCCGAGCGCGTCGGGATGACCGTCGACCACGGGCGGCCGTACGTCGATCGCCTCGTCGACGATGGCCTCGTCGAGCGATCGGGCGAGAACCTGGTGATCACCGACGCAGGCCGGGCTGTGGCCGGGCGGCTCTACGAGGCCCGCCGCAAGGGACTCGCACATCTGCTGGAGGGCTGGCAGCCGGAGCGTAACCCGGAGCTCTCGGAACTGCTCATGAAGCTGTGCCAGACCACCCTTGGCTGCGCCGCCGAGGAGAGGCTCCTCACCGCTGAACGCCCGCGCCCGGCTGGTTAACGTGGCGTGACGAGATGAGCCTCACATGGCTTTGTGCTTGTCTCGATGTAATCTGATATTGACTGAATCTCGTTCGGTTTCGGGACGGAACCCTTTTCCCAGAGCAATTGGAGGCATCGTGGCCGAGGCGTACATCGTCGGCGCGGTCCGTACCCCCGTCGGCACCAAGAAGGGTGCACTCAAGGACGTTCACTCCGCCGATCTCGGCGCCCATGTGCTGAAGGAGCTCATCAGCCGCACCGGAGTCGACCCTTCGGCGGTCGAAGACGTGATCATGGGCTGTGTCATGCAGGTCGGCGCGCAGACCCTGGACATCGCCCGCACCGCCTGGCTGTCGGCGGGGCTGCCCGAGAGCGTGCCCGGCGTCACCATCGACCGTCAGTGCGGCTCGTCGCAGCAGTCCATCCACTTCGCGGCTCAGGGTGTGCTGTCCGGCACCCAGGATCTCGTGGTGGCGGCCGGTGTCGAGAACATGGCCCTGGTGCCCATGGGCTCATCCGTGCCGTTCGGCCCGGACGGCGCGACCGCAGGCCTCCCCTGGGGCGAGGGCTGGGCCGATCGCTACGGCAAGCAGGAGATCTCCCAGTTCCGTGGCGCCGAGCTCATGTGCGAGAAGTGGGGCCTCAAGCGCGGTGACCTCGAGGCGTTCGCGCTGGAGAGCAACCAGCGGGCCGGCAAGGCGCTGGAGAACGGCTACTTCGACCGGGAGATCGCGCCGCTGGCCGGCCTGACCCACGACGAGGGTGTCCGCGCGGACACCACGCTGGAGAAGATGGCCGCTCTCAAGACACTGCGCGAGGGCGGGCAGATCACCGCCGCGGCCTCGTCGCAGATCGCCGTCGGTGCTTCGGCGCTGCTCATCGCCTCCGAGGAGGCGGTCAAGCAGCACAACCTGACCCCGCGTGCCCGCATCCACACCCTCGCGCTGGCCGGCTCGGACCCGGTGTACATGCTGACCGGACCGATCCCGGCGACGGAGAAGGCACTGGCCAAGAGCGGTCTGAAGATCGACGATATCGATGTCACCGAGATCAACGAGGCCTTCGCTCCGGTGGTGCTGGCCTGGCTGAAGGAGACCGGCGCCGACCCGGCCAAGACCAACCCGAACGGCGGTGCGATCGCGCTCGGCCACCCGCTCGGCGCGACCGGCGGCATCCTGATGGCGAAACTGCTGCACGAGCTCGAGCGCACTGGCGGCCGCTACGGTCTCCAGACGATGTGTGAGGGCGGCGGCCAGGCCAACGCCACCATCATCGAGCGCATCTGATCAGTCGCTTAAGGCGGCGGCGGCCAGGACAGGTCACAGGCGCCACCATCATCGAGCGCATCTGACCAGTCCCTCACATCTGATCAACCGCTTGAAAGAATCGGGCGGGGTTCGCGGTGACGTGAACCTCGCCCGATTTCCATGCGTGATTCCCACTCTCCGTGATCATGTAGTAAGTACGGAAGGCATTGCATGATCACGGAGAGTGGGAGGCAGAGAGGTGGGACTGGCATGTACGAGACGATCACGTATGAGGTCGGCGAGCACATCGCGCGGATCACGCTGAACCGACCGGAGGCGCGCAACGCGCTGAACGATCAGATGACGGGGGAGTTGCTCGACGCGTTCGGTGCCGCCAAGGCCGATGACGACGTCCGGGTGATCGTGCTCACCGGCGCCGGTGACCGGGCGTTCTGCGCGGGCGCCGACCTCGGCGGTCTCGGCCAGGCGCAGCGCTCCGGCGTCCCGATCGCGGGTGTCGCCGATTCCGCGGACGTCGGTACCGAGCGTACGGGTGACGTGGGTGGCGGTGCTGCTGGTACCGGGGAAACGAGCGCCGGTACGGGTCGTACGGGGAGAACCAGCGATGCCATCCGGGACAGCGCGATCTATCGGCTGTTCACCGGATTTCCCCGGCTGGGTAAGCCCATCATCGGACGCCTGGCGGGGCATGCCATCGCCGGCGGGCTGGGGCTGGCCGTCTCCTGCGATCTCGTGATCGCCGCCGACGACGTCAAGCTCGGCACGCCCGAGGTCAACGTTGGCCTCTGGCCCATGATGATCATGGCGATCATCAACCGTAACGTGGCCCCGAAGCAGGCGTTCAAGCTGTACTACACCGGTCAGATGATCACTGCCCGGGAGGGCAGGGAGATCGGTCTGGTCACCGAGGTCGTACCACGTGCGGAACTGGACGCGCGAGTGGACGAACTGGCTCACATCATCGCAGCCAAGAGCCCGCTCGGGCTGCGACTGGGCCGGAACGCGTTCTTCGCCATCGAAGGCCGGCCCTTCGACGACCAGATCGCCTATCTGCTCGGCTGCCTGGTCGAGCTGGCCGGCACCGATGACGCCAAGGAAGGCATCACTGCCTTCCTGGAGAAGCGGACCCCCGACTTCCAAGGCCGCTGATCAGCGTCGAATATTTCGGTGCTCGTCGAAGTTTCTGGCACCTATTGTTCGGTGGTGATGACTTCTGAAGCAGTGGCCGTGGACGATCCCGCTCCGGCGTCTCCACGGCCTCGACTGCTCCCCGTGCTCGCCGCGCTGGTCACCGTGGTGCTGTGGGCGTCGGCCTTCGTCGGGATCCGCTCCGCGGGGCACGAACTGTCGGCCGGGCCGCTCGCGCTGGCCCGGCTGGCGGTGGCGGCCGTCGTCCTCGGGCTCGTCGTGCTGTTTCGCAGGGAACGACTCCCCGTTCGGAGCGACTTGCCCGCCATCGCGCTCTGCGGGGCCTTGTGGTTCGCGGCTTACAACGTTCTTCTCAACGCCGGTGAACGGCGGGTCGACGCCGGGACCGCTGCCATGGTCGTCAATATCGGGCCCATTCTGATCGCGGTCCTGGCCGGGAAGCTGCTCAAGGAGGGCTTCCCCCGCCCGCTGCTGGTCGGCGCGGCGATCGCGTTCGGCGGCACCACCGTCATCGGGCTGGCGACCAGTACGGGAGACCGTTCCTCCACGTACGGAGTATTGCTCTGCGTGCTCGCCGCGATCACCTACGCGGGAGGAGTGGTCGTACAGAAACCGCTGCTCACCAGGGTCTCCGCACTACAGGTCACCTGGCTGGCCTGCACCGTCGGGTTTCTGCTCTGCCTCCCGTACGCGCCCGTCCTGTGGCGCGAGCTGGGGCACGCCAGCGGCGGTGCGATCGGCTGGGCCGTCTATCTCGGCGCTCTGCCCACTGCGGTCGCCTTCACCACCTGGGCGTACGCGCTGGCCCACACCACGGCCGGACGGATGGGAACCACGACCTACCTTGTCCCGCCCCTGGTGATTCTGCTTTCCTGGCTTCTGCTCGGAGAGAGCCCGCCCATACTGGCGCTCGCCGGCGGGGTGCTCTGCCTCGTCGGGGTTGCGGTGACCCGGCGTAGACGCTGAGCGCGCCATCGCATCGGGAGCCGCTGACCCTAGACCAACGCACGGGCGGCCGAAAGCAACGCTGAGAGGCGGCCTCCTCTACCGAACCGTCATTCGGTCCGTCTTGAGGGCTGATCAGCCGTCGGTATCCCATCCACAGTCGAACCGCGGTTGGCAGGCCAAGGCTCCGCGACACCATTAGCCGCAGTTGTCGGCGATCTTGGTTTGATTTTTGCTGTTCCACCAGGCTGAGTGGTACTGCCTGCGTGCGGGAACGCACGCGATGGTGGGGCCCATGCCGAAGTAGTGGCTGATCTCGATCTTCACCGGGTGTGTTGCGCAGTTGTGGTACACGGCGTCGACACCTTCGTGGTTGAGCCCGCCGCACTCCCATCTGGCCTTGACGGAGTGCGCGCTGTGGGTGCCGGCCTTGCTGAACGCAGGCGCCGCCGGCCCCGGGCCGGCCATCGCGAATGTCATGAAACCGACCAGAACACTGAAGACCTTCACGTGGTCCTCCCCCTGGGAACCGATCACTCGCGCCTGGTGAGCCGCTCTGTCAGACGCCGATTGATACCCAGTGTAATAACCGAACGTGAAGAAGTCATTACGTTATGTCACGGATGGTAAAGGAGTGGAACGCCTGTGTGCACGCTCGCGCACAGGTCCGAGCGTCCGCCGACGGGCAGGCCGATATGCGAGCCCCGGCGGGGAGAGGGTCAGGCGATGGGCCGGTGGACGTTCTCGCGTTGGGAAGGGCCCGGGGTGGCGTCGGCGATCCAGGGGCCGGGGATCGACGGGTCGAGGACGCCGTCCTCCAGCCAGGTGTACTCCCCGGCCAGCACCCTTTTGGCCACCTCGACGTCGAGGGCATCGGTGTTGTGCCAGAGCCGGTCGAAGAGCTCACCGACTCGTACCCTTGCCTGCCTGCAGAACGCGTCGGCCAGCTGACGCGCGGACTCGGCGGCAGGGCCCTCGTCCGAAGCGCCGTCCAACTGGGCGCGTACGCAGACCGCGCTCATCGCGAACAGCTCGGCTCCGATGTCGACCATCCGGCCGAGGAAGCCCTGTTTGTATTCGAGTTTCCCCTGCCAGCGACCGGCGGCGTAGAACACCGAACGGGCCAGCTTGCGGGATGCGCGCTCGACGAAACGCAGGTGGGTCGCCAGCGGCCCGAACTCCGCATACGAACCGGGCCGTTGGCCGGCTCCCGTCACCAGGGTCGGCAGCCACGTGGCGTAGAAGCCGCCGGCCCGGCCGACCGCTCGCGCTTTGTCGCCCCGGGAGGCGTCCGGGTCGATGATGTCACCGGCCACCGACAGATGTGTGTCCACCGCCTCCCGGGCGATCAGCAGATGCATGATCTCTGAGCTTCCTTCGAAGATCCGATTGATCCGCAGGTCGCGGAGCATCTGCTCGGCCGGCACCCCGCGCTCGCCGCGCGCCGCAAGCGACGCCGCGGTCTCATAGCCGCGCCCGCCGCGGATCTGGACGAGCTCGTCGGCGATCCGGTAGGCCATCTCTGAGGCGTAGAGCTTGGCCAGGGCCGCCTCGATCCGGATGTCGTTGCGCTCGTCGTCGGCCAGTTCGCTGGACAGGTCGAGCATGGCCTCGAGCGCGTAGGCCGTGGCGGCGATGAAGGAGATCTTCACCGAGATCGCCTCATGGGACCCGATGGGCCGACCCCACTGGACGCGCTCGACGGACCACTCGCGGGCGATCTTCGTCGACCACTTCCCGGCCGCCGCGCACAGTGCGGGCAGCGACAGCCGACCGGTGTTCAGCGTAGTCAGGGCGATCTTGAGCCCTTGGCCTTCGCGGCCGATGAGATGCGCGGCCGGCACCCGTACGTCGTGCAACCGGGTGACACCGTTCTCGATGCCGCGCAGCCCCATGAAGGCGTTGCGGTTCTCGACAGTGACGCCCGGCGAGGCCGCTTCGACCACGAAGGCCGAGATGCCGCCATGGTGCCCCTCCGACGAGGGGACGCGGGCCATCACGACGAGCAGGTCGGCGACCACGCCGTTGGTGGTCCACAGCTTGACCCCGTTGAGGACGTACGAGCCGTCAGGAGCAGGCACGGCGGTGGTCTGCAGCCGGGCCGGGTCCGAGCCCACGTCGGGCTCGGTGAGCAGGAACGCGCTGATCTCGTTGACGCAGCGTGGGAGCCATCGGGCCTTCTGTTCGGAAGTGCCGAACAACTTGATGGGCTGTGGCACCCCGATCGACTGATGGGCGGAGAGCAGCGCCCCAATGGCAGGACTGACCGACCCGACGATCATGAGTGCTTTGTTGTAGTAGACCTGGCTGAGCCCCAGCCCGCCGTACTCCTCGGGAATCTTCATGCCGAGTGCGCCAAGCGCACGCAGGCCCTTGATCACCTCGTCCGGTATGCGAGCCTCACGCTCGATGATCTCCGGTTCGATCTTGGTGGCGCAGAACTCGCGCAGCAGGGTCAAGAACTCCTCTCCGCGGGCGATGCGTTCCCCTCGCGGATGCGGATGGATGAGATCCAGCCGGAAGTCCCCCAGGAACAACTGCTTCCCGAAGCTGGGCTGGCGCCATTCGGTCTCCCGGGCCTCCTCGGCCACCTTACGAGCCGTGCGTTCGTCAACGGGGTGAGTCATGTCGGCCTCCCTGCCGGGGCATGTCTCTGAAGTTACGCCTCGGTTCTACTCCTGAGTAGCCTCCCCCGAGAGGGAGTGGGAAAACGCAGTCAGCGGCCGTACCAATAGTCGCGACAATGATCGAAAGTGACGAGTATCCGCAAACGGCTTGACCCGATCAGGTCCGAGATGTTCGCTGTGTGTGATGGATGAGACACGGAAACCCACTCTCATCGCCTCGGTGCAACGGGCGTTGCACTTGATGGAGGCCGTGGCGTCGCATTCCAGTGGTGCCCCGGCCAAGCAACTGGCCAGAGAGGCCAAGTTGCCGCTGGCCACTACCTACCACCTGCTCCGCACGCTGGCGTACGAGGGTTATGTGTCGCGGATGACCGGCGGCGCCTGGGTGCTCGGCGACCGGCTCGAAGCGTTGCACGGGCAGGGGCGCTCTCAGCAACTGCTCGCCCGGATCAGGCCCATCCTGGGCGGGCTCCGCGACGAACTGGGAACGGCGGTGTACTTCGCGCTGTACGACGAGGGGGAGCTCCGCATCGTCGACATCGCGGACGCTCCCCGTGCCCCTCGGGCGGATCTGTGGGTCGGCTTCGACGAGGCCGCGCACGCCACCGCGCTCGGCAAGTGCGTGCTCGCCCAGCTGGACGAGGAGAGCCTGAACGACTACGTCGCCCGCCATCCGTTGATCGAGCTCACCCGGAACACGATCACCCAGCCACGTGAGCTTTACCGCAGGCTGACCCGCGAGATCTCTTTCGACCATGAGGAGTACGCCATCGGCGTCAGCTGCGCGGCCGTTCCGGTGACCGACGCCACCGGCGCGATGATGGGCGGGCTCGCGGTCTCCTGCCGGGCGGGGAAACTCCCGAAGATCGAGGCGTCGGCGCACAGGATGCAGGCCGCTGCGGCTCAGATCATCCGGACGCTGTCTTTCACGATGTGAAAATCTCGGTAATCAGTCCCGCTCGGGGCCTGGTGGTTTCCTAATGGGTAGACTTACGCATCTTTGGGCCGCCCGGGCCATGACCACCTCGGCGAACGGCCTCCACGTAATCACTCAGCGAGCGGGAACGCATGCAGCCACCAGCCAAGAAGAACGCCATTGCCCGGACCGTCCTGAAGGTGCTCGGCAGCCGAGAGCCGACGGCCCCTACCGCCGGTGACGGGGAGCCTGTGATCGTGGACGGTCAGCCCGTTCAGCCACCGGCGGGCGAGGGCGCTCTGGAGAACCACCTGGGCGGCGACGAGGCTCGCAACTACCGGCAGTACGAGTACGACGTCGTGGCGCCGCATGTCGGCCGGTCCCTTCTGGAGGTGGGTTCAGGGCTGGGGCACTTCTCCGAGCAGTTCGCCGGACGGCTCGACTACCTCGCGGTCAGTGACAACGATCCGTACTGCGTGGAGCAGCTGGAGAAGCGTTACGCCGACAACGATGATGTCGAGGTGCTGGATCTGGCCCTGCCGGCCAAGATCGAGATCCGGCAGAAGGTCGACACGGTCGTGATGATGAACGTCCTGGAGCACATCAAGGATGACGTTCAGGCTCTCAAGGACCTCGCAGCGGTCACCGAGCCGGGCGGTCGGATCGTCATCTGGGTTCCCGGCTACATGCAGCTCTACGGGGAGTTCGACCGGAAGGTCGGGCACGTGACCCGATACACGCCCACCACCCTGTCCGCGAGCGTCAAGGCCGCCGGGCTCGACATCGACGTCATCAAGCCGATCAACTTCCTGGGCGCCATCGCCTGGTGGGTAGCGGTTCGCCGGGGCGGCGCCGGCTACCCCGACCCGCGCCTGGTCAAGATTTACGACCGTACGGTCGTTCCGACCACCCGGCTGATCGAGCGGCTGATCCGTGTGCCGTTCGGCCAGACCGTGATCTGCGTCGCCCGGGTCCCGCGTTAGCCGCACGTGATCACCACGCCGCAAGGCGTGGGTGATACCGGTACGGGGGGAAACCCTGGGCGGCACCAGAGGTAAGGCAATTGTGGCGAATCGGGTGGAGTCGGCCTGATCGATCGGACTTGTCGGCCCCTGGGTGGTTACCATGCGATCGACCCCCTGGTATGCGCTGATTCGGTGGATCGGCGCCGGCTGACACCGAGGCGCCCGTGGCGAGCGATGTGAGCGATTCACCAGCTGAGGTGACCGGTCTCGTCGGCCGTCAGCGAGAGGTGGCCGAGGTCGAGCGGCTGCTCGGCGCCTCCCGCCTGCTGACCCTGACGGGGCTGGACGGGATCGGTAAGACCCGGCTGGCGCTGTCCGCCGCCGCCCGCCTGCGCCAGATCTTCGTCGACGGGGTGTGGGTCGTCGAGCTGTCCGCGCTGCACGACCCAGACCTGCTGCCGGACGCGGTCGGCCAGACGCTGGGACTGGCCGACCTGACGTCGCGCCCGCAGTTCGAGGTGCTCGCCGATCACCTCCAAGACCGTCATCTGCTGCTGGTCCTGGACGGTTGCGGACACCTCGCCGACGCCTGTGGTGTGCTGGCCGAGACCTTGATCCCCGACGCGCCCCGGCTGCGTATCCTCGCCACCGGTCCGCAAGCCCTCGATGTGCCGGGCGAGCACATCTGGCAGGTCCCGCCACTGTCCGTCGACGGCGTCGACGGAGGTGACGCCGGGGCACTGTTCCGCGCGCTCGCTCTCGAGGCGTCCGGCTCGTCTGAACGAGGGGGGACTCCCGCCGCACTGGAGCCGGCCGTGGCGCGCGTGTGCCGGCTGCTCGGCGGCGTCCCGCTGGCCATCGAGCTCGCCGCCGCCCAGGCCGGACCCGTACCGGTCGAGAAGCTGGCCGAAGACCTGGACGGCCGTATCCCGGAGGTGGCCCCGTCCCGGGCGATGGAAGCGGCGGCCGAGTGGGCCTATGAGCTCTGTGCTCCGGGGGAGCGGCGGCTGTGGGCCCGGCTGTCGATCTTCCCCGGCGATTTTGATCTGGCCGCGGCCGAACGGGTCGGAGCCGATGCCGCAGGGGACCTGCCCGCGCTGGTCGAGAGGTCGATCGTGCGGCGGGTGGGGGATCGCTACCGGCTGCCGGACCCGCTCCGGTCGTACGGGGCCGTCCGGCTCGAGCTGAGCGGGGCGCGCGACAAGGTACGCCTCCGGCACCGCGACTGGTTCGAGCGGCTGGCTCGCCAGGCCGAGCAGGACGCCACCGGACCCGATCAGGCCGTGTCGTTGCGGCGGTTGCGGCAGGAGCACGGCAATCTCCGGGCGGCACTGGAGTTCTCGCTGACCACGCCCGGCCAGGCGCTCTCGGCAGTGCGGATGGCCGCCACCTTGTGGACCTTCTGGATCACCCATGCCTACGTCGGCGAGGGTCGGCACTGGCTCGGCCGGGCGCTCTCCCATCCTGCGCCGCCGAGCCGGGACCGGGCCAGGGCGCTGCTGGTCGCGGCGGCACTGGCGATGCTGGAGAACGACGCCGTCGCGACGCCGCTCATGGCCCAGGGGGTCGGAATGGCCCGGCGCTTCGATGACGAGCGGGGGCTGGCGTACGCCACTGAACTGGCCGCCCTGGTCGCGTTCGGCGCCGACCTCGGCGCCGCTCGGGATCTGCTGGAGGAGGCCGCCGAGCTGCACCGGGGCACGGAGTTCCACCATCCGCTGGCGCTGATCACCCTGCCGCTGCTCGCCGGCGCCTGCTGTTTCACCGGCGACCTGGACCGGGCACTGGAGGTCTGCGCGGAGTCCAGGCGGCGCAGCGAGGAGCGTGGCGAGCAATGGTGCCTCTCCTACACGCTGGTGGTGCTCGGCCTGGTGCGGCTGCGACGCGGAGAGCTCTCCGCAGCCGCCGAGGTCACCCGGGAGGCCCTGCGGATCGAGCGGGTCTTCGACGACTTCCTCGGCATCGCGATGGCGGTCGACGTTCTCGCCTGCTGCGTGGTCACCGACGAGCCTGGTCATGCCGCCCGGCTACTGGGCGCGGGCCGGAGGATGTGGCGCGAGATCGGCCGGCCGTTCTTCGGTTCCCGGGAATTCGCCGAAATGCGCGACGACTGTGAACGTCAAGCTCGGGCCGCGCTCGGCCCTGAGGCGTATGAAACCGCACTACAGGACGGGCTGGGGCTCGGCGTGGACGCGGTGACCGAGTACGCCTTGGACGGCCCGGAAGCTCCCGTCGTCCCCGAAATATAAGTAGGCATCTCCCCACTGGAGATCAGACCTAGACCATCAACCGCACTGTCCGGCCTAGGTCATCAGGTGGGATTTTGGGGAGCGGGGCCGAACAGGCCCAGGCGGTGGGCGGTGGCTGCGGCTTCGCCGCGTCCGGTGACGCGGAGTTTGGTCAGAATGTTGGAGACGTGGACGCTGGCGGTCTTGGCGGAGATGAACAGTGCCTGGGCGATATCGCGGTTGTTGCGGCCCTCGGTCACGAGCCGGAGGACTTCCAGTTCGCGGGGGGTCAGCCCGAGCGGAGCGGATTCGCTCGTCGTGAACCGGGCGCGGCGGGACAGGTCGTCGATCTGTTCCCGCAATGGGCGGGCGTTCAGCTGGTCGGCCAGTTCGCCGGCGCGGCGCAGCCGCAGCGCCGCCTCCGTTCGATCGCCGTCTCCGGCGGCGGCCTCGGCGGCCCGGAAGAGGGCGCGGGCCAGCGGGTAAGGCCGGCCCAGGGAGTCCCAGGCCGCTGCCGCCGTGTCCCAGGCGAGCCGGTCGAGGACCCCGCTGCCCCGCACCGTCTCCGCCACGAACGTCGCGGCATGCGCGGCCGTGACCGGTCCGATGGCGGGCGTACGGGCGGCGACTTCGCGCAGGGCCACCAGCAGTGCGGCGGCCCGCCGCAGCAGATCATCGTCGCGGAGCACCGAGGCGTCGGTGGCCACGTCGGCGCAGACCCGGGCTCCGGTCACGAGCAGGGGCCAGGTGTACCGGGGCTTCAGGTACAGGGCCGATCCGGAGAGGACCTTATCGAGTTCGTCGAGCGCACCGGCCTGGTCCTTCTCGGACATATGCCAGTCGACGAGTAGCTGGGCGACCGGCAGGGCGCTCTGCGGCGCCGCGGAGTCCGTGGCGACCGTCCGGGCCGCATCGACCGCGTTCTGGGCGATGGCAGGGTGGCCCTGCGCCAGCGCGATCGTCCCTCGTAGGAAGAGCAGGGAGGATTGCTTCGCCGGAGCGGGGTTGATCTCTACCGCCTGCTCGATCGTCGCGATGGCCTTGTCCCATCGTCCAGCGGAGATGAGCGACTCGGACAGGTTCGCTGAGATCATCGCTCCCTCGGTGCGGACCCGGCCGATGCGCTCGGCGATGGCAAGGCCCTCTTTGGCGGTCTCGATGGCGGTTCCGTGCCGTCCGGCTCCTTCGTACGCATGGGTGAGGTTGATGAGGGCCCGCAGCACCAGCCGTCCGGAGTCGATCCGCTCGGCCTGCTCACGGGCTGCGAGTAGGCCGGTGAAGTCACCTTCGCCGTCCTTAGCCGCCACAGAGGCGAGAGTGACGGCGACGTCGTTCTTGGCCTCTTCGTCACCGATCAGGCGGGCGATCTCCAGCCCTTCCCTGCCGTAGGTGAGGCATTCCTCGTCGGCTCCGAAGATCAGGGCCTTGCTGGAGAGCCGGGAGAGCACTGTGACACGGGCCTTGGTGGGCTCAGTCGCCAGGCGTTCCGCCGCACGCAGGTCGTGCATCTCGCCCGGCAGACCGCGCCAGTCTCGCAGCTTGCCCCGCCAGGTGAGCAGCACGGCCACGCGCTCGGGATCGACGGCTTCGTCCATCTCGGCCAGTGCGGCGCGGACGAAGGCCATGCCGCGTTCGGCCTCGCCACAGGCGCTGGCCGCTTCGGCGGCCAGTTCGAGCACGTCGATGAGGTCGCGTCCGACCAGTGCGGCCGCGTCCGGCACCCGGTCCCACAACTCCAGCACCTGCTCGATCATCTGGACCTGCTCGGCATAGGCCATCGCGGCGGCGGACTCGGCGGCGGCCCGCCAGGCGGCCGGCAAAGCGCGTGTGTTGTCGTGCGCGCGCAGCCAGTGCAGGGCGATGGCCATGGTCGAGCCACAGTCCCCGCTCAGACCTGGTGTCTCCTCGAGGACCTCGGCATACCTGCGATGCAGCCGGGTGCGCTCGCCGGGCAGTAGATCCTCATAGACGGCCTCCCGGATCAGGGCATGCCGGAAGGCGTAGCCGTCGGCGTCTGCCAGCAGCACGTTCCCGTCCACGGCCGGGCGCAGCGCGGCCGTGAGCCTCCGCTCGTCCAGCCCGGTCACCACGGCCAGCAGTTCGTGCCCCACCGGATCTCCGTCCGCGCTGGTCGTACGCAGGACGTCCTGGGTCTCCTCGGGCATCCGTTGCACGCCCGCCAACAGCAGGTCCCGCAGCGACGCGAGGACGCTCGATCTCAGCTCGTCCGCGCAGCCTGCCATTGCTTCGACGAACAGCGGGATCCCGGCGCTGCGGCCGTATACCTCGTCGACCAGACGTGAGTCGGCCGCCCGACCGAGGATGCCGCCGAGCTGGGCGGCCACCTGCCCCCGGGAGAGTCGGGGCAGATCGATCTTGGTGACCGTGTCGACCCGGTCCAACTCAGCCAGCAGCGGTCGTAGCGGATGCTTGCGGTGCAGCTCATCCGAACGATAAGTGATCAGCAGCAGCACCGGCGCTTGCCGCAGGTTGTGGGTGAGGAAGACCAGCAGGTCTCGAGTGGAGCGGTCCGCCCAGTGTGCGTCCTCGACGACGAGGACGAGCGGACCGCGTTCGGCCAGCCGCTCGAGCAGGGTGAGTATCTGCTCGAAGAGCCGCACCCGGCCGGTGTCCGGGTCGGTGTCGGCCGACCATTCACCGAGTCCTGGCAGCAGCCGGGCCAGGTCCCGGGTGCTTCCGCCCGGCATCAGGCCGGCGATCTCCTCGACACCGATCTGCCGTACGAGCTGGCGCAGTGCCGCGGTGAACGGGGCGTACGGGAGGCCTGCAGCGCTGAGCTCGAGGCAGCCGCCGACGAGTACGCGGCCGGTGTCGGTAAGACCGGTCCCGTGCACGCGGGCGACGAACTCGTTCACCAGCCGGGTCTTGCCGACCCCCGCCTCACCACCGAGCAGAACGGTCCCCGGCACGGCTGCCCGGGCCCGCTCGTACACCTCGCACAGCACGGTGAGCTCCGTCTCCCTACCTGCGAAGACGGGGCTCACCGCGGCTGTGGTCATGTTGGCCGGTATGTCCGTCATGATGCGCCCGGTCAGCCGATGCGGCGCAGCGGGTTGCGCAACAGCCTCCGGCTGGAGCGGGCGCGGCGGGAGCGTACGGCCTGCCGGGTGAGGTCGGCGATGTGGTCGGCGGCGATCTGCCGTACCAGGTCGGGATGCATGGTGTCCTCCGGATGTCGTGGTCTTGCTGACATCTCCAAGACTCCTTCTAAGGCCGGGGTCCCTACATCGGGCGCATGCCTTATCTCCGCGGCCTGAGACGGCTTAGGCCATGTCCTAGGCGGCTCAGACGACGGGGGTACGGTCGAAGAGGCCGAGGCGGTGGGCGGTGGCGGCGGCTTCGCCGCGTCCGGTGACGTCGAGCTTGGCCAAAATGTTGGAGACGTGCACGCTCGCCGTCTTGGCGGAGATGAACAGGGCCTCGGCGATGTCCCGGTTGCTGCGGCCGCCGGTGACCAGCCGGAGGACCTCCAGCTCCCGGGGCGTCAGCCCGAGCGGAGCGGACTCACTCGTGGTGAATCTGGCACGGCGGGACAGGTCGTCGATGTGCTCCCGTAGCGGCCGGGCGCCCAGCAGGTCGGCCAGTTCGCCGGCGCGGCGCAGCCGTACCCCTGCCTTCTCACGGTCACCCGAGGCCAGCGCGGGCATGGCCGCACCCACCAGGGCCCGGGCCTGCGCATAGGGCTGCCTCAGGGACTCCCAAGCCGCGGCGGCGGTGTCCCAGGCCGCGCCGCTTGGGGTGACGGTGGCGGCGAAGGTCAGCTGATGGGCTCGCTGCAGCGGTCCGCTGACGGTGAGGTTCTCCGCGCGAGTTCGGGCCCTGGCCAGGGTACGACCATCTCCGATGGCCAGGGAGGCTCCGGCCGCGAGCACCAGCACCGGCCAGGCATAGCGGGCGTCGTCGGAGAGCATGAGGTCGGTCAGGACCGGTTCGACGGCGGTCGGCACCAGCTCCGGCCTACCCTGGCCCAGTAGCAGCGAGGCCTCCAGCCGGATGACCGCGAAGAGGTCCTCGGAGCGGCGGGTCGCGTCACGTGCGGTCAGCCACGAGGCCGGCTCCAGCGCCGCCGCGCCACCGGCCAGATCACCACGCGCCACCAGCACCTCTCCGGCCAGTTCCTGCAGCGCGGCCCGATGGCCGGGTGGCGGATCCTGCTCCAGCGCTTGCTCGATCACACTGAGCGCTTCGTCCCAGCGGCCGAGCGAGACCAGCGGTTCGGCCAGATTGATGGCGAGGAAGGTGCCCGAGACGCGGCCCAGCCCATGCCTTCCGGCCTCCTCGATGCCCCGACGGGCCACCTTGGTGGCCTCCTCATGCCGACCGGCTCCCTCCAGGATGTGGGAACGGTTGACCGCGATGCGCAGCACCGGCCGGAACGCCCCGGCCCCTTCCGCGATGGGGTCGATCGCATCCAGCCGGGCGAGGGTCTCGTCGGCGTCGACGGTGCCGCTGTCCATACAGATGAGCGTGAGCAGTCCGCTGGCCTCTGCCAACGGGTCGCCGACCTGCCGGGCCATCGCGACCGCTTCTTCGGCGGCGGCCCGAGCCTCATCCTGGCCGGGCATCTTGAACAGCTGCTCGGCCATGGTGGCGAGGGCTCGCGCTCGTCCGGCGGTGGGCGGGTCGGCTGGGACCAGGCGTATCGCCTCGTGAAGGTCGGCGATGCCCTCGACCCGGCGGAGCCGCAACAACATCCGGCCTCGCTGCTCCAGCAGGGAGGACGCGCGCTCCGGGTCGTCGATCCCCTTGAGCGCGGCTGTGGCGAACTTGATCCCCCGTTCGCTCTCACCCGCCAGATCGGCCGCTATGACCGCCTTCTCCAGCACCTCGGTCTGGTCGTGACCGATGCGCTCGACGGCGTCGGGCACCCGATCCCACAGCTCGAGCACTCTGGACAGCATGCCCAGCGCCTCCGAGTAGGCGGCGGCCTTGTGCGCCGTGAGGGCCGCGCGCCAGGCGCTGATCAGCGCCCAGGTGAGGTTGTGCGCGGAGTGCCAGTGATGGGCCAGCTCGACCGCGGCGCGCCCGGACGGCACCAGTTCGGAATTCGCCTCCAGCACCTCGGCATAGTGAGTGTGCAACCGGGTGTGCTCGCCGGGCAGTAGATCGTCGTGGATGGCCTCCCGGATCAGGGCGTGCCGGAAGCAGTAACCGTCGCCCTCGACGGTGAGCACGTTGGCCGCCACCGCGGGGCGCAGCAGCCGGGTCAGCGCCGCGTCGTCGAGCCCGGACACCGAGGCCAGCAGCGCGTGCTCGATATGGGCACCGCTGCCGCTGGCCACCCGGAGCAAGTCCTGAGTGTCCTCGGGCAGCTTCTGCATGTTCGCCAGCAGCAGGTCACGCAGCGATTCGGGCAGCTCGCTGACGAGTTTGCCGTCGCAGCCGAGCAGCGCCTCCACGAACAGCGGGTTGCCCTGGCTGCGTTCATAGACTTTGTCGACCAGTCGCGGTTCGGGCTCCCGCTTGAGGAAGTCCTGCACAAGCTCGGCCACTTCGCGGCGGGACAGCCGGCCCAGCTCCAGGCGCCCGACCCGGTCGACCCGGTCCAGCTCCGCCAGCAGCGGCCGCAGCGGATGGGTTCGGTGCAGCTCGTCGAGGCGATAGGTGACCAGGATGAACACCGATCCGCCGAGGTTGCGGATGAGGAAGGAGAGCAGATCCCGGGTGGATCTGTCAGCCCAGTGAGCGTCCTCGATGACCAGCACGAGAGGGCTCGGCTCGGCCAGCCGCTCCAACAGGGTCAGCACCAGCTCGAACAGCCGGGCCCGCACCTCGCCGGAGGTGCTGTCGCCCTCGGGCTCCCCGAACTCCGGTAGCAGCCGGGCCAGCCCACCGGTGGTCGCCCCGGGCAAGAGCTCCGCGACCCCGTTGATGCCGATCTCCCGGACCAGCTGGCGCAGAGCGGCGGTGAAGGGAGCGAAAGGCAGGCCGTCCGAGCCCAGCTCCAGGCAGCCGCCGACCAGCACCCGGGCGTTCTGGCGTACGCGTCCGACGAACTCGTTGATCAGGCGTGTCTTGCCGACCCCGGCCTCGCCGCCGACGAGCACCGCACCGGGCGCAGCGGAGAACGCCGCGCCCAGCCGGTCCAATTCGTGGATCCGGCCGACGATGACGGGACTCTCCACATGCGTGATCACGCTCCCCAGGATGTCATCTGACACTGACAAAACGCATCAGACTTATTGCCACCCCTGACCCCGGTGCTGGTCGAGTTCCGCGATCGGGCCGGGAGGAAGAGGCGGATGGGCGGTCGTTCGGACCGGGCTGCCCACGGTTCCGGCGGCGATCACTCCGCGCTGCTGGAAGTGGTCGAGTTCCATCATCTCGTCCCTGCTCAGCACCGGGGCGACGGGCGCGCCAACGGCTGTCAGCAGGGCCACGGCCTCGTCACGGGTCAGTGGGGCGATGGCGGCGGCGATCTCCGCGTCGAGTTCGCTGACCCTTCCCAGCCGCTCCAGGAAAGAGGTTGCGGCATGCCGCTCCAGTCCGAGGGCCCGGCACGTTGCCGCCCACAGATGTCCCTCGGAAACCACTCCGAGTGTGATCTTCCCGCCGTCCTTGGTCGGGTAGACGCCATAGCCCGGGACCGGTCCGGCGCCGCCGTTCCTGTTCTTGGCCACGGGCACCGTGCCGACCCAGTTGGCCAGAACGTCCGCCATGCCTAGATCGATCCGGTCGCCCCGGCCGGTCTGACGGGCCTTGAGCACGCCCGCGGTGATGGCGAACGCCGCCATCGTGGCCGCTCCCATGTCCGCCACCGGCAGTTCGTCGGCGTCCGGGGAGACCGCATCAGGCGGGAGCGCCCCGGTGTAGGCCCGGTAGTTGACGTCGTGTCCTGGCACGTCGGCCAGGTCGCCCTGGGCTCCGTACCCGGACAGTGAGCAGTAGACGATGCGTGGGTTGCGCTCCCGTACGATCTCGTAGCCCACGCCGAGGCGGTCGGCGACGCCTGGCCGATAGCCCTCCACGAACACGTCGGCGTCCCGGGCCAACTGGAGGCAGCGAGAACGGTCCTCGGGGTCCTTGAGGTTCAGTGCGAGGCTGCGTTTGTGCTGGTTGAGCAGGTCGAAGTGGTTCCCGAACATCCGCATGGGCTCACCACCCGGCGGCTCCACCTTGAGCACGTCGGCACCGAGCTGAGCGAGTAGCTGGGTGGCGTACGGACCCGGCCGCCACATCGTCAGGTCGAGTACCAGCAGTCCATCGAGCAGAGCCATGGGAGTTCTGTGCCGCGCGCATGGTAGGCGAGTCAAGCGAGCGCTTGGTCAACACCCCTTATGACCCGCTTGTGCCGGTCCCCCGGATGGTGGATCATCAGCGGGCGTCTATGACGCATCCGTACCCGGAGGCTCGAAACCCCGGACGTCCTTGTGAGGCCTCCCCCGTGAAACTCCCACTCTCCACGACTCGCAGGGCTGCCACGCTCTTCGGCGCCGCCTTGGTGGTCGTCGTATCCAGCTCTGCTGTCGCAGCCTCGGCGCCCGTGATCGCGTCCACCCCCCAGGTCCACGCCTGCGTGAACAAGACGAAGCTGACCGTACGCATCGTCGATCCCGCTCTCAAGAAGTACTGTTCCAAGGCTGAGCGAAGCGTCAGCTGGAACATCACCGGCCCGAAGGGCGCTACGGGAGCCACTGGAGCCACTGGAGCCATCGGCCCCAAGGGCGCTACCGGGGCTACCGGACCCGCCGGGGCCACCGGCCTTAAGGGTGATACCGGAGCCATGGGCCCTGCCGGGACCACTGGTCCCCAGGGCGATACCGGAGCGGCTGGAGCCACCGGACCCGCCGGACCCGCCGGTCCCAAGGGCGATGCCGGAGCTGCCGGAGCCAAGGGCGACACCGGGGCCGCAGGGGCCACTGGCCCGAAGGGCGACCCAGGCCCGGCAGGACCCACCGGGCCCGCTGGAGCCGCTGGAGCCACTGGAGCCACTGGGGCCACCGGCCCCAAGGGCGATACGGTCCCGGACTCCCGCTTCGGCACGAATACTGAAATGGCCAATTCCGGCAACGCGGGGACCTGCACCATGGGTGCTGTGTGGCTGGTGGCGGGAAGCGTAGCCGGTGGCGTGCCTGCGAGCGGGCAGACACTGCAGATCAGCCAGAACGCGGCGCTGTTCGCCTTGCTCACCAACACCTATGGCGGTGATGGAAAGACGACCTTCAAGTTGCCGGACCTGCGGAACGCCGCCCCCAACGGCCTGACCTACGTGATCTGCGTGCAGGGCATATTCCCGGCCAGGAACTAGACCTGTCGTTCCGCTCAGGCAGATCTCTACAAGCCGGGCCCCGATGACCTGTCAGGGCCCGGTTTGTCCTGTTGGGCGGCGTCGGCGATGCTTAGCGGGTGTCAACGACGACTCCTAAGGACCCGGCCGCGCTCCGCGGGTTCCTCCATGGGCTGCCCGCGGTCGATCAGGTGGGGGCCGAGGAGCGGGCCGCCCGGCTGGCCACCCGCTCGATCAAGAACGCCGCGAAGGCTGAGGCTATCGATCTGGCGATCTCGATGATCGACCTCACCACGTTGGAAGGGGCGGACACTCCGGGGAAGGTGCGGGCCTTGTGCGCTAAGGCCGCTCACCCGGACCCGGGTGACTCCGCCACTCCTAAGGTCGCGGCCGTCTGTGTGTACTCCGACCTGGTCGGCGTGGCGGTCGGGGCTCTGCGCGGCACGGGGATCGGGGTGGCGAGCGTCGCGACCGCTTTCCCTTCTGGGCGGGCGCCGTTGGAGGCGAAGCTGGCCGATACTCGGCGGGCGATCGATGATGGCGCCGCTGAGATCGACATGGTGATCGACCGGGGTGCGTTCCTGGCCGGTGACTACCGGAAGGTCTTCGACGAGATCGGTGCGGTCAAGGGGGTTTGCGCGGAGGGCGTCCACCTTAAGGTGATCTTGGAGACTGGTGAGTTGGTGACCTACGACAACGTACGCCGGGCCTCCTGGCTGGCGATGCACGCGGGTGCGGACTTCATCAAGACCTCCACCGGGAAGGTGTCGCCGGCCGCGACCCTTCCGGTCACTTTGATCATGCTGGAGGCCGTACGGGATTTCCGCGAGCGGACCGGCCGTCAGATCGGGGTCAAGCCCGCGGGTGGCATCCGTACGACCAAGGACGCGATCAAGTACCTGGTCCTGGTCAACGAGACCGCTGGGCCGGACTGGCTGAGCCCCGGGTGGTTCCGGCTGGGCGCCTCGTCGTTGCTCAATGATCTGCTGATGCAGCGGCAGAAGCTCAGCACGGGTGTCTACGGCGGCCCCGACTATGTGACGGTGGACTGATGGTCTTCGAATACGCGCCGGCGCCCGAATCCCGGGCCGTGGTCGACATCCAGCCTGCGTACGGCCTCTTCATCGATGGAGAGTGGACCGATGGGCCGGGGGAGGACCGCATCAAGACGATCGATCCCGCGACTGAGGAGGTGCTCGCGGAGATCGCCGTGGCGGGCCCGGCTGATGTCGACCGGGCGGTCGCCGCGGCTCGTAGGGCGTATGAGAACGTCTGGGGCCTGATGCCGGGCCGGGAGCGGGCGAAGTACCTCTTCCGGATCGCCCGCCTGATCCAGGAGCGGTCGCGCGAGCTGGCGGTGCTGGAGTCGATCGACAATGGCAAGCCGATCCGCGAGTCCCGCGATGTGGACCTGCCGCTCGTTGCCGCGCATTTCTTCTACTACGCGGGTTGGGCCGACAAGCTCGACCATGCGGGGTTCGGTAAGGACCCGAAGAGTCTGGGGGTGGCGGTGCAGGTCATCCCGTGGAACTTCCCGTTGCTCATGCTGGCGTGGAAGATCGCGCCCGCTCTGGCGTGCGGGAACACGGTGGTCCTCAAGCCTGCCGAGACGACCCCGTTGACGGCGTTGGCGTTCGCGCAGATCTGTGAGCAGGCCGACCTTCCGCCGGGGGTGGTCAACATCGTCACCGGGGCCGGCGAGACGGGCCGGTTGCTGGTCGAGCATGAGGGCATCGACAAGGTCGCTTTCACCGGCTCCACCGATGTCGGCAAGCAGATCGCCCGCGCGGTGGCCGGTACGAGGAAGAAGCTGACCCTGGAGCTGGGTGGTAAGGCCGCCAACGTGGTCTTCGATGATGCTCCGCTGGATCAGGCCGTCGAGGGCATCGTCAACGGGATCTTCTTCAACCAGGGTCACGTGTGCTGTGCCGGTTCGCGGCTGCTGGTCCAGGAGTCGATCGCGGAGGAGGTCCTGGCGAAACTGAAGGTGCGGATGGCGTCGCTGCGGGTCGGTGACCCGTTGGATAAGAACACCGATATCGGGGCGATCAACTCGGCTGAGCAGTTGGAGCGGATCCGTGCGCTGTCGGAGGTCGGCGAGCGGGAGGGCGCGGAGCGCTGGGCGCCGCCCTGTGATCTGCCCGGCCGCGGTTTCTGGTTCGCGCCGACGGTGTTCACCGGTGTCTCGCAGGCGCACCGGATAGCCCGCGAGGAGATCTTCGGGCCGGTTCTGTCGGTGCTGACGTTCCGGACCCCGCAGGAGGCGGTGGATAAGGCCAACAACACCCCGTACGGGCTGTCGGCCGGGGTGTGGACCGACAAGGGCTCACGGATCTTGTGGATGGCGCAGCGGCTGCGCGCCGGGGTGGTGTGGGCCAACACCTTCAACAAGTTCGACCCGGCCAGCCCCTTCGGCGGCTACCAGGAGTCGGGCTTCGGTCGCGAGGGCGGCCGCCATGGGCTGGAGGCCTACCTCGATGTCTGAACGGACTGGGCAGATGAGAACCGAGCGAGTGAGCGTCCGCAAGACCTACAAGCTGTTCATCGGGGGCGCGTTCCCCCGGTCGGAGTCCGGCAGGTCGTACGTGGTGAATGACGGTCACGGCAACTTCCTCGCGAACGCCTCGCAGGCCTCCCGCAAGGACGTACGGGATGCGGTGACGGCCGCGCGCAAGGCGTTCGGCGGCTGGTCGAGCCGGACCGCCTACAACCGGGGCCAGATCCTCTACCGGGTCGCTGAGATGCTCGAGGGCCGCAAGGCACAGTTCGTCAGCGAGCTCAGGGACGCCGGCCACGCCAAGGGGGCGGCCGCCACCGAGGTGGATCAGGCCATCGACCGGTGGGTCTGGTACGCGGGCTGGGCCGACAAGATCGGGGCCGTCACGGGTTCGGCCAATCCGGTGTCGGGGCCGTTCTTCAACTTCTCCTCTCCCGAACCCACCGGTGTCGTCGGTGTCGTGGCTCCGGACTCGCCGCTGCTGGGGCTGGTCTCGGTGATCGCGCCCGCGATCACCTCCGGCAACACGACCGTCGTGGTCGCCTCCGAGCCCGCCCCACTGCCGGCCATCACCCTCGCCGAGGTACTGGCCACCTCGGACCTGCCGGGCGCAGTGGTGAACATCCTCACCGGCCACCGGGCCGAGCTCGCACCGTGGCTGGCCTCGCATCTGGACGTCAACGCCATCGATCTGGCCGGGGCAACACACGACCTCGCGGTGGAGTGCGAAAGAGCCGCCGCAGACAACCTCAAAAGAGTGCTGCGCCCCGCCCCCACCGACTGGACAACCGACCCCGGAACCGACCGGATGACGGCCTTCCTGGAGACCAAGACGGTCTGGCACCCGATCGGC
>JAOPYO010000194.1 GCA_025964575.1 Actinomycetes bacterium
AGGGCGACCGACCGGGATCGAACCGAGTGCTTCCAGGGCCACAACCTGGTGTGCAGACCACTACACCACGGTCGCCACGGCCGGGCTCTGGGTGAGCCCGGCGCAGCGTCTCCGGCAGGGTTCGAACCTGCGGCCTCCTGGTCCGCAACCAGGTGTGCTGTCCACTGCACCACGGAGACAAGGACATTGCGTAGCGGGGGCGGGAATCGAACCCGCCTGGAACGGTTTATGAGGCCGTCGAGCGCACCAGCACTCCTCCCCGCCCCGGAGACGAAGAGACCGCCCGTACGGATCTGGGATCCGCGGGCGGTCTTCGGCGTGCCGACGCGTGCTGCGTCAGGTCGCGAGGAGCGGCCCGGGATGGGACATATGACGGTGTCGCATGGTCTGCATGTCCTTTCCTCCCTGCCGTTCCGTTCGTTCGTCTGAGCACTACTCTGCAGGGACCACCCCACTATTGGCAAAGCATTTATCGGCTCATCAGGGTCAGCGCGTACGCGCCCAGCGCGGTGAAGTCGAGGGCGGGCTCGGAGGTCTGCCAGGAACGGACATCGTCCACATAGCGGCTGCCGTGGCCGGTGAACGTCGCATAGCGGTCCGACCCGTCCGGCGGACAGCGCCGCATGCCCTCGGAGTAGTCGCCGAGCCCCTCGTCGAACAGCGAGGCGTCGTTGGGTCCGTTGACCACGGCTCCGGTGAGCACTGGGCTCTGCCCGTCGAGCCGCCCGTTGAGGTTGGCGACGACATGCTGCGGGCAGCGCTCGAAGGTCGCACCCTCGCCGATCATGAATGAGACGCCCCAGGCATTGGCGCCGAACACCCAGTCGCGCTGGCGGGTGCCGAAGGAGTCGTACGCCTTGTCCCCCGAGACCGCGCCTCTTCGGTGGCGGCCCGGCTGCCGTCCCTGCGGGCGGCCCAGAGCAAGGTGGTGGCGAACGCCGTGGTGTGGGTGAACTTCAGGAAGTCCCCGGCGTCGAACCAGCCGCCCTCCACATCCACCCGTCCGCCGGACTTCTTGAGCTCCCCGGTGGTCTGGTCGGTGTCCGGGCCGATGAAGACCGGCCAGTCATAGATCTGCGCCGACCGGTCGTTCAGATGGGCGGGTTTGCGGTGCAATCGCCCAGAGACGACTTGGGCGCCGTCGCGCTGGGTGCCGAAGAAGCCCGCGGCGTCCGCGGCCGGTCCGCGGAACAACCGCGCGGAGGACACCCGGAACGGCGGCGACGTCACCCCGTTCACGATCACGCGGTACTCCCCTGGTCTCCGCAGGGCGGACAACTCGAGAGCGCGGACATGGGGATATCGCGAGTTCCAGGCGCCGAGGTCGGCCCCGGCCCGGCCGGTCAGCACCGGGCGCCCGGTCCGGTCGAGGACGGTGAACCGGGCGTCCGCCGCCGTACTCCTGGTCATCAGATACGCCTGCTTGCTCTCTCCGACGGCGTATCCGACCTGATCGACGCGGACGTATCCACCGGTGACCGCGGACAGCGCTGGAGCGGACGGCCCTGCGAGCGCAAGGGTCAGGGTGAGTGCCGCGGTGGCTGCTGCGGCGGGTGCGGCTGGTCTCATTCGACGGCCTCTCGCTTGTGCGGTTCCCCCGAGAGCCTTTAGTTAAGAACATTTCCTAAGCTTGTCCGGGAACTTAGCGAGTGGCTCATGCACGGTCAAGCGTCCGTCGGGTGGCATTGCATAGCCCGCGGACAGTAGGCTGGACCACTTACCCGAGCGCCTGTATCGGACCACGAACATCGTGATCTACCAGCAATTGCAGCGCTTTTCATGTAGTGTCCCGCTGATCTATACCGCACCGTAATCTGGCGAGGTAACCATTGGCGTCTCCGACGCGACGGCCGACCCTGGCTTCCGGGACTCCCTCCTGGCTGCTTCCCGCCGCCGCGGCCAGTCTGGCCGCGGCCTGGCTGACCCGGCGGTCCACTCGGGGGCGGGCTTTCTCCCTCCCTGCCGTGGCCGTGACCGGCGGCCTGTTGTGGTTCTTCCGCGACCCTGAGCGGCAGGCGACGGGCGCGGGCCTGCTGTCCTCCGCCGACGGGGTCGTGCAGAGCATTGACGCCTGGCCGGACGGCCGGACCCGGGTGGCGACGTTCATGAACCCGCTCAATGTCCATGTGAACCGGGCACCCGCGGACGGAGCTGTGATCTCGGTCACACACCTTCCCGGTGGATTCCTGCCGGCGTTCAACAAGGACAGCGATCGCAACGAGCGGATGGTGTGGCTGTTCGACACCGATCTCGGCGAGCTCGAGGTCGTGCAGATCGCCGGGGCCATGGTCCGCCGGATCGTCCCTTACCTCGCTGCCGGCGACAAGGTCGAGCGGGGCCGGCGCATCGGGCTGATCCGATTCGGCTCACGCGTGGACGTCTATCTGCCGCCGGGAGTCGAACCCGCCGTCAACGTGGGCGACAAGACCGTGGCCGGGGTCACCCGGCTCGATCGGGAACGAATTCGTGACTGAGGCCATAGCAGGTTCCATGACCGACACCGAGGAAGAACATAGGGCGGCCAATCCCGGCCTTGGCAGCCGGTTGACCATCGCGGACGCGTTCACTCTGGGCAACGCGGCCTGTGGCTTCCTTGCCATCTGCAGCATCGCCGCGCTGCTCCGCGACCCCGCCACGAGCGGTGACGCGCTGCTGAGCTCCCGGCGCCCCGCCACCGCCATCATGCTGCTGCTGATCGGAGCGGCCTGTGACCTGCTCGATGGGCCGCTGGCCCGCCGGCTCGGCGGCTCCGTCATGGGCGCGCATCTCGATAATCTGGCCGACGCGATCAGCTTCGGGCTCGTCCCGTCGTTCCTGGTGGTGGCCTGGGGGTCCCACTCCGCCGCCAATCCGGTCGAGCGTTCGTTCGCCGTCGGTGCCGCCATGCTCTGCATGCTCGCCGTGGTGCTGCGGCTCGCCCGCTTCGCGGCCGTCCCCGGGGAGTACGGCGTCTTCTGCGGGCTCCCCTGTCCGATGGGCGCGCTCACCGTCGTGTCGATCGTGCTGCTCGATCCACCGGTCATCCCGGCCGCGATCGCGATCGCGGGCGTGGCGCTGATGATGGTCAGCAAGATCACCTTTCCGAAGCCGCACGGACCCAGCGCGATCCTGGTGCTGCTGTGGATCGCCTTCAGCGTCTGCTGCCTGAGCTCCTACGTCATGGGGCTGCCCGGCGCCGACGGGCTCATCCAGACCTGCGCCTGCCTGCAGATCATCCTCACCCTGGTGATCCCACTCGGGATGCGGCGCACCATCCGCGCCTGACCTCCCGCGCCGGCCGGTGCCCCCGCTCCTCAGGCGAGCGAGCGGGGCCGGTGGGCTGCCCCGACGAGTGGATGAGGACACCTCTCGATCGTCTCTGGTTTACCTTCTGGCCACAGTCGGCCCATATCCCCTACCAGGCACACGCTGTTCCATTGTCTTCAGGTAAGGATGGTTTCCCCTTTCCTGAGAAGGACTGCCTGTGGTCTCTCGGTCAGCGCGGATCGCGAGCCTCCGCACTCGCGCCGTACTCGCGGTGTCGCTGCTCATCCCCCTCGTCGCCATCGTCAGCCTGACCGCCGCCGATACGGCCGGCGCGACGGTGACGCTGCCGGCCAAATTCGAGCAGAGGACTGCCGTGAGCGGCCTGACCCAGCCCACGGGCCTGGCCTTCTCTCCCGACGGCCGGATCTTCATCGCCGAGAAGAGCGGCCTCGTGAAGGTCTTCGACCCGACGACCAAGACCACGGCGATCTACGCCGATCTGCGTGCGCAGGTGATGAACTACTGGGACCGCGGGATGCTGGGGATCGCCCTGCACCCGAACTTCCCCACCGACCCGCGGATCTACGTCAGCTACACCTACAACCCGACGGTCGTCGTCAACGGTAAGCCGGTGCCGAAATGGCCGTCGAACGACGGCGGCACCACCGAGACCTGCCCCAGCCCGCCCGGCCCCACCACCGACGGCTGCGTGGTGCTGGGCAGGATCTCGGTGCTGTCTCCGGCCAACCCCAGCGGAGCGGCCCGTGCCGCAACCGGCGTCACCGAGCGCGTGCTGATCGAGGACTGGTGCCAGCAGTTTCCGAGCCATTCAATGGGTTCGCTGAAGTTCGGTCCGGACGGAATGCTGTACGGAGGCGGCGGTGACGGAGCCAGCTTCGGGCACGTCGACTACGGGCAGACGAAGAACCCCTGCGGAGACCCGCCCACCAAGGCCGGCACCTCCACCACCGCTCCCAAGGGCGAAGGCGGCGCGCTGCGTGCCCAGGACCTGCGAAGCCCCAACGACCCCACCACGCTGGACGGCGGCCTGATCCGGATCAATCCCGAGACCGGCGCTCCCGCCACCGGCAATCCGAACGCGGCCGGCCACGACGTCAACGCCAGGCGGCTGATCAGTGAGGGCCAGCGCAACTCCTACCGGTTCACCTTCCGGCCCGGCACCCGCGAGATCTGGATCGGTGACGTCGGGATGAAAACCTGGGAGGAGATCAACCGCATCCCCAGCCCGACAGCCAAGGTCACCAACTTCGGTTGGCCCTGCTACGAGGGCACCGCCAAGATGCCCGGCTACGACGCCGCCAACCTCACCCTCTGCGAGGGCCTCTACAAGGCCACCGCTGCCGCGACCAAGCCTTACTACACCTACAAGCACGGCGCCCATGTGGTCGCCGGCGACCCCTGCGGCTACACGAGCTCCTCGATCGCCGGCCTCGCGTTCTATCCGGGCGGTCCCGGCACCTCCTATCCGCTCGCGTACAAGGGCGCGCTGTTCTTCACCGACTACAGCCGCAAGTGCGTCTGGGCGATGATGCCGGGCACCAACGGGCTGCCCGACCCCACCAAGATCAGGACCTTCGCCTCCGGTCTGGCGAGCGGTCTGGTCGATCTGCAGGCTGGACCGGACGGTGACATCTACGGTGTCGACATCGGCACCACCGCCGGCACCGGCGAGGTCCTCCGCTACGTCTACAACGGCGTCAACAACCCGCCGCAGGCCGCGATCGCCGCCGTTCCGCCCAGCGGAGACGTACCGCTGACGGTCGCCTTCGACGCGAGCGGGTCCACCGACGTCAATCCGAACGACCTCCTCACCTACCGTTGGGACCTCGACGGTGACGGAACCTGGGACGAGGGTCTGACCGGGCCGAAAGTGTCCAAGACCTACGACACGAAAGCGAAGATCAAAGCAAAGGTCGAGGTGACCGACGATCACGGCGGCGTCGACACCGCGGAGACCCTGGTCACCCCCGGCTACTCTCCGCCGACCGTGACGATCACATCTCCCACCCCGGACACCACGTGGAAGGTCAACGACACGATCAGCTTCTCCGCCACGGCCACCGATCCTCAGGACGGCGCATTGACGGGCGACAAGCTGGACTGGACGGAGATCATTCATCACTGTCCGGCCAACAACTGTCACGAGCACGTGATCACGCACTACTACGGGGAGAGCGGAAGCTTCAGCGCCCCCGACCATGAGTATCCGTCGCACCTCGAGCTGAGGCTCACCGCGACCGACTCCGATGGGCTCTCGACCACCAGAAGCGTCAACATCTATCCGCAGACGGTCCAGTTGCGGCTCGCCACCTCTCCCGCCGGAGGCACGGTCGGCTTCGTCGACGAGGCCGGTAAGTCTCCGCTGGAACGACCCGAGATCATCGGTTCCACCGTCTCCATCAGCGCCCCGCAACCGCAGGTGATCAGCGATCAGGTGTACCGGTTCGGTACCTGGACGGGTTGTGATCCGGCCGCGAGCACGCAGGCCACCCACGACATCACGGCGCCGGCCGTCAACACGACCTGCACGGCGAACTTGATCCGCAAGACCAATTTGGCGTTGCAGCGGCCGGTGAAGGTGTCGAGCGCCTCATCCGCGACGTACGCGGGCTCAAAGGCGGTCGACGGGAGCATGTCGACCCGCTGGTCCAGCGCCCGCTCGTCGCCGCAGTGGCTCCAAGTGGACCTGGGCTCGACCCAGAAGGTGGGCCGCGCGATCCTGCGCTGGGAGGCCGCGTACGGCAAGGCCTACAAGATCCAGGTCTCCGGCGACGCGAAGACCTGGACCACCGTCTTCACCACCGCGAGCGGCAACGGAGGCGTCGACAACATCGTGTTCACTCCGCGCAACGCCCGGTATGTGCAGTTCTACGGCACCACGCGGGCCACCAAATACGGCTACTCCCCCTGGGAGTTCGAGATCTACGACAGCTGACCACCGTGCTTGACTTGCGGGATGCACGATCCAGGGCTTTTCGCTGACCTTGTCGCGCTCGGCCGGAAGGCCGGTGCGGACGGCGCCGAGCCGACACTGCTGTCCGATCGGCGCGGCGTGCTGGTCGTACGGGTCGGTGACGTGGTGGTGAAGGCCCATCCGACCCGCACCGAGGCGAGCGGCCTGGCCGTCCGGACCAACGTCGCCGCAGACCCGCTGCTCCGCGATCTCCTCCTACCACCGCTGGTGGACGCCCTGACGCAGGTGCGCGACCGGCTGGTGACCCTCTGGCCGGCCGGGGAACCCGTCGACCCCGAGGGCGAGGCTCCATGGGAGCGGGGTGCGGCACTGCTCGCCCGGCTGCACGCCGTCGCTCCTACCGACCTCGTCGCCGGCGGACGGCTACCACTCTGGGCCGGTCCCGCCCGGGTGGCGCGCGCCGTCGGCCGGCTCACCGTCGACGACGGTGTGACAGCCGTGATCCGGCGGGCCTTCGACGGGCTGCCCCCGTGGGCCCGGGGTGACGCCCCACCATCGCGGTCCGGGGTTCTGGTGCACGGCGACTGGCATCTCGGCCAGCTCATCCGCACACCGGGGTCCGACTGGCGGCTCATCGACGTCGACGACCTGGGTGTGGGCGACCCCTGCTGGGACCTGGCCCGGCCGGCCGGCCTCTACGCCGCCGGTGTTCTGCCTTCGGAGATCTGGGAGCGGTTTCTCGCCTCCTATCGCAGATCAGGCGGGCGCGCCGTGCCCGCCTCCGGAGATCCCTGGCCCATCCTGGACATTCCGGCCCGAGCGTTGACGATCCAAATGGCCGCGGTGAGCGTCCTCTATGCGTACGAAGGGGACCGCCCACTCGACGAGACCGCCACGGCCCTCGTCGATACGTGCCGGCGAATCAGCGCTGACGGCGCTTCAGAATGACATAGGCTTTTACCTAAACTTGACCCTTTCTTGGGGTCCTCGAGGAGAAGGTGGCCGACATGCAGTGTCCGAAGTGCCGGGGAAATATGCGCACCTACGACCGCAACGGCATCCACATCGAGCAGTGCGAGAACTGCCGGGGGATCTTCCTGGACTACGGCGAGCTCGAGTCGCTGACCCAGCTGGAGACCCAGTGGCGTCAGGCACCGCCGCCGCCTCCGCCCGCGCACGCACCGGCCTGGGGCGCACCCCAGCACGGTGGTCACCACCAGCCGCACTACGGCCACCACAACAAGCGCCACGGCAGCTTCTTCCACTCGCTCTTTTCGTCCTGAGAACCTGAGACGCCCCGTTCCGGCGTGGTCATGCAGCACATGACCACGCCGGAGCTGTTTCCGCCGCCCTGTCAGAGTCGGGGGTCGACGGGCTCGGACTCGAGGGCGAGCACGGCGAAGACCGCCTGGTGCACCCGCCAGAGCGGCTCCCCCGCCGTCAGCCGGTCCAGGGCCTCCAGTCCGAGAACGTACTCCCGCATGGCGAGGGACCGCTTGCGGCCGAGCGACCGGTCCCGCAGCCGGTCCAGGTTCTCCGGCTCCGTGTAGTCCGGGCCGTAAATGATGCGCAGATACTCCCGGCCCCGGACCTTGAGCCCCGGCTGGACGAACCGGCGCGACAACCCCGGAGTGGCCTGAGCGGGCCCGCCCGGGATGGCCTGGCCCGACGCGACGTCGCCGGGGAGCGGCTTGACGACCATGCCCTCGCCGCCCGACGCGGTGAGCGTCTCCCACCACGCGATCGCACCTGCCACCTTCCCGTCCCGGGAGGCCAGATCCAGCACGTACGACTCCGTACGCGTGAACAGGTCATCGGCGGCGGCCAGCCGATCCGCGATGGCCAGATGCCACAGGTGGTCCCGGGCGGTGGCGTAGGTGACACCCTCCCCCGCGAGCACCTGGAAGGACGCCAGCCGCAGCCCCGCCAGCCCGTCCACCGGCCAGCAGTAACGGGCGTACGCGTCGCGGAACAACCCGGCATTGACGCTGCGGCGGCCCACCCGATCCAGCAGTCCACCGATGTCCAGGCCGCGCTCCGCCGCCTGGGCCAGCACCGAAGCGGCCGCGGGCAGCGACACCCGGGCCGCGGCACCGGTGGCCGCGTACTGCGTGCGGATCAGCTCGGCGGCCTTGGCCGACCAGGGCATCAGCTCGCAGTCGAGCACCAGCCAGCCGGTGAACAGCTCGTCCCACAGGCCGGCCGCGCCGACCGCGCCGGTGACCCGCGCCAGCACCTTCGCGCCGAGCGCCGGGTCGTTGAAGAACGGCCGGCCGGTACGGGTGAAGATCGCTCCGGTCGAGCCGTCCGTGACGCCGAACCGCTCGGCGGCCACGGTCTCATCCCGGCAGACGACCACGACGGCCCGCGAACCCATGTGCTTCTCCTCGCACACGACCCGCTCCACGCCCTGGTCCCGGTAGGCCGCGAAGGCCTCGGCCGGGTGCTCGAGATAGCCGGGCAGCGCGGAGGTCGCGCCCTGGGGCTCGGCGGGGTGGGATGGCACCGGCGCCATGGTCGGCGGCAGATACACCAGCCATCGCGCGTCGACGGCGAACCGGCTCATGACCTCCAGCGCGGCCCGCGAGTTCTCGTCCCGGACCGCCACCCGGCCGAGCAGCCGGGTCTCGACGCCATGATTGTGGAAGACCGGGGCCTCGGTGGAGAATCCGACCGCCCCGTCGTTGCCCAGCACGTCGTCGATCTTGAACACATCCGGCTCGCGGCGTGCGCCCGGAGCGGCGGCCGTCTCGGCGTGCAGCGGACGCGTCGGCTCGTACCAGACCTGGTGCGCCGCCTGCTCGACCAGCTCACGCTCCGGATAGCGCAGCGCGGTCAGCTTGCCGCCGAACACGCATCCGGTGTCCAGGCAGATCGTGTTGTTGATCCACTCCGGCTCGGGGACGGGCGTGTGACCGTAGACGACCATGGCCCGGCCCCGGTAGTCGGTGGCCCATGGATAGCGCACCGGCAGTCCGTAGTCGTCGGTCTCTCCGGTCGTGTCGCCGTACAGCGCGAACGACCGGACCCGGCCGGAGGCACGCCCGTGGTATGCCTCCTTGAGCCCGGCGTGTGCGACCACCAGGTTCCCCGCATCCAGCACATAGTGGCTGATCAGGCCGTCCATGAAGGCGAGCGCCTCGGCCCGGAAGTCCTCCGGCTCGGCCTCGAACTGCTCCAGTGAGACCTCCAGCCCATGGGTGACGGTGACCGTGCGGCCCCTGAGGGCCCGCACGAGCTTGTTCTCGTGGTTGCCGGAGACGCAGAGGGCCGAACCGGCGGCCACCATGCCCATGACGAGCCGCACCACCCCGGGGCTGTCCGGCCCGCGGTCGACGAGGTCGCCCACGAACACGGCCGTACGGCCCTCGGGATGCCGGGCGCCGACCGGGCGGCCGAGCGGGTCCCGGTCCAGCGCGTAGCCCAGGGTCGTCAGGAGTTCCTCGAGCTCGGCGCGGCAGCCGTGCACGTCACCGATGATGTCGAAGGGCCCGCTCACCTCACGCTTGTCGGTCCAGGCCTTCTCGTAGGTGAGGGTGGCCGCGTCGATCTCCTCGACGCTGCGCATGACGTACGACCGCTTGAACTCGCGGCCGAGCCCGCGCAGGCCGCGGTGCAGTTCACGGCGCTGTCGCGGTACGACATGGTCCGGCAGATCGCGGTCCGCCCGCAGCGCATTGCGGGCACGGGCCACCGACTCGGGCACGTCGAAGACGATCGCGACGGCGAGGACGTCGTTCTCCTTCGCGATCTGCAGCAGGCTCTGCCGGGCCTTCGGCTGCACGTTGGTCGCATCGACGACGGTCAGCAGCCCGCGCTTGAGCCGCTTGCGGACGATGTAGTGCAGCAGGTCGAAGGCGTCGCCCGTGGCCGACTGGTCGTTCTCATCGTCGGCGACGACACCGCGGCAGTAGTCCGAGGACACCACCTGCGTGGGCGCGAAGTGCGCACGGGCGAAATGCGACTTGCCGGATCCGGAGACGCCGGCCAGCACGACCAGGCCCATTTCGGGGAGGCGAAGTTCGGTCATGCTCGTCCTCCCAGTGTGAAGACCGCCATCTGCGTGGGCGGGCCGACCTCGGCGTCGTCGTCACCGACAGGGACATAGCGGACCCGATAGCCGTACGCCTCCGTCACTTGCCCGGCCCACTCCTGGAACTCCGCCCTGGTCCACTCGAACCGGTGGTCGGGATGCCTTCGCTTGCCTTCGGCGAGACCCTCGTAGCGCACGTTGTACTCCACGTTCGGCGTGGTCACGATGACCGACCGGGGACGGGCATCGCCGAACACGACCCGTTCCACGGCGTGCAGCCGCGACTGGTCGACATGCTCGATGACCTCCATGAGAACGGCCGCGTCGTATCCCCGGAACCGCTCGTCGCTATAGGTCAGCGCCCCCTGGAAGACGGCCAGCCGCTCGGCCTGCGGGCGTGGCAGCCGCTCCGGCCGCAGATGGCGCAGCGCGATGGTGACCGCCCGGTAGGACACGTCCGTGCCGGTGACCCGGTCGAACGCCGGGTCCTGCAGGAGCCGCTGCAGAAGCTTGCCGGAGCCGCAGCCCAGGTCGATGACGCGGCGCGCCTCCTCGGCGTGCAGTGTCTCGAGCACCGCCTGGATGCGCCTTTCCGCCAGTGGTACGGGTGGTGCCGCGGGCTCGTCCTCCGTCGCGACATCTGCATCGCCATCGGCATCGGGAGTGGGCTCCTCCTCGATGGGCCCTCGCTCCAGCTCGTCCTCGACGGCGTCGTCCACCTCGGCCAGGCGGCCGAGTGCCGTACGCACCAGAGCGCGCCGGTTGGCGAGATAGCGGCGGGTGATGTGGCCGCGCTCGGGGTGGCTCGCCAGCCAGCCCTCCCCCGCCCGGATCAGCTTGTCGACCTCGTCCGGCGCCACCCAGTAGTGCTTGGAGTCATCGAGCACCGGCAGCAGCACGTACAGCTGGTTGAGCGCGTCGGCCAGCCGGATCGTGCCGGTGAGCGTCAGCCGTACGTAGCGGGAGTCGCCCCAGGCGGGGAACTCCTCGTCCAGCGGTACGGGCTCGGCGCGCACCTGCCAGCCGAGTGGCTCGAACAGCTTCACGGCGAGCTGGGGTCCGCTGCGGCAGGGCAGCGCGGGCAGGCTGATCACCAGCGGGATCGCCGTCGCGGCCAGCTCGGGCCGCGCGTCGCAGCGGCCGCGCATCGCGGTGCGGAAGACACCGGCCATCGCGGAGGACAGCAGTGAGGACGCCGCGTAGGGCCGGTCGTTGACATACTGGCCGAGTGTGAAGTCGGTGGAAGCCTTGCCGCGACTCCGGACGAGCTTGACCGGGTCGACGTCCAGCAGCAGCGCCACAGTGCACCGCGCACCGGACGCCTCCGGATAGAAGACGTGCGCCGTCCCGAAGGCCTGGTCGAAGACCTGCACCTTGTCGGGGTGCTTGAACAGCAGAAAGCCCAGGTCCGTCGCGGGCGACACCGTCGTTGAAATCGTCAGCAGCACCCGACCAGTCTCCCGGATGGGATCAAGGGGTTTTCTGCTGTTCGCGGTCTTTACTAGGAGCTCATATTCCGTGGCGGAAATTCCATCCGTTCGAGAGACTCATCCCGACATGAGTAGACATCCTCGCCGAGCGATCGCCACCGAGACGATCGCCATCCTCGATCGCGGTTCCTACACCGCGCCTTCAGGCCGTACGGTCTCCATCGCCGACCGGTTGGCCCGCGCGCTGGCCGGCACCCGCCTCTACCGCCCGGACGATCTCGGCCTTCGACCCCAGGGCTCCCCCGGTCTCGCCACCCGCATCGAGGTCACCGGAGAGACGACACTGGCTGCCGCCCGGCGGCTCTCCGGTTCTTCCGGCGCCGTCCCCGCCTGCCTGAACTTCGCCTCCGCGAAGAACCCCGGTGGCGGATTCCTCAACGGCGCACACGCCCAGGAGGAGGGGCTGGCCCGGTCTTCGGGCCTGTACGCCTCGCTGCGTAAGGCCCCGGAGTTCTATGACTTCCACCGGGCTCAGCACGATCTCCTCTACAGCGACCACGTGATCTACTCCCCCGCCATCCCCGTCTTCCGCGGTGACGACGGGGTGCTGCTGGAGGAGCCGTACGACGTGGCCTTCCTGACCTCGCCCGCCCCCAATCGCGGCGCCATCCGCGACCCCGCGGTGGCGGCGCGGATCCCTGACGTGCTGTGGCAGCGGGCCACCAAGGTCCTCGCGACGGCCCACGCCAACGGGCACGATCGGCTGGTCCTCGGCGCCTGGGGCTGCGGGGTCTTCGGCAACCACCCGGCCGAGGTCGCCGGGGTCTTCGCCGAACTCCTGCTGGCGGACGGCACCTTCGCCGGTGCCTTCGCCCATGTCGTCTTCGCGGTCTGGGACACCGCGGCCGGAGCCCCCCGCCATGCCGCCTTCGAACGCGCCTTCACGAACGCGATCGCCTGACCATGGCCCCGTTCATTTCTCCACGTAGGAGGCCAGCCCCCGGATGAAGACGTCGAGGCCGAACTCGAAGCGCTCATCGCCGTCTCCCGCGGTGAGGCTGTCCACGATCGAGGAGATGTTGGGAAAGCGCTCCGGCGGCAGTCTCCGGAAGTAGTCCTTGATCCCGGCGAAGTAGGACTCAAGGTCGAACCCCCGCTTCAGCTTGGCGGTGTACATCGAGGCCTCGATGGCGTCAGCGTCGATGTACATGCTCAGCCAGTCGAGCGCCCAGGCCGCGACCTGGTCCGGAACACCCGCACCGCGCATGAGGGTGAGCATCGCCTCAGCGATCCGCAGCAGGTTGGGCCCGGTTGGGATGTTGGTGAGCGAGACCTTCGCGATGTCGGCGTGCGACGTCCAGACCCGCTGCGAGTTGCGGGCGATCTCCTTGAGCTGCTCCTGCCATCGGGCCGGGTCGAGCTCTTCCGGTAGTTCGATCTCACCGGCGATCCGCTCGAGCATGAGCTCCAGCAGTTCGTCCTTGTTGGAGACATGAGCGTAGAGCGAAGCCGGCCCGGTGCCGAGCTCCTGGGCGACCCGTCGCATGCTGACCCCCTCGAGCCCCTCGGCATCAAGGATGCGGATCGCCGTCTCGACGATGAGGTCCTGGCCGAGCGGCTGCTTCGGCGGGGCGGAGTTGCGCGTCTTGCGCCAGGGCAGCGTCGGCATGTCGACGTCGGTGGACTTCTTGGTCATGAGCCCACACCTCCTCAATTTCGCGATACATCTTGACGACCCGCGAACGCGATGTATCGTGTCTCTAGAAACGAGATATGTCGCAAGATGGGCAACGCCGGCTCGCTCTCGATTCCACTAACGAACATCGTACTTGACACGATCACCGTTCGTCCTTTAGAACAATGTTCGTAACCACGAACGCAGTTCGCGCTACTCTCCCCTCATCCCCCGGAGATCTCGATGACCGAAGCAATGGAAACCAGCCGGCCCACGGCGGCCGACCCCGAGTGGCCGGGCTACCGCTGGCGCTGGATCGCCCTCTTCGTGATCCTGGCCGGCGAAGTCATGGACCTCCTCGACGCCCTGGTCACCAACATCGCCGCGCCGACCATGCGCGCCGACCTCGGCGGCACTCCCACCATGATCCAGTGGCTGGGCGCCGGCTACACCCTGGCGATGGCCGTCGGCCTGATGACCGGCGGACGCCTGGGCGACCTCTATGGCCGCAAGCAGATGTTCCTGATCGGCGCTCTCGGCTTCACCGCCGGTTCGCTCCTGTGCGCACTCTCCCAGTCCCCCGAGATGCTGGTCGGCTCCCGGGTCCTGCAAGGCCTGTTCGGCGCGGTCATGCTGCCTCAGGGCCTCGGCATGATCAGGGAGATGTTCCCGCCCAAGCAGATGGGCGCGGCGTTCGGTGCGTTCGGCCCCGTCATGACCCTGTCCTCGATCGGCGGGCCCATCCTGGCCGGCTGGCTGATCGACGCCGACTTCTTCGGCACCGGCTGGCGCATGATCTTCCTGATCAACCTGCCGCTCGGTCTGGCCGCGTTCCTCGGTGGCCTCAAGTGGCTGCCCAAGGCCAACCCGTCGAGGGCGACCCGGCTGGACGTCCCCGGCATGCTCATCGCCACCGCCGCCGCGGTGCTCCTGGTCTACCCGCTGGTCCAGGGCCGCGAGCTCGGCTGGCCGGCCTGGACCTTCGTCTCGATGGCCGCCTCGGTCGCGCTCTTCGTGTTCTTCGCCTGGTACGAGGTCCGCAAGCAACGCTCGGGCCGTGACCCGCTGATCGAGCCGAGCCTGTTCCTCAAGCGAGGCTTCACCGGCGGTCTGGCGGTCGGGCTGGTCTTCTTCTCCGCCATGACCGGCTTCTCCCTGGTGTTCAGCCTCTACACCCAGATCGGGCTGCACTACTCCCCGCTGAAGGCGGGCCTGTCCGGAGTGCCCATGTCGATCGGCATGATCGCCGGCTTCGGTGCGGCGCAGGCCGTGCAGAAGTTCGGCCGCAAGGTCATCCACGCGGGCGTCGCCATCATGGCGGCAGGTGTCATCGGGGTGGTCGTCACGCTGCAGCAGACCGGGATCGGCGTCACCCCGTGGCAGCTCGCCCCCGCGCTCATCATCACCGGGCTCGGCATGGGCCTGCTGATGGCCCCGTTCTTCGACACCGTGCTGGCCGGGGTCGAGCCGCACGAGACCGGTTCGGCCGGTGGCACGCTGACCGCGATCCAGCAGCTCGGCGCGGCCCTGGGCGTCGCCGTGCTCGGCACGATCTTCTTCGGCCTGCTCGGCGGCCACGTCGCCTCCGCCACCGACTCGGCCGCGCCCAAGCTGCGCGCCGAGCTCACCACCGCGGGCGTTCCCACGGCCCAGCAGGATGCCATCATCACCGGCCTGCGGACCTGCGGCCATGACCAGGCCGTCGCCAAGGACCTGAGCCGGACCCCGACCTCCTGTGTCAGCGCCCGAGGTGCCGTGAAGACCGCCATCGCCGCCGCTCCGCAGTCCGCCGACCGCATCTCCAAGGCCACGGCCAAGGCCGGTCAGGACTCCGCGAAGCACGGCTTCAGCGACGCCATGACGATCACCCTCTGGGTCGTGGTCGGAGCAATGGTCCTGACCTTCCTGGTCACCTTCCTGCTCCCGATGCACGCCCGCCCCGAAGAGGAGACCACGGAAGCCGAGGCCGCGGAAGCCGCCGTCATCTGACGTCTGCAATCTCCGGGCAAAGGGCCCGCCGGCGCACCCGCACCAGCGGGCCCTTCCCTATGTCTGAGACGCAGGGGCCTCGAGCAATACCGATCGCCCCTGTCGCCGGGGCGCGGCTCCGGCCCTGCGGAACGTTCGCCGGAAAAACGTTCTCCCTCTGCCGATTCGGATACGAGGCCGTACGGAGAGTGACAGCGTGAGGCCATGCCCCCCGGGAACAGGCCCTCCGTCCGCCTCCGCCGGATCGGTTCGGCGCTGCGCAAGGCCCG
>JAOPYO010000236.1 GCA_025964575.1 Actinomycetes bacterium
CGTCGCCGGCGCGCCACGCCGCCGGGCGGCCGTGGCCGCCTCGCTCAGCGTCGCGGCGACCTGTGCGTCCCGGTCGGGCGTCAGCAGGGCCAGATGGCGGGCTCGCTCGACCGGATCGTTGACGGCATCGGCGAGTGCCGCGTGCGCGCGGAGGCGGGCCTCGGCCGAGGACTCCGCGTACAGGACCGCCGATAGCAGCGGATGAGTGAACCGGACGGCATCGCCGGTTCCGGCCTGCACGATGCCGTCCCGTTCGGCCTCGGCGACGTCGGTGGCGGCGTGCTCGCGCCCGGCATTCCTCAGCATCTGGATCGTCGGGCGGGCTGCGGCACCCGCCGTCAGCAGCGTCTGCTGAGCGTCAGGGGACAGCGCGCAGAGCCGGCCGAGCATGAGGGTGCGCAGACTGCCCGGGACCGGGAGCGGCTCGGCGAGATCGAGTGGTTCCCCGCTTTCGGAGAGCGCCCGGCCGAGCTCGAGAGCGAAGAAGGGGTTGCCGCCGCTGGCCTTGTGGATCTTCGCCAGGACAGGCCGGGGCAGATCCAGGCCGGCATGCTCGCCGAGCAGGGTGGAGGTCTCGGCGGCCGTCATCGGCGGGACCTGCAGGGACAGCAGCGGCGGCGGGCCGAAAGCGTCCTGGGCGGGGAGGCCGGCGGTCTCGGCACGCACGGCCGCGACCGCATTGAGGGGGAGCTCCCCGGCCCGCCGGGCGACGAAGGCGAGCAGCTCGGCGCTCGGGCGATCCAGCCACTGGGCGTCATCGATGACGATGAGCACCGGGCGCGTCTCGCACAGCACCCGGAACGCGGCGAGGACGGCCACCCGGAGGGAGAGGCCGTCGCGCTCGCCGACCGGGTCGGTCCGCCGCAGCAGAGCCGATTCGAGCACGGTTCGTTCGTGGGCGGGGAGGACCCTGAGGACCTCGTCGCCGGTCTCGGCGAGCAGGTCGATGAGCCCGAGGAAGGGCAGGTGACATTCGGCCTCGGAAGGCGAGCATCTGAGCACCGCGTGCCCGGCTCCGGCGAACTCGGTGGCCAGGACGGACAGCAGGGTGGACTTGCCGATGCCCGTGGGGCCGGTCAGCAGGACGCTGCCGCCCCCGTCGAGATGGGTTCGCGTGCGTACGAGCAGCGGGTTCAGCCGCACCACGGCATGCGTAGATCGTCCCCGGTAAGCATCGCCGTGCTCCACTGGCGGCAGTCGGATTCCGACGTCGCCGGTGGTTCTCCCGATCGGCCCGGACGCAGCTCTCATGTGAGGATCCTCCGGACGCGGTTCGGGTCCAGCGGGTGCCTTCCGGCGAGAAGCTAACCCTCTCGCGATCTCTTCGTCAACGTTCGTGTCGGAGATCGTCCGAACGTGGCCTCCTGGTCGCCTTCACCAGAAGCGCACATGTCCGGAGCGGAAGGTGACATCGTCCTCACTTACCGTGGACAACGGGTCTGAGAGGCATGGTCAGGAGCGCAGGGAACAGCTACGGAGCGTTGGACCGCACGGACCGTGCGGTCCGGATCGAGGGTCGTCCAGTATGGACCTGGAGCGTGTCCCGTGGATCTCGTTCGTCGGGAGCGGGACATGCCCTCTAGACCGGAGGGCCGGCGCTGTCGGGGCCGCGACGGCGAAGATACCGCTCGAACTCACGGGCGATCGCCTCGCCGGAGGCCTCCGGCAGCTCGGCGGCGTCCTTCTGTTCCTCCAATGCCCGGACGTACTCGGCTACCTCGGTGTCCTGCTCGGCCAGCTCGTTCACGCCGTTCTCCCAGGCCCGGGACTGCTCGGGCAGCTCACCGAGCGGCACCGTCACGTCCAGCAGGTCCTCGACGCGGTGCAGCAGTGCGAGGGTCGCCTTGGGCGAGGGCGGCTGGGCGACGTAGTGCGGCACCGCGGCCCACAGCGACATGGTGCTCAGGTCCGCCCGGGAGCAGGCGTCCTGCAGCACGCCGAGGATGCCCGTGGGGCCCTCGTAGCGGGCGGGCTCAAGGTTGAGGAGGGTGGACAGTCCCAGATCGGAGGAGGAGCCGGTCACCGGAACGGGCCGGGTGTGCGGCGCGTCGGCGAGCAGCGCGCCCAGCAGCACGACCGTCTCGACCTCCAGCTCCAGCATCAGGCCGACCAGCTCGCGGCAGAACGTCTTCCAGCGCATGTTCGGTTCGATACCGCGGATCAGGATCACGTCGCGGCCGGAGTCGGGCACCCGCGCCCAGGAGACCCGGGTGGTCGGCCAGTTGATCCGGCGGTTGTCGCCGTCTAGTTCCACCGTCGGACGGGTCACCTGAAAATCGTAGTAGTCCTCCGGATCGAGTTCGGCGATGGGGGTGGCCTCCCAGGCGTCCTCCAGATGCTGGATGACGCCACTGGCCGCTTCGCCCGCATCGTTCCAGCCCTCGAAGGCGGCGACCAACACCGGATCGACGAGTTCCGGCACGTTGTGGAGTTCGATCACGCGCGCCTCCCTCCAGACATAGGCCGCACTCGCCCGGGCCCGTGCCCAAGATCGGCCAGTACAACCCTATGTCCTAGAGGGCACGTACCCGGCCTCGCAGTGTTTGATTGCGATTGCTTCGTTCGCGGGCCTCGCGAGGACTTCCCGGGTCGCGCCCTCATTCCCTCGGCCGGCCGGCCCGCGACTCGGCTCCGGGCGCCTGGGCGCCCGGAGCCGAAAAGGTCCTATTTTCCGTCGGTGGTGTGCACGATCAACACGTCGCAGGGGGAACGGTGCGAAAGGTTCGCCGGTACTGAGCCGAGCAGCCGGCCGGCCAGGCTGTTCAGGCCGCGGTTGCCGACGACGACCAGATCGGCCCCCCGCTCGCTCGCGATCTTGGCGATGACATCGACGGCGTCGCCCTCGACGGCCACCTGGTCGATGTCCTTGGCGCCGGCGGCGACCGCCCGCTCGCGGGCGGCACGCAGCGCATCCTCGGCAGGAGTGGATCCCTGGACCTTGTAGGCGAGGTCGCCCAGCCGGTCCGCGGCGCTCAGTCGTTCCTTCTCCGGCATCGGGTGGTAGGCGGAGGCGAGCAGCAGTGTGGCGCCGGTGGCGGCGGCCAGTCCCGCGGCCTTCTCGACCGCGAGGAACGAGGACGACGAGCCGTCGGTGCCGACGAGAATGGTGCTGTACGCGCTCATGGCCGCTCCTTACCAGTAAGTAGTTTGCAGAGGGGAACCGTAGCGTCATCTGCCCGGTCCGTCACGGGCGGAACGCCTTTCGATGGTGACCCCGGCGACATGTGTTCGCCATGTGGACGCGAGGGCGGCTCCTGCGGGGGCCCCGGTAGGCTGTCGTCTCATGAGTGCTTCTCCGGAATCCCTGCGTCAGGCCCTCCGTGAGCGTGTTGTCGTGGCCGACGGGGCGATGGGGACGATGCTGCAGGCACAGGACCCCACGATGGAGGACTTCCAAGGCCTCGAGGGCTGTAACGAGATCCTCAACGTCACCCGGCCCGACATCGTGCGGGCCGTCCACGAGGCCTATTTCGACGTTGGTGTCGACTGCGTCGAAACCAACACCTTTGGCGCCAATCTCAGCAACCTCGGCGAGTACGACATCTCCGACCGCATCGAGGAGCTCTCCGAGGCGGGCGCCCGCATCGCCCGTGAGGTCGCCGACGCCTACTCCACCCCGGACCGGCCACGCTGGGTGATCGGCTCGATCGGTCCCGGCACCAAGCTGCCCACCCTCGGGCACGTGCCCTTCGCCGAGCTCCGGGACGCCTACGAGCGCAACGCGGCCGGGCTGCTGGCCGGTGGCGTCCAGGCGATCCTGATCGAGACCTGCCAGGACCTGCTCCAGGTCAAGGCCGCGGTCATCGGCACCAAGCGCGCCATCGCCAAGGCCGGCACGGACACCGTCCTGATCACCCAGGTCACCATCGAGCAGAACGGCGCCATGCTGCTCGGCTCCGAGATCGGCGCGGCCCTCACCGCCATCGAGCCCCTGGACGTCGACCTGATCGGCATCAACTGCGCCACCGGCCCGGCCGAGATGAGCGAGCACCTGCGCTATCTCTCCAAGCACTCGCGGCTCGGATTGTCGGCCATGCCCAACGCGGGCCTGCCCCAGCTCACCTCCGACGGCTCCTACTACCCGCTGTCCCCGAAGGAACTCGCCGACGCGCACGACACCTTCACCCGCGACTTCGGGATGTCCCTGGTCGGCGGCTGCTGCGGCACGACCCCCGAGCACCTGCGCCAGGTCGTCGAGCGGGTCCGCGGCCGTGAGGTCACCGCCCGCCGGCCGCGGCCGGAGGCGGGCGCCTCCTCGCTCTACCAGCACGTGCCCTTCCGCCAGGACACCTCCTACCTGGCGATCGGCGAGCGCACCAACGCCAACGGCTCCAAGGCCTTCCGCAAGGCCATGCTGGCGCAGCAGTGGGACGAATGCGTCAAGATCGCCCGCGAGCAGGCCCGCGACGGCGCGCACCTGCTCGACCTGTGCATCGACTACGTGGGCCGGGACGGCGTCCAGGACATGAAGGAGCTCGCGTTCCGGTTCGCGACCGCCTCGACGCTCCCGATCGTGCTCGACTCCACCGAGGTGGCCGTCATCGAGGCCGGGCTGGAGATGCTCGGCGGGCGGGCGGTCGTCAACTCGGTCAACTACGAGGACGGTGCCGGACCCGACTCGCGCATGGGCAGGCTGATGCCGGTGCTCAAGGAGCACGGCGCCGCCGTCGTCGCCCTGACCATCGACGAGGAGGGACAGGCCCGTACCGCCGAATGGAAGGTACGGGTCGCCGGCCGGCTGATCGAGGACCTCACTTTGAACTACGGGATGCGGGTCGAGGACATCATCATCGACGCCCTCACCTTCCCCATCGCCACCGGCCAGGAGGAGACCCGCCGCGACGGCCTCGAGACGATCGAGGCGATCCGCGAGATCAAGCGGCTCTACCCGACGGCGCAGACCACGCTGGGTCTGTCCAACGTGTCGTTCGGCCTGAACCCGGCCGCCCGGATGGTGCTCAACTCGGTCTTTCTCAACGAGTGCGTCAACGCCGGTCTGGACTCCGCCATCGTGCACGCGTCGAAGATCCTTCCGATGGCGCGGATCCCCGACGAGCAGCGCCAGGTCGCACTCGACCTGGTCTACGACCGCCGGCGCGACGGCTACGACCCGCTGCAGAAGTACATGGACCTCTTCGAAGGTGTCGACGCCGCCGCGATGCGCCAGTCCCGCTCCGAGGAACTGGCCGCGCTGCCGCTCTGGGAGCGGCTCAAGCGGCGCATCATCGACGGCGAGATCCAGGGCCTGGAGCCCGACCTGGACGAGGGCCTCGCCCAGCGGCCCGCCCTCGAGATCATCAACGACGTGCTGCTGGACGGCATGCGGGTCGTCGGTGAGCTGTTCGGCTCCGGCGAGATGCAGCTGCCCTTCGTCCTGCAGAGCGCGGAGGTCATGAAATCCGCGGTCGCCTACCTCGAACCGCACATGGACAAGGCCGACGACGGCGGCAAGGGCCGGATCGTGCTCGCGACCGTCAAGGGCGACGTCCACGACATCGGCAAGAACCTCGTCGACATCATCCTGTCCAACAACGGCTACGAGGTCGTCAACCTCGGCATCAAGCAGCCGATGTCGGCGATCCTCGAGGCCGCCAAGGAGCAGCGTGCCGACGTGATCGGCATGTCCGGGCTGCTGGTCAAATCAACCGTGATCATGAAGGAGAACCTCGAGGAGCTCAACTCCCGGGGGCTCGCGCAAAAGTGGCCGGTGGTGCTCGGCGGCGCCGCGCTGACCCGCGCCTACGTCGAGCAGGACCTCGCCGAGCTCTACCAGGGTGAGGTGCGCTACGCCCGGGACGCCTTCGAAGGCCTGCGGCTGATGGACGCCTTCATGGCCGTCAAACGCGGCGAGGAGGGCGCCCAGCTGCCGCCACTGCGCGAGCGCCGGGTCAAGAAGGGCGCACAGCTCAAGGTCACCGAGCCCGAGGACATGCCCGCCAGGTCCGACGTCGCCACGGACAATAAGGTGCCCGCCCCGCCCTTCTGGGGGGACCGGGTCGTCAAGGGCATCGCCATGGCCGACTACACGGCCTTCCTGGACGAGCGGGCCACCTTCATGGGGCAGTGGGGGCTCAAGCCCTCGCGTGGCGGCGACGGGCCGTCCTACGAGGAGCTCGTCGAGACGGAGGGCCGGCCGCGGATGCGCATGTGGCTGGACCGGATGCAGTCGGAGGGGCTGATCGAGGCGGGTGTCGTCTATGGCTACTTCCCCGCCGTGAGTGAGGGCGACGACCTGGTGGTCCTGCACGACGACGGCTCCGAACGCACCCGGTTCACGTTCCCGCGCCAGCGCCGTGACCGGCACCTTTGCCTGGCCGACTTCTTCCGGCCACGGGAGTCCGGCGAGATCGATGTCGTCGGCTTCCAGCTCGTCACCGTCGGATCGAAGATCAGTGCGGTCACCGCGGAGCTGTTCGAGAAGAACGCCTACCGTGACTATCTGGAGCTGCACGGCCTCTCCGTGCAACTCGCCGAGGCGCTCGCGGAGTACTGGCACACCCGGGTCCGTTCGGAACTCGGCTTCGGTGCGGAGGACTCCGAGAACGTCGAGGACTTCTTCAAACTCGGTTACCGGGGTGCCCGGTTCTCTCTCGGCTATGGCGCCTGCCCGAACCTGGACGACCGAGCGAAGATCGTCGAGTTGCTGAAGCCGGAACGGATCGGCGTCGAGCTGTCCGAGGAGTTCCAGCTCGCTCCCGAGCAGTCCACGGACGCGATCGTGATCCATCACCCTGAGGCGAAGTACTTCAACACGTGATCATTGCGCTCTCGTGGCGCGGGCATCCAGGGAAGCGGGGCTTCCCCCGGCCCGGCCGCCACCACGCGGTGTTCCTAGGATCAAGAGGTGGACGTGACACGGGGATTGCAAGCCGTCTTCTTCGACATGGACGGCCTGCTGGTCGACTCCGAGCGGCTCTGGCTGGACGTCGAGCACGAGGTCATGGCATGGCTGGGCGTCGGCTGGGGCTCGCAGCACCAGGAGGCGCTGGTCGGCGGCTCGCTGGAGCGTACGGTCGCGTACATGCTGGCGCTCAGCGGGCCGGTGGCGTCGTCTGAGGAGGTCGGCCGGCGGTTGCTGGACGGCATGGGGGAGCGGCTGAGCGCACACGTGCCCCTGATGCCCGGGGCCAAGGAACTGCTGGCCCAGGTCCAGGACGCCGGGCTGCCCGCCGCGCTGGTCACCTCGAGCCACCGGCGTCTCCTGGAGCACGCCCTGGACGGCATCGGCCGGGAGTTCTTCACCGTCACCGTGGCCGGAGACGAGGTGGCCAACACCAAGCCCGCCCCCGACCCGTACCTCACCGCGGCGCGGCTGCTGAACGTCACGCCGGGGCGTTGCGTGGCCCTGGAGGACTCCCTGACCGGGATCGCCGCCGCCGAGGCCGCGGGATGTGTCACGGTGGCGGTGCCGAGTGTCGCCGCGATCCCGCCCGCGCCCGGGCGGACCGTTGTGACCTCGCTGACCGAGGTCGACCTGCCGAGACTCCGAGGCCTGGTCTCGATCAGGCCCGCTCAGCCCGGTTCCGCCGCAGCACACGCAGTATGAACCGTCCTGGGAGGAACAGGATGAGCAGAGCGAGCACGACATGCACGGCGATGAAGGCGAACGCCTCGTTCGGGCTGGACCGGCCGGACCAGACGCCCCGGCCCGCGGAACACCGGCAGGTCGGCGCCGCCAGGCTCCAGCCGAGGTGCGCGCGGCGGCCCGCTCGAACTCCCTGAACAGGCTCCGGCGGTCGGCGGCGGTGATGTCCGCCGTGAAATGCCAGCTGGGCCCGTAGCCGTGGCCCGGCAGCCGTACGTCGAGGATCAGCGGTCCGCGACGGGCGGTGGCCGACCCGAGCCGGGACGCAGGTAGAGCGCCCCCTGAACGCCCACGACCCGGCCGGAGTCGCGGAACACTCCGAGCACGGCGGGGGCCCACGATGCCTCCTGGGCCGAGCGGATGAACTCGTACGACCACGCTCGGCCAGGTGGTGCGCGACGATATCGCTCCGGTGCTCGCACGATCCATGCCTCGGCTACTTCGCGGTCCGGGTACCCGCGTGCGGCCGGGTCCACCTGCTGTGGCGCCGCTACCATGCCGGACCGGCGACGGTTCCGTGATGGTGACCGCGCTCCGGCGACGCAGGCCCACGCTGGTGAACGTCATCCCGGCCGGCCCAGGGTGCGCTACCCTCCGGTTCTGTCGCGAGCACGCGAGCCCTGTCATCGAGGGGTGAATCATGGAATGAGCGTGGCATGAACCGTCCCGTCGCCGGATCGTTGCACCATGTCGAGGTCTGGGTATCCGATCTGCAGCGCACCCTCGCGAGCTGGGGCTGGTTGCTGGAAGAGCTCGGTTACGACCTCTTCCAGAACTGGACGGGCGGCCGTAGCTGGCGCCTGGGCCAAACCTACCTGGTCTTCGAACAGTCACCGGACCTCAGCGCGGATGAGCATGACCGGCGCCGGCCCGGACTGAACCATCTCGCCTTCCACCTCGAGGACACGGCCGCGGTCGACCGGCTGGTGGAGCAGGCGGTCCGGAACGGCTGGACGCTGATGTTCCCCGAGCGGCACCCGCACGCCGGTGGTGAGCAGCACTACGCCGCGTACCTGGAAGACGCCGACGGGTTCGAAGTGGAACTCGTCGCCTTCGCCGTCCCCTAGGGGGCGTGTACCGCTCAGGGATGACGCGGAGGCATACGGAACCGTTCGCGTGGACGAGTCGTTCTACGAAGGTGGCGTGCGACGATGAGAGAAGTCGTACGCGACAGGCATGGGGGCCGGTATGAGCGACGTCTTTCTTTTCGTGATCAGTTTGGCCATCACCGGGCTGGGACTGGGGGGCAGCTGGACGGCCTTCCAGCGCCGGGGCCTGGCCTCCGGCATGCGCGGCACCGCCTGGTCGTTGGTGCCGATGGCCGCCTACCTCACCGGCCTCACCAAGTGGATGACCGATCTGGTGCTGAGCCCGGTCAAGTGGGCCGGCCTGGTCCTGCTCGGAGTGGCCGCCCTTCTCTACGTGACCTCCGGCGTGATGCTGCGCCGGGGCGCGGCCGGTGCGGAGGGCCAGGGCTCCGTCCCCGCGGGCAAGAAGACCAAGCCCCGGCGGGCGGTCGAGCAGGGCGGCTCGGCCGCGGCGGCGGACCCGGACCTCGCCGACATCGAGGCGATCTTGCGCAACCGCGGGATCAGCTGAGAGACCGGCGGTGGAGACCGGTCTCTCAGCCGTGCGGGAGGGGGATCTCGTCAGTAGGGCCTGCAGGCGTTCGACTTGTCCTGGCACTCGGCGAAGTGATAGGCCGAGGTGATGGCGTTCACACTGCCGATGTAGACGTAGCTGGTGCTGCAGTCCCCCCGTGAGATCTTCTGATAGACGTAGAACTTAGTCTTGATCGACTGCAGGCTCGTCCGCCCGTAGTACTTCGGGCGGACGACCATCGTGTTCGTCAGGGTTCTGTTCTTCAGGGTCGCCTTCGAGACGTCGATCTTGAACTGCCCCTCGATGAGCTTGATCGCTTTGGCTCGCTCCTTGCCGCTCGCGCCGATGCTTCCGGAGAAGGTCGTCGTGGTGCTCTTGGTGGTCGTCTCGGCGAACGACAAGGTCGATTCGCTTTTGGGGTTCGAGTTCCGCTTGCTGTACACGCCGCTGAGATTGATGCGGGTCTGGCCCTTGCGCTTGGCCGTCTTGCCCAGGTACTCACCGGGCTGGCAGGGCTGGTGCGGCCTGTGCGCGGAGGAAGGATTCTCTGTCACCTGAGCGTCGGCTGAACCCGACTGGGCGATCACCAATCCGGCTGCCATCGCGACGCCCAGGGACAGAGATCTTGCGTTCCGCATCTAGTCTCCTCGCTCAAGGAACGATCAATCGTCCCAAGGGATAGCAAAGAATGATCACCTCGGTCAACGGCAGGGGCCAATGAGGCCTCTGGGGCCGGTGTGTGTGCCTCCCCGGGCTACGTCACGGTCGGGCGAAGTCGGGAGCCCTGTCGGCGGTGTCCCCAACCGGCATTTGGCTGGGTCTTGTACTGTGCGGACCGGTATGTGAAGTTGATGGAAAACCTGGCCCACCTTCATGGCGGCAGTCCGTCATGTGGTGATATAACTTGCGGACTTTTCGCCCGATCGACGGATAATCGGTCTCAGAACAGACTCAGATTGATAAAGTTTCCTAAAAGTTAGGGTTAGGGCCTTGCGCAGGGCATCTCGCTGCCAAGTATCTTCTGGGCGTTTCGTCCGTTGTGACGTGAAGATCGCGCATGCCCCGGATACGACCTGATCACGACCGCGTACAGGGACTAGCGCGATCTTGGTTTCACACAGGACATTCATGCTTGGAGAGCAGGGTTCTCTCCAGTGATTCGGCTGAGGGATCCTCGGGCCGGCTCATGGCCGGTCACGATCCCGAACGCCGTCATGCGGCCAATGGAGGCATACATGGCAGGGAAGCGTAGAGGTCTGCAAGCCGCAGCCGCGCTCGGCGCGCTTGCGCTGAGTCTGACCGCGTGCGGGGGAGGCGGTAGTAGCAAAAGCAGCGACAACGGCGCCCCCAAGAAGGGCGGCACGCTGAAGATCATCGGTGCCGGCGACGTCGACCATCTCGACACCGCGGGCGGCTACACCACGGTCGCGAACTCGCTGGAGCGGGCCTGGGCCCGCCAGCTGTTCAGCTACCCGGGGTCGGACGATGTCAAGACCAGCATCACGCTGCAGCCGGACCTGGCGGCGGAACTGCCGACCACGGCGAACGGCGGCATCAGCGCGGACGGCAAGACCTACACGATCAAGCTGAAGACCGGTGTTCAGTGGAACACCTCGCCCGCGCGTGACGTTGTCGCGGGTGACGAAGTCCGTGGCATCAAGCGGCTGTGCAACCCTAATCCCAACGCCACCTCCGGCGGTCTGGCCTACTTCACCTCGACGATCGTCGGCATGAAGGAGTACTGCGACGGCTACGCCAAGGTCGGCAAGGACGACGCCGCCGCCCAGGCCGCCTACCAGAACGGCCACGAGATCTCGGGTCTGTCGGCTCCCGACGACCACACCGTGGTCTTCAAGCTGCTCCAGGCGGCAGGTGACTTCCCGAGCATCCTGGGCCAGGGATTCGCGTCGCCGGCTCCGAAGGAGTACGACGCCTACGTCCCTGACAGCGATACCTTCCGTCAGCACACCATCTCCGACGGCCCGTACGCGATCACCAAGTACACCGCCACCAAGGAGATCATGCTCGACCGCAACCCGGTCTGGAAGGCCGAAACCGACCCGCTGCGCAAGGCCTACGTCGACCACATCGACGTCATCCAGGGCCAGGCGTCGCCGGACGCGGCCGAGCAGCAGATCGAGGCCGGGACGGCTGACCTGCTCTGGGACCACGCGGTGCCGAGCACCACGATCGCCCAGATGAAGGCCTCCAAGGACCCGCGACTCGGCATCTACCCCGGCCCGAACACCAACCCGCACCTGCGGTTCAACATTGAGAGCCCCAACAACAAGGGCGCGCTGAAGAACCTGCACATCCGCCAGGCGATCGAGTACGCGATCAACAAGGACGCGATCGCCAAGATCTACGGCGGCCGTTCCGTCAACCAGGTGCTGACCACGGTCATCCCGCCGGGCAGCGTCGGCTACCAGGCCTCCAACCTCTACCCGACGCCGAACGACCAGGGTGACGCGGCCAAGTGCAAGGCGTTGCTGGCCCAGGGCATGAAAGAGGTCGGCATCACCAGCCTGAGCCTCATCTACCCCTACCGCAACTCCAGCAACCACCCGAAGGTGACCCAGTCGGTCGCGTCCAACCTCAAGGACTGCGGCATCAACACCACGCTGCAGTCGACCACCCCGGACGACTTCTACGGCAAGTACATCGGCCTGGTGGCCAAGTCGAAGCAGGGCAAGTGGGACATCGCCGCTCCCGGCTGGAGCGCTGACTGGCCCGGCAACAACGGCCGTGCCATCGTGTACCCGCTCTTCGACAGCGCAGCCTGCGGTGACGGCACCGCGAACTACGGTTGCTACAGCAGCCCCACCACCGACGGTCTCATCCAGAAGGCCCTGGCGGCCACGACCACCGATGAGGCGGCGACCTACTGGGCGCAGGCCGATCAGCAGATCATGAAGGACGCGGCGTTCGTGCCCTTCCAGCAGCAGCTCACGCCGCTGACCCGGTCGACCCGGGTGCACAACGCGCAGTTCTACATGACCGCGCAGCTGTACGACTACACCAACATCTGGCTCAGCTA
>JAOPYO010000274.1 GCA_025964575.1 Actinomycetes bacterium
GCCTACCTGGGCAGCGACGCGGATTCCGACGAGACGGAGGAGTGACATGGCGGTACTCGAGATCGCCGACCTCGACGTCCGCTACGGCGGGGTGCAGGCGCTGCGCGGGCTGAGCCTGACCGTGGCCGAGGGCGAGATCGTCGCACTGCTCGGCAACAATGGCGCAGGCAAGACGACCACGCTGTCGGCGGTATCCGGCCTGCTCCGGCCGGTCGCGGGCACGATCCACTATCAGGGCGCCGATATCGTCGGAGCCGCACCGCCCAAGATCGTCGCACGTGGGCTGGTACACGTGCCGGAGGGGAGGCGGATCTTCAGTACCCTGACAGTACATGAGAATCTGCTGGTCGGAGGCCACCTGCTGCGTGACGGCAAGGAGATGGCCCGCCGGCTCGACCAGGCGTACGAACTGCTGCCCCGGCTGGCCGAACGCCGCGACCAGCAGGGCGGCACCCTCTCCGGCGGAGAGCAGCAGATGGTCGCCATCGGCCGGGCGCTGATCGCCGGTCCGCGGTTGCTCATGCTGGACGAGCCATCGATGGGACTCGCCCCGCTCATGGTCGCCACGGTCATAGAGGTGATCCGCGGTATCAACGCGGAGGGCACGGCGGTGCTCCTCGTGGAGCAGAACGCCAAGGCCGCACTCAAGATCGCCCACCGAGGCTACGTGATCGAGAACGGTGAGACTGTGCTTGAGGGCGAGGCCACGGACCTCGCGGTCGATCCGCGTGTGGTCGAGGCCTATCTCGGCGGCGTTCGGTGAGCTTCCCAGGAGCACGACACCGCAATGTCGTTCACATAGCAATGTGACACCCTATTGAAATCGCCCGGGGGAATGGAGAGCCGATGGCCGAGCCGCTGAATCTGCCCGATTTCGGTGCGCGGCAGAACGTGCGGGAGAAGATCGCCGATGCGCTGCGGGCGGCTTTGGTGGCAGGGGAGATGCGGCCCGGCGTCGTCTACTCCGCACCGGTCCTGGCCGAGCGTTTCGGAGTCTCGGCCACCCCGGTCCGTGAGGCGATGCTCGACCTGGCCAAGGAGGGCCTGGTCACGGCGGTGCGCAACAAGGGATTCCGGGTCACCGCGCTGTCCGAACAGGATCTCGACGAGATCACTGAGGTGCGGGCGCTGATCGAGGTCCCAACGGTCGGCCGGGTGGCGGCCATCGCGGCGCCCGAGCGGGTCCGGGCCCTGAGGCCCCTGGCCGAGGCCATCGTCACCGCCGCCGAGAGCCACGACATCCTCGGCTACATCGAGGCCGATCACGCCTTCCATCTGGAGTTGCTCGCTCTCGCGAGCAACACGCACCTCGTCGAGGTCGTCCGTGACCTGCGGCACCGATCCCGGCTGTACGGGGTGCCCCGCTTGGCCGAGCGCGAAGAGCTGGTGCCCTTCGCCCGGGAACACCTCGAACTGCTGGAGACCGTCGCCTCCGGTGATTCCGAGGCCGCGTCGGCACTGATGCATCACCATCTGCGGCATGTCCGGGGCATCTGGGCCGATCGACCCGAGAACGAATGACCGTTGAGTGGGGCATCAGTGTGCCTCAGTCAATCGCCTTTTTCGGGCGACAGTCCGTGTCTTGCCGTCCCTTGGGGGTGGGACGTGCGCGGTTCCCGTTTCGTCGCCACCTGCCAGAGCTGGTCTGGTCTTCTGGTCGGCTCGGCGGGCGTTTCCACCGGGTGGTGTGGGCCCGGCTGCTCCGGGGCCATCGGGGTGTGCCGCGAGGGCGGCGAGGTTGCGTGCGGCGTTGAGATCCCGGTCGATGACCAGGCCACACGCCTCACAGGTGAACACCCGGGTACCGAGGGACAGCTTGGCTTTCACTGTTCCGCAGTCCGAGCAGGTCTTGCTGCTGGGAAACCACCGGTCAGCGACCACCAGGCGGCCGCCGTTCCAGCCGGTCTTGTAGGCCAGCTGGCGGCGGATCTCACCGAACGACGCTCCGGCGATGTGCCGGGCCAGCTTCCGGTTGCGGAGCATCCCGGCCACGTTCAGGTCCTCGACCACGACCGTCCCGTAGGTGCGGGCCACAGCGGTGGTGAGCTTGTGCAGGGCATCAGCACGCAGGTGTGCGACACGTGCGTGCGCTTTGGCCAGGGCGTGCTTGGCCTCCAGCCAGCCCTGGGACGGCTCCCGGAAGGTCTTGTTCCCGGTGGCCGGGTCATACACGACCGGGCCCGCCCGCCGGGAAAGGGTCCGGGACGCGTGCCGCAGCGTCCTCAGCGCCGCATCCAGATGGCGCGGATTGTCTATCACACGGCCGCCCGCGCCGGTGGTGCCGATGACGGCCAGGTGCTTGATGCCCAGGTCCACCCCGGCGATGGCGTCCGGCCGGGCCGCAACCCGCACCTGGCGTTGTACCTCGCATTGGAAGGACACCATCCACCGTCCACCTCGCTCGCGAATGACGGTGGCCGACAGCACCCGGGCGGTTCCGGCGCTGATACGCCGCTGGAGTTTGCGGGTGGACTCATGGGTGCGCAGCCTGCCCAGGCGCGGCAAGGTGACGTGCCGCCGATCGTCCTCAACACGGATCACCCCGGTGGTGAACCGGCACGACAAGGTACTTGCGCGCCGAGACTTGAAACGCGGGAAGCCGATCTTAGGACCTTTGCGCTTACCGGCCTTGGAATCGGCCCAGTTACCCAGAGCACGCGCCACACAGTCCAGCCCGGTGTTGTACGCCTCCTTGGAATTGTCACCCCACCACGGCGCCACTTGGTCTTTCACCTGATTCCAGGCCCTGCGCAACGCCGGCAGCCTCCAGGAGATGGCCGGGGTCAGATCCGCCACCGCGATCCCGTAGGAGGCCTCAGCACTCCGCTGGTCCATCACCGCCTTCACCCGGGCAAGACCCCAGTTATAAGCGACCCGGGCCGCCCCGCAATGGGACAGCAGATCACGCTCCTGCGCGGGGGACGGGTCCAGCGCGAACCGGTAAGCCTGCAACCCCCACCCAGCCCTGGCCTGAAACTTCCTCACCCCAGCACCGTAACCACAGCCACCGACAGTTACCCGATATGACCGAGACACTGATGCTCGCTGATGAAACCGGCAACAGTTGGCAACCCCTTGCACCCAGTTGAACCGTCCCGGCGCGCCGAATGGCACCACCTGCCCATCGGCGCCGCGCTCAGGATGGCGGCACCACCGGCGCCCGCTTGGCGTGCTTGCCACCCGCCGGCTGTGCGGCAGCGTCAGGTGTACGAGGGCCGGCGCTACTCGGTGCGGCGTGCCGGGCTCGGGAGGTCTCGGTGGCCTCGATGGAAGCCTGTTCATGCGTGGCCTGTTCTCGGACGGACTGCTCGCGGACGGCCTGCTCGTACTCCTCGTACTCGAGGGTGTGGGCGGTGGGCAGCGTCATGATGCCCGGGTTGGCGTCCACCAACTGGACACGCCGGCCATTGGAGGTGGCATGCGTGAAGACCATGGCGGTGGGCGGCAGCTCCTGCATCTGGTGCCGCTCGACGCGGAATTCTCGAGACCGCTGCCGCTCGTCGGGTGAGCCGAGGCCCACCGCGACACTCTGCCCCCAGGCGGTGGCCGTGGTGATGCCGTCCAGGAGTGCCGCGCCGTCCCGCGCGGTCTTGCGTATCGGTGACCGGACCGGGTCGGTCAGCGGGCGCTCCCCGCGGCGGGCGTACGCCACCGTACTCGCGTAGAAACGGTCGCCCTCACTCCCGGCCAGCGCCTCCCCGGCGGTCTCGGTGATCTCCGCGACGAGCAGGCGATGGTCGCCGCCGAGATGCTCGGCGGCGATGCGGGCGTCCTCGGCGTTGCCCAGCCGCATGAAACCGACCGCGGCATGCCCCCGGCCCAGACGCTTGCGTACGTGCTTGGGGATCGAGCGATAGAGCAGGACCAGACCGGTGCCGGTGGTCTCGCACGCGTCGATCAAACGGTCCAGTACGTCACCACGCAACTTCTCCGCCCCGCAGAGGAACAGCGTGTGGTCCCAGCGGCGCCCGCTCGGCGCGGCGCGCAGTGCGTGGTTGAGGGCGGTGATGACGTACGTCCCGAGGACCCGGTTGGTGAGAACGCCCGCCCGGCGGTCCATGGAGACCACCTGCAGGCTCGCGGGGGGCAGATGTACGGGGTCGGCTCCCAGCGCCTCGAGCTTGCGCAGCTGCGACTCCAGCGCCCAGGCCCGCTCGATGACCACCTTGTCCACGGCGCTGCGGCCGAACAACGTGGTGATCCTGTCCAGCTGGGATTCGCTGATCAGTCCCCGGTCGAGGTCATCACGCGGGTCACCGACCTGGGCGAGCGCGCGCAAGGCAGCGGTGATCTGCGAGATCGTCGCGGTGCCGCCGAAGATCGGCAAGATCCTTTCCAGGATGGCGTTGTCAACCGAGAGGTCCCGGGTAGTGGTCTGTTCCTCGCTGGCGCTGACGACCAGGGAGAGCACGTCGGCCAGCGCCTCGGCGCTCAGATTGCGAGTGAGGTCGAGCCGGGGCAGATCGTCGGGGAGCACCCACACCAGCGGCTCGTCGCCGCGCTCGGTGACGAGCCGTACGAGGTCGTACGCAACGGCGCCCTCGGACAGGTCGATGACGGTCACCTGGGAACCGGCCGCCAGCCGTGCCGCCCCCATCATCGTCACGGCGGCCGACCAGCCGGCCAGTGTGCCACCCGCGACGTCGATGCGGTCGACCCCTGGCGGGACTGCGACGGGATACCACTCCTGCTGGCTTTCGTACGCCTGGCGGCGACGCTCCCAATCGCGATAGGCGATCGTGTGCTCTTCGCGTGCCGCATCGACGCTGCGCTGGCGGCTCTGCCTGATGCGCTCCGTCCGGTCCTTCTCCTGCCGGCGTCGGGCCCGCGCCGCCTGCTCGCTCTGCAAGATCGAGGAGCCGGTGATGCCGAAGACGAGGGCGCAGGCGCCCAGTCCGACGAGAGCGAATCTGGCGGGGAGCAGACCGGACACCCACGAAGCGATGAAGATAAGGGTCACGACGCCGGTCCCGGCCATCACGATCTTGAGTGGCCGGTTGAGGAGGTTCTCGCCGAGCGTCACCGGCCGCTGTGCGCCTATGCCGGACATCCCGGGCGGCTCTCCTCCGGCCGACTCCGGCTCCGGCCCGGCCGGCGGCGGTCCCGGATCCTGGTGCACCTGCGCATAACGCCAGCCCACGTAGACACGGTCAGACTGCATCAACCGCATCGCCTGATTCTGATAGGCGGACCCGATCGTCACGTCGGTCACTTTGGAGACCTCTGGGCACTCGGAGTCTTTTCCTCCAGAGTAAGGAG
>JAOPYO010000315.1 GCA_025964575.1 Actinomycetes bacterium
TGCTGTTCGTAGTCATCACAGTGAACCCAGACGGACCCCTCGGGAGCCAAAAGAAGACGCACCTGTAACAATCTGTCTCGCATCATCGTCAACCAAATGGAATGGTCCAGACCGTCGTCATACTGGGCAAATGCTGCACCCGTATTGAAGGGGGGGTCGATGTAACAGAGCCGTACTTTGCCGGCGATTTGACGACTAAACTCAGGCAGCTGGGTAAGACTACGGAGAGCGTGCAGGGCGTCGCCCCGGATAAGCAGGTTGTCCCTAGCGCGGTCCTTGCCCGTTCCACCGACAGTCGAGTGGTCATGGAGCAGGCGCACCTCCGCGACGCGGTAGTCTGCCGGTTCGACCCATTCGTATGTATCGTCCTCGTGGGCTAGCAGACGTAGACGCTTATTTGTCCAAGTGAGCTCTAGGGTGCCCTCATGACGCACGTCCGCCAACCTCTGCCTCCTGCGCCAGCGAGGCGCGTCGCGACGACCCAGTGCAGCGAAGCTAAAGCTATCGCATACAGGCGGTTGGGCGCAATGTTCCTATTTCTGACTGTGCCGGGCGCAACGCCGAGCAGCCTTGAGGCGTTCCCGAGCAGGACGATAATCATCCGAAGCGAACAGGATGATGGGCGCCTGGAATGTCGAGGCGAAGCCGGTAACCGGTCCAGCCAGCTCTGCGGGCGGTATCGCTCAGGGGATTTCTTCTTTCGAACATTGCGGGACTTTGCAGGTCAGCTGGTAGGAAGTAGATGGCTTGCCGCAGCCGATCGGGTGAAACCAACACAATGAACAGCGGGAAGTAGATGCCAGCCGCCATTCGTTCGCTCTGAGGTCCCCAAGCAGCTCCCATGAGAGCTTGAGGGAGCGTGTCCACGTCCTCCCTCTGCAGTGTCTTTACTTGAGCAAGGTAGCCGCAGAAATCACAGATCACGTCAGCACACTTGAAGTTGGGCGGAAGGCGCTTAAGGGTCCGCGTTCTCTTGCAGCGTGGGCAAGGAAGTTTCGCAGCAACTGCCTCCCCGAAGGTCCCTAGGTCTTGTCGACTGGTTGGAGGCATACTCCTTCATACACCACGACAGCGCGCGAGTCAGGAACTCTTCCGGGCGCCGAGGAACGGTTACGCAATCCTGGTCGTTGACCCAGTTGTCGCAGATGGCGACAATAAGACGGCAACCGGTTGAAGCGCCAAAAATATGAGCGAGAAAGACCGAGGAGGACATCGTGCATGTATCACCGAAGGCTGGCCACCTGGGCGCTCACGATCATGATCCCGGTGAACGCCTCGACCCCGCGGGTGGCCCCGAGGATGAAGAGGACCCAGATCTTCGGGAGACCGACTGGGATCCGTATGACCCCTACAACGAGGGCGAAGACGAGGACCCGGAAGACGTGCCTAGGCCACCACCAGTCACCAAAGACAAATGATCTCAGCGACCAACTTTCACTTCAGGCTGCCCTCGACCTTGCTAGCTCGACGGCCCGGGTTAGGAATCCGTCCGCCGAGTCCTTCACTAGGTTCCGCAGTTGTTCATCGTAGTTCAGCGTTTCTGCATCATCCCTGCTCAGAGGCCGTTTCCGCAGGTGAGAGACACGTCGCCGATGGCCGTCTTGTTCCTTGACACGGAAGAGGTCCGAGGTTCAAATCCCCGTGCGCCCACTCGTATAGCTGCAGGTCGAGCCCCACTTTCCTTCGCACGCCCTCCGAGCCCCCGGGACCACTCCCTGGGGGACTACGGCCGCACGCTCTACGTCACCACCGACGGCGGGCTGGTCTGGCCGCCGGATGGAATCCGCCAGCCGGCAAGGCTGCTTCGGGTCAAGGTCGCCAGCCCGTATGCCGCCGACGGGACCTGGGGACCTGACCAGTTACGAAACCACCTCCGTGTCGTAGCGGGCCATGAGCTCGGCGATCTGTTGCCGAGTGGGAGAAGCCGTGGCTTGAAGAAGCCGGCTCACCTCCTCGAAGTAGCTGAGATAGCGTCGAGGCGTGAAGGCGCAGAGGAAACGAGCGGGCCGCTCCGTTGGATTGCTGAAGGTGTGCGCCACCCCGACGGGCACCATCACGAACGATCCCCGACCGGCCCGCACGGCTTCCGTTCCCACCACGAACTCCAACTCGCCTTCGAGGATGTAGAAGCCCTCCTCATGCGCATGGTGGACATGAGGCTGCGGGACGTCATGACCTTGCGGGGGCAACTCGAACTCGGCGAGGCCCAGCTCACCCCGAGTATGGGTCCCGTCCTCCTTCACGACCATCCGAACGTCGCCAAGCCGAAGTTCGGGTCCTTCGCCAGCCTTCACAACGGCAGCATCCATCACAATGTCCTTTCTCGGTCCACCCACTCCACAGTCATGACGCAGGGCCCGGCTTGACAGCGTCCAGTTGCAGCCTGTTCGCAGGCAGGCCGAAGGTGCAAACCACGACTGCCAGCACCACCAGCAGCGCGGTGCAGTTTGCGTTACATCCCACCGGCGCCGATCGCCGACAGCAGTCCGACGGCCACCAGAGCGGCCTCGCCCGACGCTCAAGCCATCGGGGCTACAACCCCCGGCCCAGTTCCTCCAAGCCGTCTCAGGCCGTCTTAGGTCGTGAAAACCAGCGAAGTGCCAGGTAGCGATGGGAACTGACGAGCCATCGTTTCCCCAGGTCAGCGGCACAATTGTGCCTCTCACCGGGACAAACACATTGGCCCGACGCAGACTTCTAATCCGAGGGTCGGGGTTCGAGTCCCTCCGGGCGCGCTTGTCCATGCAGCTCCAGCGGCACTGTCAACCGGGTACTGGGCGGCGAGGCGGGGGCGGGTCCCTGATGTGGCCTGTCGACCTGCAGTCGACCCAGACCAGCCCAACGGCCATATAGACCTTGGGATGGGCCAACACGTCGGTTCTCTGCCGGCCTCGGCGGTGCATTCCCTCAACCGGTGCGGCAGGCACTTACCCCCGGCTCGGGTCTGCAGCACAATCGTGGCCATGACCACCGAGCCGCTGCGAACTGTCAGGGACCACCTTTCCGAATTCATCGAGCGAGTCGAGCACCAGCACGAACGCGTCGTCATAACGCGAAATGGCCGGGCGGCGGCGGTGCTGATCAGCCTGAGGACCTGTCAGCCTTGGAGGAGACCCTCGACCTCCTAAGCGATAAGCAAGCCATGGGGGAGCTCCGGGAGGCCGAGCAGGCCGTCGCCGAGAGCGACGTCGTCCGGGGGGTGGAACAAGTCCGACGACTCCGTGCCGCATGAGGTCCCTCCCCTATACAGGCTGGTTGTGGCAGGCCCGGCAGCCCGGGCAATCTCGGAGCGTTTTCCCGAAGCCGTAGCCGTTGCCGTGATCGGCCTGATCGCCGTTCCACTCCTCGACGACCCGAGGCGCGTCGGCCACCCGCTCCAGCGAGAGCTTGAGGGAATTTGGTCAGTTCGCCGCGGAACTTTCCGGGTGCTCTACCGAATCGAGGAGGACTTCAAGCAAGTCGTGGTTCTTCGGGTCGACCACCGGTCGGACGTCTATCGACCGCGTGACCCAGCAGGTCCATTCAGCCCTCGTTGCAGGTGTCTGCGGGGGACGAGGCCGTGCCTCGGAACCGGATCTCCGTTCGACCCTCCAGGAGGAACGACGCCACAGGAGTTTCCGCCGTCGGCATGTCCGAGGGGCCGTTTGCCCAGGTGCCCGGAATCCTCGGACTCCTGCAACCATTTTGCAACGGACGCCGCCGGACAGGACAACACCGACACCACTGGGCTGACAACACTGGTGAGACGCGAGCCTTCCGTCTCCGATGAGCAGGTGCAGCGGCGCCGTCGCACCGGCGGCGAGGACCTAATCGGACTGTTGCTGACGAGCGAGGTAGAAGGTCGGCGGCTTGCTCCCAGCGAGGTGGTGACAAATGCCTTCAACGTCCTGCTGGGGGGCAACATGACCGTGGCCAACGTGGTGACCGCGCTGCTCTCCCATCCCGAGGCGCCGTCCCGGTACGGTCAGTGGGCGGAGCTGCCGGTGGCCGGCTTGGTGGAGGAGGCGATGCGCTTGTCGTCGCCACCGAACCATTTCTTACGCTACGCGTGTCACGACGCCCAGGTCGGGGCCGCCCACATTCAGGCGGGACAAGCAGTGGCGGTGTGGTTCGGCTCCGCCAACCGGGACGAGGCCGTATTCGACCAGCCAGACACCTTCCGACCGGGGCGGTCGCCCAACCGCCACATCGCCCTCGGCGCTCCCCATTACTGCCTCGCGCACCGGCTAGCCAGAACTACCTTACGTGTGCGGTTCGAAGAGCTGTTCGCAGCGGTTCGGGAGATCGAGCCTGCCGGCCCAGCCGCACATCTGCACTCCAACCTGGTGGCGGGAATCACCGAGCTCCCCATGCGGATCTGGCGGCGCTGAATCACACACAGCTCGTGGTGCCCGACGGCGCGGGGGCCGACGGTGGCCGGCACACACGCCCTCCGATGGAGCGCGACGGCAGGCACCTGGGAGGCTTGAGCTGGGGTGATCGCATCCAGCCGTCCCATTGAGATTTTCTTATCCAGAAAGGGCCGCAAGAAAGGGCTCGGGCGGGCGGCCCTTCGCGGCACGCCCGCCCGGAGCCCGGATGGTTCGCGGCGCTGCTAGGCCGTCCGGGTCAACTCAGTTCGTGGGCTGTAGTAGATGCGGCCGTGCCCTTGCCATCTTCCTCCGACTCCACCGCGTGCTGGTAGGGATCGTATTGGTGTCCCAGAACCCGCTCACCTGGGCATAGCCGGTACTGGCTGGGGGGACGAAGTCTTGGCCATAAACCCTTTTTCGTAGCAAGTACCTCAGCCCTCCACGACCGGGTAGATCTCGTCGGCCACAAGGCCGTGGGCCTCGCGGTGCACGGCATGGGCGGCGTCCGCGTTTGGGGCATCGACGAGGCAGAAGACCTTACCGCCCTCCGCGTCGACCCAGTAGCTGATGTAGTTGACACCGTAGCGTCCCTGGATCTCCAGGTCCTTGGCATGGGCCGCCGCCACATCCTCGGCGGTTGCCCCATCGGGCAGTGCGGCGTGGACATCCATGTAGAGCGGCATGCTCCCTCCCTTGCTCTGTCGCCGCCCAGCGGCGGCGATCCACCGCCAATGTAGGCCTCACACCGTTCCCAGACCGTTCCCGGCCCTGCGGTGCTCCCCGCTGCGTTAGGGTTTGCGCATGGGGCGTTGCACCGTCTCGTTGCTGGGGGGCTTCGAGGTGCGGGTCGACGGGAGCCCGGTTGCCGTCGACGCGTGGCGCAGCCGGCGGGCCGCCGACCTTGTCAAGCTCCTCGCCCTCGATTCGACACACCAGTTGCACCGCGAGCAGGTGATGGATCTGCTCTGGCCGGAACTCGGAATGGAGGCGGCGGGCGCCAACCTCCGCAAGGCGGTCCACTACGCGCGGCGTGCCATGGGTGCCGAGGAGGCGATCCGCTCGATGGGCGGCATGCTCTCGCTCTGGGGAGGCGACGTGGAGGTGGACGCACAGCGCTTCCTCGGCGCCGCCGATGCTGCGCTGGCGGACGGCGACGAGGAAGACTGCGGCTTGGCTGCAGATATGTACACGGGTGAACCGATGCCGGCCGATCGCTACGAAGCCTGGGCCGCCGAACCGCGGACCCGCCTGAGGGAGCGCTACGTCGCCGTGCTCAAGGGCGCCCGGCGATGGAAGCAGGTCCTCGACCGTGACCCGACGGACGAGGAGTCCCACCGGGAACTCATGCGCCAGTACTACCAAGAGGGACGCCGGCGTGAGGCCATACGGCAGTTCGAGCGCCTTCGCGACGCGCTGCGCGAGTTCATGGGCGTTGGCCCCGACCCCGAAACGATCGCCCTGTACGAACGAATCCTCGATCTTGAGGGCGCGGAGCCCCCCTCCCAGCCGAGCGTGCCGCCGTTCTGATCGCGACCGGCCTCGTCCATCTGAACCGGGGGGACTTCGGCAAGGCGGAGCGTCTCTCACGGCAGGCAAAGGCGATGGCGATCGATGCCGGCCTTGGTCACGAGCTCGGGGACGCAGCCACGCTCCTGGCCATCATCTCGTTCTGGACCGGTCGCTGGAACGAGGTCTTCCGAGAGGAGTTCACGGCCTCGCTCAGCTCATGCTCGGGGAGTCGATCTTCGCCGAGAGGACAATCGTCGTTCGTCTAATCACGCCGGACCACCCCGAGTCGTATGGTGACCGGAAGCGTGTCTGAAGGAGGCTCAGTGACATTTACGGTCGAACTCGAGCAGGAGTCGGGCGGGCGCTGGATAGGCGAGGTGCCGCAGTTGCCGGGGACGCTCGTCTATGGCGCCTCACCAGAGGAGGTGACTGCGCGGGCAAAGGCCCTGGCGCTCCGAGTGCTCGCCGACCGGCTCGAACATGGCGAAGCGGATGCAGCGTTGGACGACATCACCTTCGCCGCGGCGTGACCCGCTGGCATTCGACGAAGGCCCG
>JAOPYO010000334.1 GCA_025964575.1 Actinomycetes bacterium
GGACGTCTGGCCGCCAAACGAAAGCCGTGGGGAAGAACTTACGGAAGCGAGGGGCGATTCAACAGCCCCCAATGGGCCCATTCTCGATATAGCCCGGTGCCGGATCGGACTAGTTACCTGTACCGGGTCGGTAACCAGCGCGCGCTGTCCCGTATGCGCCCGGTCGTCCCGGGTACCTTAGACGCGTGCAGGAGAATCCAGATCGGGAGAACGCGTTCGCGAAGCTGTTCCGGCTGCTCGCAGCGAGTGTGGTCGCGGGAGTCCTGGTCGCGTTCGTGGTGTTGCCCGGGGTGAGCAGCGTCGGCGTGACCGCGCGCGACGCCGCCGCCGCCTTCGACAACATCCCCCCGGTGAACACTTCGGCGCCGCCGGAGAAGACCGTGGTCTACGCCGCGGACGGCTCCCAGCTGGCGACGTTCTTCGACGAGTACCGCGAGTCCGTACGCCTGGACCAGGTCTCCGACATCATGCGCAAGGCGATCGTGGCCATCGAGGATTCCCGGTTCTATGAGCACGGGGCCCTGGACATCAAGGCCGCCATCCGCGCGCTGGCGACCAACGCCCAGGCGGGTGCGACCAAGCAGGGTGGCTCGTCGCTGACCCAGCAGTACGTCAAGAACCTGCTGTTGGAGAACGCCGAGACCCCGGCGGAGGAGCGGGCGGTGATCGCGCCGACCGTGGGCCGTAAGCTGCGCGAGCTGCGCTACGCGCTGGACGTCGAGAAGAGGATGTCCAAGAACGAGATCCTGCAGGGCTACCTGAACGTCGCCTATTTCGGCGCCGGAGCCTACGGTGTGCAGGCCGCGGCCAAGCGTTACTTCAACAAGCCCGCCTCAAAGCTGAGCCTGGCCGAGGCGGCGCTGCTGGCCGGGATCACCAACAGTCCCTACGCCTACGACCCGACCCTGCACGAGGGAGCGGCGCTGAAACGGCGCAACACGGTGCTCTACCGGATGTCCGAGCTGGGGATCATCAGCAAGCGGCAGGCGGATCGGACCGCGAACGAGCCGATCAAGCTCAACCAGCACAAGCCCAAGGGCGGCTGTGAAGCCAGCAAGGCTCCGTTCTTCTGTGAGTACGTCCGCTACGAGATGCTCAGCATCCTGTCCGACGGCAAGTACTGGAAGATGAAGCCGGACAAGCAGGCGGTCGTCCTGCGCAAGCTCAAGCGCGGCGGCTACAACATCCGTACGACCCTCGATCTGCAGGCGCAGCAGGCCGCCGAGGACGGGCTGGCCAGCGAGACCTCTCCCGACAGCAAGCGGGTGGGGGCCCAAGCCATGGTGGAGCCGGGAACCGGCAAGATCAAAGCCATCGCGACCAGCAAGAAATTCGGTAACGGCAGGCGTCAGACCGCCATCAACCTCGCGGCCGACGCCCAGCACGGCGGTGGTATCGGCGTGTCCGCCGGGTCGACCTTCAAAGTGTTCACGCTGCTGGCCGCCATCGACCAGGGCATCCCCGTCGGCACCAGCTTCAATTCTCCCGCCCGGATGACGATCGGCGGCTTCTCCTCGTGCGCATACGAGGGCTACGCGAAGCTCGGCGGCAAGGAGATGCATGGCAAGAACCTGGTCGCGAACCCCTGGGACGTCGGTAATGCCGGTGACAGTGAGAAGGGCCACTTCAATCTGCGGACCGGCACCTGGCACTCGGTGAACACCTTCTATGCCCAGCTGGAGCGGAGGGTCGGCGTCTGCTCCGCGATCAAGATGGCTGAGGACTTCGGTCTCAAGCGCGCCGACGGCAATCGCCTGCTCCCCTTCACCTCGCAGGTCCTGGGCACCAACGAGGTCGACATGGTCCACCTGTCCGCGGCCTACGCCGGGATCGCGGCCCGCGGGAAGTACTGCGCGCCGATCGCGATCACCGAGGTCACCGACGCGAAGGGCAAGAAGCTCAAGCTGCCCAGGCAGGACTGCCACCAGGCCATCGACCCGGACATCGCCGATGAGACGACCAAGATTCTCAAGGGCGTACTGAGCCAGGGCACCGCCAAGGGCGTCCCCTCAGTCGGCCGTCCCGCCGCCGGCAAGACCGGCACCTGCGAGAGCTACTCGTGTGCCGTGTTCGCCGGCTACACCCCGAACCTGGCCTCCGCAGTGGCCTACTGGGACATCCGGGGCGGCTTCAGGTACCCCGTCTACGGCGTCTACGGCGCCACCATCCCCGGCCCGATCTGGGCGCGGTCGCTGCGCCAGGCTCTCGAGGGCAAGCCCGTGATGTCCTTCACCGAGCCGTCCAACGACTTCGGTGACATCACCACGGTCGACGTACCCGACGTCAAGGGCCAGTCCGTCGGCGTAGCCAAGGCCGAGCTCACCGCCGCGGGCTTCAGCGCCACCGTCTCACCCGGCCCGGTGCCGTCCGACCAGCCCAAGGGCACGGTCGCCTACACCTCGCCCAGCGGCGGCAGCAAGGCCGAGGAGGGCAGCACCGTCCTGATCTTCATCAGCAACGGCGGGAACGCACTTGTCCCCACCACCCCGAGTAGCCCCGGCGTTCCCAGCGTCCCTGGTACCCCCGGATTCAATGGAGGCACAGGCGGCACCGGGACCCGCGGCACCCGCTGGCCCTTCTGACGCTCGTCATACGGAAGAGGCCTCGATCCGCAGCCGCGGTTCGAGGCCTCTTCCGTTCGTACGGGTTGGGCGCTTTCGTACGGGTTGGACGCTAGGGCGTCGGGGTCCCCGCCGGCGTCGTGGCCGGAGTCGTACCCGGGGTGGTGGTCGCGGTCCCTGCCGGGTCCGTGGTCGAACCGGTGGTCACCGACTTGTCCAGGGCGCTGCCCTTCACCCACTGCTTCCACGGCTTCTGCCAGAAGCCATAGCCGTTGTCCCACTCGAGCTCACGGTCGGTGCCGGTGATGTCGACGACATCGCCCCACTGGGCGAGGCCGTAGAACCACTGGGCGAACGACGGGCTGGCGTTGATGCAGCCATGGCTGACATTGCTGCTGCCCTGTGAGCCCACCGACCAGGGCGCGGAGTGGACGTACTCGCCACTGTTGGAGATACGGACGGCGTAGTTCACCATCTCCTCGTAGTAGCCCGGGTCGCCCTTCTTCAGTCCCGGCGAGGTCATCTTCACCGGGTTCTCTTTCTCCATGGTCAGGTGAATGCCGTTGGTCGTCGTGTACTTACGGACGCCCCCTCGGCCGGCGCTGATGCCGACGTTCTTCACCTTCTTGCCGTTGATGTAGACGACCATCCGGTGGGTCCGCGTGTTGATCTTGCTGATACGCGAGTCGCCGATCTTGAACTTCAGGTTGTAGTCGGCGGTGCCGTAGGTGCTCGCGCTCGACTTCACGCCTGCCAGGTGGGCGGTGAGCCCGATCTTCTGGTTGGCCGCCCAGTACTTCTTGGTCCGGAAGATCACCTGCTGGCTACCGTTCCAGTACCAGGCGCCCTCGTTCGGCTTCTCCGAGGTGACCTCGAGGGACTGCTCCACGGCCTTGCGGTTGGTCACCGACCGATTGAAGTTCACGATGATCGGCATGCCGATGCCGACCCGCTGCCCCGCATTCGGCATGACCGAGCTGACCGACAGTGACTGCGAAGCCTTCAGCGTCCGGAACTTGCTGGTCGCCGTCGTGCTCTTCTTGGCGTTTTTGGCCGTCGCCGAAACCTCGTACGCGGCGTTGGGCGCGAGCGTCCAGGTGGACTTCCAGGAGGTCTTGTCCGCCGAGAGCGCGCCGGGGACATCCTTGCCCTTGACCTGCACGGCGACCGTTTCGAGGGTGCCGTTGGCGGCCTTTACCTCGATACCCTGTTCGGGCTTGGCCTTACCGCTCCCATCGACCGGGGTGATGGTCACCTGCGGCGCGGCAGTGTCCTCCTTGCCTGCCGCAGCCACGCCATCGCCCTTGTTGCCGCCCCCGGAGCAGGCCGTCGCGAAGAGCAACGCCACTCCTGTCAGCCCTGCGGCCGCCCGCACTCGGCGTCTTCCCCCTGCAGTGGACTTTCGTCGCACTGTGACCTCCAAAACCCCGCGCCATAGTGGTCAAGCGACATTAGCGACTAAACGGGGTCCTTACCTAGCAGTAACCAAAATTTGTGACTAAGAGGACATCTTGATCATCGATCAAGCCGCTGACCTGGCCAGAGAATGGTTACGGACAGTTTCTCTACAAGTACGTAGAAATTCCTGGCAAACAGAACAGGCCCCCGATCCGGTGGATCGGGGGCCTGCTGTGTTCGTATCAGCCCATTCGTATGAGCCCAGCGGCGTCAGGTGGTGAGTTGGCGCTTCACCTCAGCGGCCACCCGGCCGCCCTCGGCCTTACCCGCAACCTGCGGGTTCACGACCTTCATGACCTGACCCATCGCCCGTGGGCCCTCGGCCCCGCTCTCGGTGATGGCGGCGGCCACCAGCGCGGCCAACTCCTCGTCGGAGAGCTGCGCGGGCAGGTAGGCGTCGAGCACGGCGCCCTCATCTCGCTCGGCCTGGGCCTGCTCGGCCCGGTCCGCCTGGGCGAATGCCTCGGCGGCCTCGCGGCGCTTCTTGGCCTCCCGAGCGAGTACCTTGACGATCTCGTCGTCGGACAGCTCCCTGGCCTTCTTGCCGGACACCTCCTCGGTGGTAACCGCCGTGAGGGCCATGCGCAGCGTACGAGTCCGCAGCTCGTCGCGCGCCTTCATCGCGGCCGACAGGTCGGACCGCAGCTTCTCCTTCAGGGCACTCATGGTGTCCATGATGCCGCGTGAGGCGGTGCCCCTCATCCGCATTACTTCCGGCGAGCGTCCGGAAAGCACTATTGCGGAAGGCTTTGAGCCCAGAACGTTCGGCGGATCTGTCCATCTCTGGCAGCATAGAAGACGTCGCTGTAAGGAGAATCGTGCGAAAGCTCTATGCCGTACCCCTCGGTCTGATCGGGACGGGCGCCGCCGTGGTCGGTTACGCCTCGGTCATCGAGCGCAACTGGTTCCACCTGCGCCGCTTCGACGTGCCCGTGCTGGCACCAGGGCGGCGGCCGATCAAGATCCTGCACATCTCCGACACGCATCTCACCCCTGGTCGTAGGCGGCTGATCAACTGGGTGCGTTCCCTCGACGCCCTCGAACCGGACCTGGTCGTCAACACGGGCGATTCCATCTCACACCGAGACGCCATCGGCCCGCTCCTGGAGGCCCTCGGGCCGCTGCTCGACCGGCCGGGCGTGTTCGTGTACGGCTCGAACGACCTGTACTCCCCGGTCTTCAAGAACCCCGCCCGCTACCTGTGGCGCACCAGCAAGAAGGACTACGAGCGGAACCGGAGAGTCCCCGACCTTCCCTACCGCGAGCTCGGCTCTTCCCTGCAGGCCGCGGGCTGGCTGGATCTGAACAACCGCATCGGCCGGCTCAAGGTCGGCGACCTCGACGTGGAATTCGGCGGCATCGACGATTCCCACATCAACCGGGACCGCTACGACAAGATCGCCGGGCCGGTCGATCCGCAGGCCGACCTGCACATCGGCGTCACCCACTCACCCGAGCCACGCAATCTCGACCGCTTCTCCGCCGACGGCTACGAGCTGCTGCTCGCCGGACACACCCACGGCGGCCAACTGTGCGTGCCGTTCTACGGGGCCCTGGTCACCAACTGCGGTATCGAGCGTGCCCGGGTGAAGGGCCTGCACCGGAACGGCCCGTCCTGGCTGCACGTCTCCGCGGGCCTCGGCACCTCGCCGATGGCCCCGGGCCGCTTCTGCTGCCCACCAGAGGCCTCCCTGCTCACCCTCGTCCCCCGGCTTTCGTGACCCTGGAGATCCGCGTCGCTATCGGCGTCGCCGGAACGACGCCGATTCTCCAGAGATGTACGGGATTTAAGCGATCGCAGCACTCCCGGGGATCCGCTAAGCTGTCCAAGGCGCCGGGAGGCACGTACGACTCCCGGGCAGCCACCATCGGGGTGTAGCGCAGCTTGGTCGCGCGCTTCGTTCGGGACGAAGAGGTCGTGGGTTCGAATCCCGCCACCCCGACAGAGAAGTACCAGGTGAGAGGCCAGTTCCCAAGAGCGGGAACTGGCCTCTTGATCGGTTGACCGTCACACTGAACATGATCAAGCGACACTGACCGTCCCGCGCTGGGTAGCCTGTCCGAGTTCTCTGCCACTGGCACGGGCCCTATGAGCAAGGAGCCGGCCCTTTCAGGACGCAACCTCACTCCACCCTGCCGAGTCCAAAAGCTTGATCCCCGTAAGGGGCGAGCACCTCAGAGCGTGCCCGTTACGTGCCCGATCCCAGGGGCAACAGCGGGGACTCACGGTCACTCACGGGCAGACGGCCAGGGAACCCGTCTGCCCGGTGCACCCGATCCGTCTGCCTCCCCGGATGTCTCTACCCGCGACTGGTCTCCGATCCCTCCGGTCCGTTTGCCCAGATAGAGCCCGTACCGCTGACAGCACGGTGACAGCAACGGCAGGCACCACAGACGATCAAGGGCGGCCCGCCGGCCCGGCATCACCCGAATAGCCGCCACAGCAACTTCAGAATCTCGGTGCCCATTGCCAGGAAGTAGGGGGATAAGCCAAGATCGACGGGTTGATCCGCTGTGGCATGCGCAGCGGCCCACTGTCGAAGGGTAGACAAGTGATCAGGTCTGTTACGAAGGTCGTCGCCGTGACTGCCCTGGCCGCCGGCGTTCTCGCGGCCAACCCGGCATACACGGCGTCCGCGGCCTCCGCCCGCTACACTCCCGAGGGCGTCTGCGGGAAGGGGTTTACCCGGCTGAAGGACGGCTCCCGCCCCCTCAAGTCCGGACGTGACACCTTCGGCTACGTCTACCTCATGTACAACCGCAAAACCGGTTACAACTGCGTGGTCAGCATCAAGACCGCCTACACCCGGACCGCCACCTACACCACCGCCACCCTGACGGTGAAGGGCAGCAAGCCGAAGACCGACGCGGGCAAGTTCAAGTACTACGCCGGGCCGGTCAAGGTGAAGGCCCGCGGAAAGTGCGTCTCCTACTGGGGCAGCACCCGGGATACCCGACTGGACTTCGCCGAGGCGACCGGTGGCCGCAAGACCTTCGGCAACTGCAAGTAGCGGGACCTCGAGCGCCGGGACCACACCCGGTGCCCCACCCGGTCACCTCGCCCCCGGCCTGACGGATCCAGGTGGCGCGGTAGGTGCTGGAGGTCACCGTTCACCCGGCGCCGGCAAGTCTGGTTCTCGGCCCGTCAATGGTCTGATCACACCTGAGCACCCGAACAGTTCCGGCCGTGACGATCGCACGCTTCGGTCCTGCGATCACGGGTTGGGGCGATCGAACGATCCGGGTGGCTCCGGGAAGGCCCATGCCGTACAGCACGGAAGTACAGCAACACCACCGCATACCGCCTCACCAGGCCGCACACCAGCACACATCCCGACCAGGGTGCCGAGGGTGCGACCTTGGGGCTGCCGATAGTTCGGGACGAAGAGGTCGTGGGTTCGAATCCCGCCACCCCGACAGAGAAGTACCAGCTCAGAGGCCAGTTCCCAAGATCGGGAACTGGCCTCTTGATCGTTTGAGCGTCATTCGACCGTCGTATTGAACGTGATCAGGCGACACTTGCCGTCCCGAGCAGGTTCGCCTGACCAGTTTTTCGGCCGCCGTTACGGACCGGTTGAACAAGTGGTGCCGTTAAGGATCGCCGCACCATGGGCGAAGTAGCCGAGGGGGGCAGTCGCCATGTTTGGTGGCGGTGACGCGAACGCGCCGGTCACTCGTCGCGCGAGTCACTGGTCGGTGGGACCTTGGCCTTGCCCTTGCGCGCCGAGATCGGTACGTCGTCGACGTCCAGGGCGACGAGCTCGGCCACCCGCACGCCGGAGTAGAACAGCAGCCGGCCGATCGCCCTGCCGCGCCTCGCCGCCCACGCCCGCGAGGTCTGGGCGAACGAGAGCGACGAGGCACCAGGCGGCCGTTTCGCCTTCGGCCTGGAGGCCGTCCTGGACGGCATCGAGACCGGCTGATGGACCGGTCGAAGGGTCAGCCGAACGGTAGTTCGGCCGACGGCTTCGGCTTGGTGTCGGTCCACTTCGCCGAGCGGACGGCCTGGTAGTTGATGACGAAGCCCGGCTTCATCTCCGCGTACGGGCCCCCGGGCTTGGTCAGCTCCTCCTGTTCGGACAGCATCGCGCCGGTGCGTTCATCGAAGATGATCACGGTGCGGGAGCGGTAGGTCCCCTGCTCGGCCTTCGGCCCGCCGTACTCGCCGGTGACTGTCACGGTGCGGTCGTCGGAGGCCAGTGCGATGCCCCGGCGGCCCAGCGGGTCGGTATCGCGGCCGATCGCGTGGATGCCCGGTTGGGTGGCCAGCGCCCGCATCAGGCCCGCCCGCACCATCGGCGAGACCGGGTCCTTCGCCAGGCCTCCCACCATCGTGATCTTGACGCTGGGTGGGATCGGCTTCCCCGCCGGGCTCCCCGCCGGGGACATCCCGATCGCCTTCCTCCCTGCCGGGGACTTCCCCCCGATCGCCTTGTCGCTCAGGAACATCTCGGCGAGCTTGGCAGGATCGGTCGGGAGGTTCTGCAGGTCCTCGACCGACCTCCCGCCCAACAACTTTCCGCCGCCGCCGCGGGGGTTCGTACCCCTCTCCGGGCCATCCATCTGCCACTTCTGCGCCTTGGCGGTGTAGGTGTAGTAGTGGTCGCCGGACCAGACGCGAAAGCTCGATGGCGACCCGGCCTTGCGCCACAGTGCCTCGTCCCGCGCGGTCAACGGGTGGGACGGGAGGTCGCGGCCGTAGTGCCCCTCGCCCATGCCGGACTTGGCGCCCCACCAGTCGAACGTCTCGGCATCCGCACCGGTGATCGCGTAGGTCCCGGTCTTCGGGCGCATGATGTAGGACTGGCCATCGATCTGGTCCATGTACCAGTAGCTGCCAGTCGGCTGCTGTTCCGCCTTCTCCGCCGCCGCGAGGATCGCTCCCCTGCCGTCCAGGGTCACCGGACCGGGCGGCGCGGACGTGTTCCCTCCTCCAGGCGTGTTCCCACCGACGAGCGTGATCGCCACGATCGCCGCCGTACCCGCCGCGATCACGCCGCCCAGCCCCCATCGCAGCCGGGGCAATGAACGGCGCGGCGGCTCGTTCAGCAGTGCCTTCGCCTGGGCGATCTCCTGGGCGGTGGGCGGGGCGGGCTCGGGGTAGCGGTCCCGGACCATCTGCACCTCATCCATGCTGTTCCTCCAAAGTGAGCATCGGATTGGTCCCGCCCAGCGCCTTGCGCAGCGTGGTTCGGGCACGGTTCAGCCGGGAGCCGACCGTGCCGTAGGAGATCCCCAGCGCCGCCGCGACCTCGTCGTGGCTGAAGTCGGCCAGGGCCACGAGCAGCAGCACGTCGCGTTGCCCGCGCGGCAGCGCCGCGATCGCCTCGTCGAGCTCGCCTCGCAGGCCCTCGGCGCTGACCCGCGAATCGACCCGTTCGGTGTGCTCCTCGGCGTTGCGGCTCGGGCCGAGGCGGGCGCGTGCCCGCAGCGCGCGCGTCTCGGCCCGCTGGTGCCTGCCGACCACCTTGGTCGCGATGCCGTACAGCCAGGTGCGCACGCCCGAGCGTTCCGGGTCGTAGCGCCGACGTTGCCGGAACGCCTCCAGGAACGTCTGCGCCGCGACGTCGGCGGCGGCGTCCGGGCCGAGCCGCTTGGCCGCGTACCGGTGGATCTCGGCGTAGTAGACGTCGAAGACCTCGTCGAAACGCTCGGCCGGGCGGGGCGGGGGGTCCCCTGTCATGTGGTGCCTTTCCATGGCGTGGATGGCGGTCACATAGGTATCACCCGCAACCGGCTTCCGCTTTCCGCCCCCGAGGCGCCGGTACACCCCGGCGGCCACGCTGACCCCGGCCGGTGATCTTCGGATCACCACCGACAGTGACGGGACCCGATGCCAGACGGAGAACACGTTCCAACCGATTACGCGACTTCACCAGTTCTGGACTCCCCGAAGACCCGCCGAGCCCCATCGGAGCATGTCCAGCACCAGAGCGGGCCCACCTGCCGTCTTTGTCGCTGCCTGACAAACGGACCGCCCTCGCCCGCGGCTAGTCTGAACGGACCTCCGAGTCCACGAGCCGCTGCGCGACCAAGATCACACCAGCCGCATGTCACACCACCCCGATGGGCGCGTTTGTGCGGTCCCCACAACTCCGGCCGCGAAACACGCTTAGTCCCCGCCATTCCGGTGTCCGGGGGCAGCCGAGAGTATGTACCTGGTTGGGGCGGGGACGGCCGCCGTGTTCACCGTCTTCGAAAGGCCTGCTCAGTGTTCAGTCGTGTCGCCATCATCAACCGCGGTGAAGCCGCCATGCGGCTCATCCACGCCGTTCGGGACCTAGCCGCGGAGACGGGGACACGGATCGAGACCGTCGCCCTGTACACGGACTCCGAACGGACGGCCACGTTCGTCCGCGAGGCGGACATCGCCTACGACTTGGGGCTCGCCGCGAACCGGCCCTATCTGGACCACGCGGTCCTCAAGAAAGCCCTGGTCGAGACCGGTGCGGACGCGGCCTGGGTCGGTTGGGGCTTCGTGGCGGAGGACCCGGCGTTCGCCGACCTGTGCGCCGAGATCGGCGTGACGTTCGTCGGCCCGAGCGCCGAGGC
>JAOPYO010000350.1 GCA_025964575.1 Actinomycetes bacterium
ATACAAAATTCACCAGCGCCTTCGATGCCGTCTTCGCGGCGGCCGGCATCACCGTGCTGCGCACACCTCCGCAAACCCCGAAGGCCAACGCGTTCGCCGAACGGTGGATCTTGAGTGCCCGCCGCGAGCGCACCAACCGGCTGCTGATCTTCTCCCAACGCCATCTGGAAACCGTCCTGAAGATCTACATAGGCCATTTCAACGGCCATCGTCCACACCGGTCCTTGGCCCAACGACCGCCCGCTCCCCGCCCGAGGTGCTCTCGACCGGCGGCAACGTCACCGGACACGACTCCTCGGCGGGCTGATCAACCAATACCGCAACGCCGCATGACGATCACCGCCCGGATCGACACGAACCTCCAGGTCACAACCCAAACTCGAATTTTGAAGCCCTACAGGCACACCCGGTACGCATCGTCACTGGCTCCTGGTGTCATTCGTCCCGAGCGCATATCGCTTGCCACGGCTCTGCAAGCATGCACCGGACCATGAGCAGTGCTCGTGACCCTGGCGGTATGCGGGCTCAACGAAGTTAGCCGTGGCAGCATTTCACTTCGACGATCACTCTGTGATCCGTGTGAGCGTCAGCGGCCCTATGCCGCTTGCAGCCACTCCTCGACGGTGGCGAGGTCGGCGTCGGTGAGGCCGGAGTGGGAATCGACGCGGTGGAACAGGGCTCGTCCAGGATGATGTGCGGAGACCCGGGCCCGATCGGCATGCGTGATCTCATCGTCGACCCAGACGAATGGGCGCCCGGCCGCCACCTCGACGACCGTTCGAGTCTTCCAGTGCAGTTCGGCCGGCGTCTGGCCGCCTACCCTGGCGTAGTCGCTGTTTCGAGAAGCCGACCCACTCTCAACAGGTCGCGGTAGCGGAAGTACTGCGTCTGGTCGTCGTGCCACACTTCTGGCCGTAGACGTTGCTCGAGCCGGTCGACGCAATCGCAGAGAAGCTGTAGCTGCGCGGACGTCAGCTGGCCGCCGGAGTCCAGGCACGCGCTCACGCAACCATTCAGATCCTGTGCGACCGAATCGTTCGCGGAGATCAGAGCCGCGAGCCGGCGTCGGCGCCAGAAACGCAATGCGTGTAGTGCGGCCTCCTGGCGTGCGCCGTACCAGTGCGCCGGGGTGTTGGGATTCATATCGTCGGGGCGTGGGGCTCGCCGCCCCTCCAGCTTCGCCCGGCGGCGCAAGTCCGCGAACACCCGTAGCTCTGCTTGCCAGAGCGTGCGGCTGCCCTCGAGCACATCGATGGCTCGAAGGAGCGCAGCCTCGTCCCTGGAGAACGGCCCGGCTTGGGCCTCGAGAAAGCTCAGCGTCGCCTGGAAACCGATCGGACGGTAGAGCTGCACACAGGAACGAAGCGCCGACACCCTCCGCCCATACGGCAGGGAAGAGTCCCGCACCTTGCGGGCGAAGATGCCGAAACTCATCCCGTCTCGCCTCGAACACGCTGCACGACCCGGAACCTATCAAAGCGAGTGAGACATAAGGCGGCTTGGTATCTCACCCTATTTGACAGGTTTCTTATGTGCCGAGTCACTGTACGGAAGGTCGATGTTCATCTGAACAGGGCGCGCTACGCGTTCTCCCAGGCGTCGCTGCTGCAGGAGGTCTCGAAGTGCCACCAGCCCTCGTTCTGGCCACGGAGCAGCAATGCCTTGATCGCGGGCAGGTTGGCATCGGCGGGCACGGTAACTGCCATGAGCGGGAGGTCTTTACTGTAGATCTCGCCTCCGAGGCCGAAGGGTGACAACAGGTCGTGTACCGCACGAGGGTCGGGTCCGAGCGGGCCGCTGGGGACGGGCAGGAGTCGGATGGTGCAGTTGCCTGACCATTCGACTCTCCCGTCGGCCCAATAACGGCCGTCGGTATCGGTGACGAGGCCGACGATGTCCTGTTCGGCAACACCTTCGACCAGAAACGGCACGTTGCGCACCCTCGCGGCATCGGTGCTGAACCGGGTGGCCCAGACGCCCTCGGTGTCGTAGGGAAGCCAGCCTTCTCTAGGCACGAACCGAAACCAGACCTTGACGTGGTCATCTGCAGTCAGCGCAGCCCCCTCGGGCAGCGAGGGAACCATGCCCACAATGATCGCCGACACTTGGGATCCCGTCGCGCAAGATGGCCAGGGATCGCGGACGCTTGATGGTCGGCGCAAGCGGTCCCGGCTCCGCCGGAGGGCTTGCCGAGTCACCGACGTTTTCTCAGCGGTGATCATTTCCAGATTCCGTTGAGGACGAGGGCCGCGCGGGCGATGTCACCGATGCGGCTCGGGCTGATGGTGACGTGCTGCAGGGTTCGCCAACGCTGCTTGAGCTCGGCGGCAGCCCGTTCCCCGAGGGCACGAACGCCTCTGATCAGGCTGTTCCTGGTTCGGGTGTCCGCGTGCAGGGCCTGTTCGGAGCGGCCCTCGGGGCGCCGGACCGGGACGAGGATGCCAATCCCGGCGCCGATGTAGCCCTTGTCGGCGAGGGTGGGCAGGCCCTCGGCCGCGGCCTTGTACAGGACGGGCAGGGCGTGGATCTGGGCGGCGGTGATGTCGGGGGTGGAGCCGGGGGTGGAGCCGGGCTCGACCTCGGAGACTCACAGCGGGGTGCCGTCCGGGGCGGACAGGAACTGTACGTTCCCGGCGAACGCCTTGTGCTTCTGGCTGAACCACCAGTCGTTGCCGTTGTCGCGGACGCCGGCGACGCGGTCCGACTCGATCAGCGTGGCGTCGAGGATCACGTGGGTCATGCCGGCGCGTCGGCAACGGTCCAGGACCTCGTGCAGGTCGGGGGCCTGGTCGGCGAGGACGTCGATGCCCTCGTGCAGGTAGCGGTACCCAGTGGCCTGGGAGATGCCCGCGTCGCGGGCCAGGCAGTGCACGCAGCCGCGCTCGCGGAACCAGCGCAGCACCAGCACGGCCTGGCGGAACGGCCCCAGCGCCCGCGATCCCTTCGGCGTGCCGATGCGGCGCCGGTGCGCGGCCAGCAGGCGGGACAGGTACTCCACGACGTGGCGCGGGACGTCGAGCGTGGCAGCATAGGTGACCACGTGAAGCCTCTGGTGGTAACGGACATGATCTTGTGGTGAGACCTGTCCTACCAGGGGCTTCACGTCTGTCTCCACCCGGGTGCGCCCTGTCCCGTCTGCCGTACATGGGGTGGTCCATATCGCTTTGCGTAGACGAGTCGTTACGGCGAAGGGCGGCGCCGCCACGAGCCGCCGATCAGGTAGCTGCTGGAGGAATCCGAGCGCAGACGACATGGTCCGCGGCCGCAGGAAGGCCCGTGGGGCGCGCCCAGTGATTAACACGTAGACAGGTAGACAGCCTCAGGTTCGGACAGATCTGGGCAGTCGGACCTCCGTGCTCTCTCAGCTGGCGTGGAGGATCCGAAAGCGATCGGGTTCCGCCGGATCTCGATCAACGACTTGGATTGGCGTCCAAGCCCATTGCCAAACGCTGATGCCTGGCGTGCGGGAGAACTGGATCTGCCCGCGGGTGCCTTCGACTGCAACGCGCGGCCAGGATTCGGCAGTGCGCGCCCGGTCCG
>JAOPYO010000352.1 GCA_025964575.1 Actinomycetes bacterium
ACACCTGCGCCTTCCGCGAATGCGCCATCCCCGCCCGATACTGCGAAGTCGACCACGTCCTGAACTGGAGCGATGCCCACACCACCGACATCGACCTCCTCGCCCCCTGCTGCTCATGGCACAACCGGGCCAAATACCGCCTCGCCGACCAGGTCACCATGACCCGAGACACTCAAGGCCGGTGGGTCTACACCATCGACCGATCCTGCAAACGCCGGACAGGGGCTACCACCACGGCCAGGGGCCCGTGAAGCTCGTGTAGCGGCAACCTCCTCCTGCGGCGCCGACGACGGCATCGATAGGAGACATCTCTTTGCCCCGGCATCCCGCGCCTCAGGCTCGATGGCCGGGTGCGGCCCCGTGACGGTGTGTGCCGCGCGGCGCCTTCTGTAGGGTTCACTGTGGGCAACGCTGCCCTGGAACACCTGGACCTAAGCCATCGATGCCGTGGTCAGCGGTCTTCACCGAGCCCGACTCGCGACGTGGCCGTAGCCCCATTGCAGCGACATCAGGCATGATCGCAGCGCATGTGCTGTGCGGCTGGGTGGTCAGACCGCTCAGGTGCTCTTGACCCGGCGGACGAAGGCTCCCCAGACGACGGCCTGGAAGGTCAGCGCGGGCTGGGTGGTCTTCTTGGAGTCCCGTACCGCGATGACGCCGTCAAGGGCGGCGACCTCGACGCAGTTGTCGCCGTTGTGTCCGCTTAGCCTGGCTGCCTTGTGGACGGGCTCGCTTGGTGGCAGGACGCGGCTGATCAGCCCTGTGCCATGTAGCCGCCGTCGACGGCAAGGGTGACGCCGGTGATGTAGCTGGAGCGTGGCGACGCGAGGAAGAGGATCGCCTCGGCAATCTCGCGGGGGCGGCCGAGCCGGGCCAGCGGGGTTGCTGCACCCGCCTCCTCGAACTCCTCCTCGCCGATCATGCTCGTCACGTTCTCGGTCTTGGTGTGTCCGGGGGCGATGGCGTTGACCCGGACCCCGCGTCCGCCGAACTCGGCCGCCCACGTCCGGGTGAACGAGTCGACCGCGGCCTTCGTCGCACCGTAGGCGGCGGTGTCGGGCATACCCCGCAGGCCGGCAATGGTGGTGACGTTGATGATGCTGCCCGAACCCTTGGCCACCATCTTCCCCGCCAGGGCGGAGGTGAGGAAGAACGGTCCACGGACGTTGGTGTCGAACAGCTCCTGGAACGTGTCCAGGCCCTGCTCCAGGGCCGGAGCGAAGGGGAACGCGCCGGCGTTGTTGACGAGGATGTCGACCTCGCCAGCATCCTCGGCGAGCCGCGCGACTGACGCTAGGTCGCTCAGATCGGCGGTGATGAAGCGTGCCTTGCCGCCAGCGGCCTCGATCTCAGCGACGGCCTCGGCGCCCTTTGCCGCGTTGCGGCCGGAGATGATGACGAGCGCGCCCTCACGGGCGAGGAGGAGGGCCGTCTCACGACCGATGCCCGAGGCGCCGCCGGTGACCAGAGCAGTCTGATTCTGCAGTTCCATGAGGTGATTCCTTGTCCGTGGAGTGCCGGAGCCCGGTCGAATCCACATAGCTCATGTACCTGGCTGACGTCCGGCGAGGACGCCGGCCAGCGGTAATTCGTGTCGTCGTGCAGGACGTCCGGTCACCTGGCCTGCTCGGTGTCATGCGCTCCCGCGCAGGCCAGGATTGGGGAACGTCAGACGGCGATGCGTCCGCCGTCGACCGGCAGCACAGCACCGTGAACGAAGCTCGACCGGTCGGTGGCCAGGTAGACGATGGCGTCGGCTACCTCCTGTGCAGTTCCCGGCCGCTGGGCCGGTGCCTGGGCGGCCAGGGCGTCGACGGCCTCGAGCATCCCCGAGGTTCCCTCGGTGAGCGTCGGGCCCGGGCTGACCGCGTTCACGCGCACCCCACTCGGCCCGTACTCCGCCGCCCACGACTTCGTCAGCAGGACCAGGGCGGCCTTACTCGACCCGTAGAGGCTCATACCGTCCACGCCGTACTCCGCGACCATCGTGGTCACGTTGATGATCGCGCCATGACCTCGCTCGGCCATGGCGGGGGCAAGCTCGGCGACCAGGAAGTACGGTGCCTTCACGTTCAGCCCGTACACCGAGTCGAAGTCGGCCTCCGTGGTCTCCCCGGTCGGCCCGAACGGGTAGATGCCGGCGTTGTTGACCAGGACGTCGATCTGCCCCACGAGCGCACCGGCCTCCCTGGCCAGCGCGCGTGCCGAAGCCTCGTCCCGCAGATCGGCAGCCACGAAGTGGCCCTCACCGCCGGCCGCCTCGATCTCCTGCACGACCTTCTTGCCGCGCTCGGCGTCTCGGCCCGACAGCACGACCCGCGCTCCGAGCCCGGCCAGCGCGAGGGCAGCCGCCCGGCCGATACCGCTGGTCCCACCAGTCACCAACACCGAAGTACCAGACAGTTCAGACATCATTGCTCACTCTCCGATATGTGTGTGCTCCACGAAGGGGCCTGCTGATCCAGTCGCTACGTTGACGGCGACTCGATCCAGGTGGTGTAAGCCGCAGACGTTCCGCACACTTCCCGAGAGGTCATACACGGGAACTATAACCCTTATAAGTGCCATCTATATGCCGCTGACCTGGCACTTAACCCATTCGATGGCACGTGGGACTGCAGCACGCGGGCGTGCAGTGCGTGCCACGTGTCCCGCTGCACGGTCGTCACGGCCGTACCGGAATGTCGCGAGTACATCAGTGGCCAGTGAAGCGTCCTGATTACCCAGAGTAACTCAACTCCCCTGCTTCCGGCCTCTCCGCACGCGGGTGACCGGACTCTCCGGCGGAGTGTCCGGGCGCGCCGCTACCGCTCCGGGAACACTGAGCGTTGTGGTCAGCTGGGTCACCGACCATCCGGAGAGGGTGCGCGTTCCGCTGTTCCACCCCCCGACACGGGCATCCCGTCTCTGGCCTCAGGCCGAAGGGGGCTGGTCCAGTGCCGCGATGAGGTGGCCGAGATCGCGCCGATGAGAGCTGGCGGGCCAGACCGCCCACGTGCGACGCACGAGGGGGTGGCCGACGAGGGGGGACCAGGTGACGGACTCCGGCAGGGGCTGGGACCAGTCAGGGGGCGCAAGGGTGAAAGCCCGGCCCGCGCCGACGGCTGCGAGTTTGACCTCGGCGATCAGCGACTGTCCCTCAGGGGGCTCCGGGCCGAGGTCGATGCCGTGGCTGCGCAGGATGGCGGTGAGCGCGTCGTACCAGGCGGGGCTGCCGGAGCGAGGGAAGCCGACCCAGTCCAGTCCCGCCAGGGCATCCAGACGGATCCCGTCGGGCCCGGCGAGCTTGACGGCCAAATCCGTGGCCAGCAGCACTCCGAGATGCTCTTCCACGACCAGCATCGCGTCGAGGTCCTGCCCACTGGGGTGTTCGCGCAGCAGGCCGAGATCAAGGTCGCCGCTCCGCAGCGCCGCGAGCTGGGCGGAGGTCGACATGTGACGGGCCTGGACCCGGGTGACGGGATAGGCGTCGGCGAGATCGACTAGGGCGCGGGACAGCAGATCAGAGGGCAGTTCCAGAGGGATACCGATTCGCAGAACACTGTGGCCGGCCGCGGTGTGGGCGGCCATCGCGGCCAGGGCCTGGTCGTGGCGGGCTAAAACCGCGCGGGCCTCGGCCAGGAGTGTCAATCCGGCGTCGGTGGCCTGGACTCCGGTGCTGCTGCGAACCAGCAGCTGCACGCCGAACTGGCGCTCCAGCGTGACCATGGTCTGGGACAAGGCCGGCTGACTGACATGCAGCCTGCGTGCCGCGGCGGACAGACCGCCCTCCTCGACGACCGCAACGAACGCCCGCATCTCCCGCAGCTCCATGGGTTCATCGCATCATGGTTGCCGCGACCAGCGCCATCGCGGCTGGGTAGGCACATCGGCCACTGAGTCGCCCGGGTACCGGGACATCAGCCATCGGCCGGCACCTGTCGGTCGCTAGCTCGTGGTCTCTATAGGTGTGCCTTATGGCGACTCTTGGCGAGCGGTCTGGCCGGCAACTACAGGTGGGGCCGGGATGAGGTTATGTGGGCTCCGAGAGTAGAAGGACCTCTCCCTGCGAGCCGAGGAGCTCTTCATGACCACCGATTCCGCAGACACGCCCACCCTCCGCGGCGCAGGAGACCTCGACCTCTGGCTCGCCGCTCTGCACGCCAGCTCTCGGCGCCTTGCCAACGCGGTCAACGGTCTGTCCGAGAAGGAGCTGTCTCACCCGTCCTTCACGGACGACTGGAACATCGCCCAGGTCCTGTCCCATCTGGGCAGTGCCGCAGAGATCAGCACCAGCCTGTTGGAGCGTGGCCTCGCCGGCGATACGACCTGGCCGCAGCGGGAGACAGTGATGCCGGTGTGGGAGCGGTGGGACGCTCTGTCCGGACCGGCGCAGCGTGAGGCATGGATGGCCGCCGATGCCCGCCATCGTCAGCTGCTGGACTCGCTCGATGTGCAGCAGCGCGCGTCGGTGCGCGTGCCGTACTTCGCCGGGTTGCTCAGCGTTCCCGTCTATGCCTGGTACCGGCTATCGGAGCAGTCGGTGCACGCCTGGGACATCGAGGTTGCTCTGGATCCGGCGGCGGTGATCCCGGCAGCGGAGGTGCGGCTGCTGTGGGAGCGGCTGGACCTGGTGGCGACGCGGTTTCGGGATGCCGAAACCCTCAGGCGGCTGGGTTCGCGGCAGCTCACCGTCGTTCTGACAGAACCGCCCAGGACGATGCTGCTGGACCTGGACGCGGAGTTGCATATCTATCCGTGCGAGCCGGCCGAGCCGGACGGGACGGTGTCCGGATCGGCCGAGGCCGTGCTGCGGCTGGTCTACGGCCGCAACCGGCCCGAGGACGGCGTCACCGTGACCGGCTCCGTCACCCTGCAGGATCTGCGATCCCTTTTCCCTGGGTTCTGAGTGCCCAGCCTGGTGCCGCCGGGCCTCAGTCCCGCGGGGCTCAGGCTCTCGGCTAGGAGACAGCCCGAACTTGTCCACAGTGGTGTGGATGCAGACCCAGGCGGCCGTACGCCGACTGCGCGAGCATGCCCAGGGCGAATGCGGTCCGTGCACATGGCCGCCCCATCCACGACGGCCCGCCGCGAAATGCATCGCGTTCACTGGCAAGGATTCGCCACGACTCAACGAACGCCGGCGGTTCTTCGGATCGTGGTCATCGTGGGGGTCAGGCGAGGTTGTCGCGGATCCTGTTCAGGAGCCGGGTGAGCTCACGAGCTTCTGTTTCGGTGAGCCCGCTGGTGGCAGCCCTGTCGACTTCCGCCCACGCGGCGAGGACGGCCTGCACGACGGCTTCGCCGTGTTCGGTCAGCCGCAGCAGGGTCACCCGGCGGTCGCGCGGATCGGCGGCGCGTTCCACGAACCCGGTCCGCTCCATACGGGTGATCGCTTTGGCGATGGTGGGTTGTTCGATGCCGATCCGCTGGACCAGTTCCGCCTGTGTTGTGCCGGGATGCTGATGGATGTCGACCACCAAGAGCTCCTGCCCCAAGTACAGCCCGAGTCGTTCCATCCGCCGCTGAAGCTGGGCGCGGTGCGCCCGAGTGGCCTCCGCGAGCGTGTAGCCGACCGGTCCTTGAGCAGCCGCGATCTCGCGTCCCGTGGTCACGCCGGAACCGCCTGCCGATCAGCCCCGACCTTGCTGAGGACACGCCGCCACAACTCCACGATGGCGGCCCGCGGCTCCTCGCCCACAAGCGTCCCGCTCTCATCGATGTGGCCGTGGCAGAAACCGACCGCCACATCCAGATCGGAGAGAACCTCGGCACCGACCCGTCGCAGGGCATCGGCCAACTGCAGTTGGGCGAAGGCGCCCCCGAACTGGTGCGGTGATGCGCTCATCAGGACCACCGGCTTGCCTGCCAGCGGCCGTGGCGGCGCCAGAACCGACAGCCAGTCCACGATGTCCTTCAGCCCACCAGGGATACCCCGGTTGAACTCAGGCGTCACCAGCAGTACGACATCGGCCGCCGCTACGCGGCCGCGCAAAGCTTGCACGGCGGCCGGGAACGGGCGTCCGCGAGTTGCGTCAACATGTGGGATCAGAGCGTGGTCGTCCCACACCTCCACCCGAAACGGGTCACCGGCCAGCTCCTGCGCGGCCCGCAACAGAGCGCGGTTAAGCGACTCTTCTCGCACGCTTCCGCAGATGGCCAGCACCTCGATGATTTCCATAGTCGGCTATCTTATAGCCGACTATGGAAAAATCAAGAGGGCTTCCGCTCCGCCCTGGACTTCGGTCAGCCTGCGGCGATGCAGAAGGGGTGTCCTTCTGGGTCGGTGAGGACTGTCCACTGGCCCTCGCCGGGCTGGAACTCGGGCTTGGCCGCACCGAGTGCCAGCAGTTCCTTGGTCGCGACGTTCAGGTCTGCGACCTTGAAGTCAAGGTGGGCGTGCTTGGCCGCGTCAGGCCATCCCGGTCCCCGGTAGTCGGTGACCCGCTGGAAGGCGAGCTGGATCGGGCCGTCGCCGAGGCAGGCGGAGTCGTCGTCGCTGTGGGTGATCTCCCAGCCGGTGACCTTCTGATAGAACTCGGCGAGCGCCCCCGGGGCGGCACAGTCGATGATGATCGCGGTGGGCTCTGCGAGAGCGGCCATTGGTGACTCCTTCGTGTTGTCGCTTGCCCACTAGCATCTGCCCCGCGGCGGCGAGGGTCTTGAAGATCCTTGCGGGCCGTTCCGTCGTACCCCTTGCGTATTGTCTGCGGCGTGCTCTCAGCTGTGACCCTCGCCGCCCGGCCCGAATTCTCCGTGACCACGGTGGCCTGCAGCGATGACCACACCGGGTGGTCGGAGCCGGAGGTACGCGATGACCACCGGATGGTGCTGGTGCGGCGCGGACGGTTTCGGCGGTGGGTCGATGGGACCGATACCGATCTGGATTCGACGGTGGCCTACCTCGGGTCGCCGGATGAGGAGGAACGGTTCGCGCACCCTTCGGGGGGCGACGCCTGCACGTCGGTGGGTTTCACGCCTTGGCTCTGGGGAGGGCTTGCGGGCGGGACAACGGTGTACGTGGACGCGCGCGTCGATCTGGCTCACCGGCGTCTGCTCGTCGCCGCCGGTGGCGGGGATGTCGACTACGCGCTCACTGAGGAGTTGCTTCGGCTCGTTGCGGTGGCCGTCGGGCGGGCGGTGGAACGGCCGGGGCCCGCCGACCGGGCGCTCGTCGCGGCGGCCCGTGAGGCGATCATCGAGGGGCACCCGGAGTCAGCGGGGCTCTGCCCGCTGGCCGGGCTGCTGAAGGTCTCGCCGTACCGGCTGAGCCGCGTGTTCTCGCGAGAGATGGGTGTCTCGCTGACCCACTACCGAAACCGGGTCCGCGTCGGCCGGGTGATGGAGCAGCTCGAGGGCGGCGAATGCGGCCTCGCCGGCCTGGCTGCGGATCTCGGCTTCGCCGACCAGGCGCACCTTACCCGGACCGTTCGCGAGCAGCTGGGGCACACCCCAACCGCGCTCCGCAGGCTGCTCGCCCCAAGTTCGCGCAGCTGAGGGATCACACAGCCGCGGGAGGTCTTCGTGCTCGACGGCGAGGTGCGCTGGCGACCACGACATGGTGATGCTCCTCTTGCCGGAGTCCGTGACAACGCCGAGGAAAAGTGCACTTGCAAAAACGCTCCCGCGGAAGCGCTTCGAGTTCGCCACGCGACCCTCTAGCTGACTGCCCCTCGGTTGTCGCCGTCCGCGGGTGGCTCCGAGCGGGACGTCAGGATGCCCAGCACGCACGCCAACTCGTGCAACGCGTCGTCGGCGAAAACGTGACCTCCAGCCAGGACACGCTGCAGTGCGGCCCGGTCCATGGTGGGCGAACCGGCCTGGGCAGCCCACGCCCCGATCCGCTGGTGCAGTTCGCCGTCCTCGGCGCCGGGCGTCGTCGGGACAGGCATGTCGTACTCGGCGGCCGTCTTCTCGTTGAGGAAGACCTCCCACTGGGTGACGCCGTCGACCGCCCCACGCACGTGGGCGAAGTCACTGTCACACACGATCGCGGTCAACGCGGGTCCGGGCGCAGCAGCTAGCGCGGCATCCAGATCAGGATCGAAGCTGAGAGCGACATCCACAAACGCCCAGCCGGGCGCCGGAGTTCCCCAGGATTGCGAGTCCGGCCAGATCTGTTGAGCATCGGCGGGGGCCCGACACGCCAGAAACGCAGACCAGGTACCCATCTCATCCTCCTAGAACGACCCGCATCAGCGCACGCACTGTATCTGGGACCTCCGACAAGACCCGAGCCAATCTTCCCGACGACCCGAAAACTTGCCGAGTCCGGTCACAGAGCAGTACGAGGCGAAGGAGGCGGCGAGCCGGCCCGCGGGGTGTGCGCCACCAACACATAAGTCACTGCGAGCAGCAGCACGCCGGTCGCCAAGAACAGGGCGCCGTACAGCAGGGTCAGCCGCAGCCGAATGGTCCACTGCAAACGACGCGGGACCCGATGAACAACCTCCTGCAGGACACGGCGGCGCCTTTCCATCTCCTACCGTTCCTCAGATCCGGTAACCGGCCTGGGCAACGGTCTCGATCAGCGGCGGGTCGCCAAGCTTTCGCCACAGCCGGCTGATCGTCACCTTGACCGTGTTCGTGAACGGGTCCGCGGCTTCATCCCACCCTCGCTCCAGCAACTCTTCCGCTGACACGACCCGGCCCCCAGCGGCCAGTAGCAGCTCGAGCACCGAGAGCTGACACACATCATCTCCATGCATCCCCGGCAGATCACGATCGAGCACGACTACCTCGTACCGGTTGACCGAGGTGCGTTCAAGCCCAGCCGGACCATCCCAGGCCACCTCGACCGCCATGCCCTCGCGCCGCAGACCCACCGCCAACGTCTCCGCGAGCTCACGATGATCCTCAACCACCAAGACCCGCATCGCTCACCGTCTCCCTGGCGCTTTGACGTCGATCATCCCGACCCTGCGGTTACAGCGGCGTAACGGCAGGTGTTCCGCTCCGGTAACCCTCACCTCGGTTGACTCCACCTCAACGACGGCACAACGTCCCGAAGGAGAACACCATGCCAGTTGCACCCAACACCGAACAGCCCCGGCGGACCAGGCGGCGGGTCGGCGTACCGCTCCTCGTACTCGCCGCCGCGGCCTGCACTGCCGCCGTGGCAGCGCAGGCGGCCTCAGCCAGCGCTCCGTCGCACGTCAGCGCCCGGCCGCACCAGGCCACGTCGATCACGGCAACCAGCACGAGCAGCGGAAAGAACGACCAAGCAGAGGAGTTCACCGCCTGCATGCGCGCCCACGGTGTCTCGGACTTCCCCGGAATCTCCATCTCGAGCGACGGGCAGATTCACCGCAAGGGCGGCAGCGTCAACCCCATTTCGACGGCGTACAAAGCCGCCGCGAAGACCTGCGCCTCCCGGTTGCCGACCGGCAGCGCCTTGCCGACCGACCCTCAGCTACCAACGCCCACGGCTCCCGCCTTCACGTTCACCTGCGAAGGGGACTGCCCCACCCCACCCAAGGTCCCAGCTCTACCGAACTGAGCATGCACAACAGGTAGACGCTCGGCATGAGACCACGGGCCCTGGCCAGGTCACTCACCTGCGCGGGCCCGTGGTCTCCGACCTCGCCGCTGGCGAGATCCCCCTTGCTGCGTTCACGAGCGTCGGGATGAGCGAGGCCAGCATCGCCTGGTCGGCGGGCTCGGCGGGCTCGTATTCGGTGATGCCGAGCCCGGCCACGGAAAAGTGCCGGGCGAGCGCGGCCACGGAGGCGGCGAGCCGGTCCGGGAAGAGCCCGTCGGGTTCGGGGGTGCCGACCGAGGCGAACGACCGAGGATCGAGCACGTCGAGATCGATATGGACATAGACGGTGTCAGCCCCGGTGGCGGCGACCGCCTCGATCAGCGGTGCGGGTTCGGCCAGTTCCGCCACGCTCAGCCGCCGGATTCCGTGGCGCTGGACATAGTCGCTCTCGCCAGGGTCGAGGGCCCGTACGCCCGCGAGGACGACCTGATCCGGGCTCAAAGCCCGGCTGGGCAGCAGCTCGGCAGGCCCGTCGCCGAGCAGCGTACGCAGGACCATGCCGTGGAACGCTCCCGAGGGTGACGAGGCCGGGGTGTTGAGGTCGCCATGGGCGTCGAACCACACCACGGCGAGGTGCGCTCCGTACTGCCGCTGCGCGGCCTCGACCGGTGCGAGTTCCACACCACAGTCACCGCCGACGGTCACCACCGGGCCGGTGGTACCGGACAGCGCGGAGCGGGCCGCGGTCAGGGTCTTCAGCAGGACATCCGCGTTGTTCACCCCATCGCGGGCCGTACCGGGACGATCGAGCGGCGGCAGCCGTACCCGGTCGGCGTCGGGGATCAGTTCGGCCAGCAGGGCGGCGCCGGTCTCCAGCCGTCGCGCCGTGCGCGCCGCCGACCCCTGCCACTGTGGAACCTCAACGACCGTGACCTCTGACGATCCAGCGCTGTACGCGTCGCCCTCGCGGGCGGTGAGAGTAGGTCCGCCGAACACGGCGGCGGCCCGCGAGGTCGCCTCCTCGGGGGTGAGGAAGGGGCCGACATGAGTGACGATCAGTTGGCGGACGCGTGCCCGCTGGGCCAGCGCCCCGGCGTCCTCCGGCGTGTGATGCCACTGCGGGGAGTCCGCCGGCCAGCTGGTGGCCTCCGCTTCGCAGAGCAGGAGGTCGGCATCGACGGCGAGTTCGTCCAGTGCCGTGCACGGGCCGCTGTCGCCCGAGTAGACGATGGTCCGGCCCTCATATTCGGCACGCAGCCCGAATCCCTCGATGTCATGGTGGACGGCCCGGCTCGTCAGCTGAAGGCCGCCGATCTTGATCTGGTGGCCGTCGTGGAGTTCGCGGATGTCGAACACCGCGTCCAGGAAGTCCGGAGTGGGCTGGGCGAAGAACCCGGCGAGACGCTGCGCGCAGCCGGCCGGCGCGTAGACCGGGATCGGCGCGGGCGCCCGCAGATCGGCGAAGGCCAGGGCGTAGTAGGCGCTCAGCAGATCCGCGGCATGGTCCGCGTGCAGGTGGGACAGCCAGATCGCCGACAGCCGGTCGGGTGAGGTGTGCCGCTGCAGGTTGGCGAGACTCCCCGGACCGGCATCCATCCACACCTGTGTCTCACCCGCGCTGAGCAGGTATCCCGAGCAGGCGCGGCCCGGCAGCGGGTAGGGCGTGGCGGTGCCCAGCACCGTGAGGGTCAGCGACATGTCGACAGGCCTCCATGGGCGTTGTGTGGAGGTCTGCACATTACTCAGTCGTTGTAGCGGCCGCTGATCTCCTGCCAGCTGGGCGGCGGACCGGGAAGGGGCGTCACGAAAGGGGAGTGCATGGCTTCCAGCAGCAGGGTCAGGTAGCGCTGCCGGAGCTGCCGCGCGCGGTCCGGATCTTTCACCTGGACGGACTGAAGCTGTTCGAACAGCAGTGACAGGTCGCCGACCTCGATGTCGGGACGCAGGCCACCGGTCGCCTTGGTGCGGTCGAGGAGCTCCTGGGTGAGCTGAGAGGCCCGGTAGCCTTCGCGGTTCAGCTCTTCGGTGGCGGTGAAGCTGCCGGACAGGCGCTGGGTCAGCGAACTGGATCCGGCCTCCACACAGCGGCTCATGAACCCGGTGAAGGCGTTCCACGGGTCACCGTCGTCGGCCAGCGCGGCTTCGGTCTCGGCGATGTAGCGCTGCAGTCCGTCGCTGGCGAGCCGCTGGAGCAGCTCGTCCTTGCTGGCGTAACGGCGGTACAGCGCGCTGATGCCCACCCCGGCCCGTTCGGCGACTGCGGAGATGGGGGCGCTCGGATCGGCGAGGAACACCTCGCGGGCGGCGTCGAGGATCAGAGTGTCATTGCGGGCCGCCTGAGCCCGGCGGCCGCTCATCGGCGTAGAGGTGGTCTCCATACAATCCAGCATACATGGAACAAATAATTCCGTTCTGGTCCGTGATTTTCTCGGGCCGAGTCGTTCGCGGGACGGCAGTCGGGCGGCCATTCGACGTACTGACCGATTCTGTCGGACTCGATGGATAACGTGCTGAGTGCAGGCATCTGAGGAAGGGGCAGGTCAGGTCAACGACCCCCTCCTGAAGGAGTGGGCTTGAGGTGCAGTGATGCGCTTTGAAGCCCCGCGTTGACCAGCCCGAGTCGATCGCCCAGAAGGAGGTGCATTCGATTGACTACGTTCCACGTAGGCCAGCAGACCCACCAGCGGGTGCTTCCTCAGCCCGCTGCTCTGGAATCCGCGTCAGCAGACACGCCCGAGGGTGGGCACGAAACGGGACGCGGGCACTGCCTTGTTGCGGTAACCGGCGTGGAACATGGGCGAGGGGAGATCGCTGGTTTCGGCACCCGGAACCAGCGGCGTCACCCCGACCCGGCCTCGGCTGGGCAGGGAGCGGCCCGTGAGGGCCATTCGGTCGTGTTCGTCTTGGACTCCCGCGGTCACCCGTTGGACCCATGCCGCCCCGCCCGCGCCCGCCGGCTACTAGCGGCGGGCCGGGCGGTGGTGGCCCGGCACACCCCGTTCGTCATCCGTTTGAAGGACCGCACCGTGGCCGACTCGAGTGTGCGGGGTGTGCAGGTCGGCATCGACCCTGGCTCCAAGCACACGGGCATCAGCGTGTTCATCACCAGCGGGGGAAGCCGTGCCGGGATGTACAGCATCCAACTCGACCACCGGGGCGGGCAGATCCGCGACAAGCTCGCCTCACGGGCCGCGTTGCGGCGGGGCCGCCGGTCGCGGAACCTGCGCCACCGTGCCCCGCGTTTCCTGAACCGGACCAAACCCAAGGGGTGGCTGGCGCCGTCATTGCGGCACCGCGTGGACACCACCCTGTCATGGGTGAGCAGGCTGACCAGGTGGGCGCCGGTATCCGCCGTCCACCTCGAGCGGGTCTGTTTCGACACCCACCTGATGTCGGCCGGGCGAGCTCTGTCAGGGGTGGAGTACCAGCAGGGCACGCTGGCCGGGTATGAGGTGCGAGAATACCTGCTGGCCAAGTGGGATCGCACGTGTGCCTACTGCGGCGCGACGGGCATCCCGCTTAACATCGATCACATCCAGCCCCGCTCACGAGGCGGGTCCGACCGGATCAGCAACCTCGCCCTCGCCTGCATCCCCTGCAACCAGGAAAAGGACGCGACACCGGTGCAGGAGTTCCTCAAGGACCAACCCGCCCTCCTCCAACGGATCTTGGCGCGGGCCAAGGCTCCGTTGCGGGACGCCGCCGCCGTCAACGCGACCCGGTGGGCGCTCTGGCGGGCACTGGAGCAGACTGGCCTGCCCGTGCACACCGCCTCGGGCGGCCGGACCAAATGGAACCGGTCCCGCACCGGCTCCCCCAAGTCCCACACCCTGGACGCCCTGCACGTCGGCGTGCTCGACACCGTCACCGTCCGGCCGGCAACGATGCTGGTGGTGAAGGCGACCGGTCGCGGCACCTACTGCCGTACCCGCACCGATCGGTACGGATTCCCCCGGTTACGGCTGCCCCGGACCAAGACCGTACGCGGTTTCCGGACCGGCGACCTTGTCCAAGCGGTCGTCCCAACAGGCAAGAAAGCCGGGGTCCACACCGGCCGCGTCGCCGTCCGCTCCACTGGCAGTTTCAACATCACAACCGCGGCAGGGCTCGTCCAAGGCATCAACCACAGACACCTCCGGTTGCTCCAGCGCGCGGACGGCTACGGCTACACCACGACCAAGGAGACCACCATTGAACAGTGACCGGTCCAGGCGCGCTCAAGCCTTGGCGGCCCTCCCGCTCCCGTTTACTCCCCGGCCTGAAGGCCGGAGTATCCACGGGAGGATCAGATGAGGTTCACAATCGACCGAGATGTCCTCGCGGACGCCGTGGCCTGGGCCGCGCGCACCTTGCCGGCCCGCCCGGCGATCCCGATCCTGGCCGGGATGCTGATCGACGCGGAGGACACCGGTGAACTGACCCTGTCCACCTTCGACTATGAGGCGTCCGGGCGGGTGACCGTCGAGGCGACCGTGACCGAGCCGGGGCGGGTGCTGGTGCCCGGCCGGTTGCTTACCGAGATCGTGCGGAGTCTGCCGCCGCAACCGGTGCACATCGTCACCAGTGGATCCGAGGCCGTGCTCACCTGCGGCAGCGCCGAGTTCGGGCTGCTGACGATGCCGGTGGAGGACTATCCCGAGCTGCCCAAGATGCCCGCCGCCGCGGGGACCGTCGACAGCGAGGTCTTCGCCGCTGCGGTCGCCCAGGTGGTGGTCGCGTCCAGCCGTGATGACACGTTGCCGATGCTGACCGGCGTGCGGGTCGACATCGAGGGCACCACCATGCGGCTGGCCTGCACCGACCGCTATCGGATCGCGGCCCGGGAACTCCCCTGGGCACCTGCCAGGCCGGACTTCAGCGTGGCTGCGGTGGTGCCCGCGCGGACCCTGGCAGACACCGCCAAATCGCTGCGGTCCGGCACGCTGACCGAACTCGCCATGGCGGGTGCGGCCGACAGCCTCATCGGCCTGACCTGCGGCGGACGCCGGATGACCACCAGGCTGCTCGACGACCAGTTCATCGACTACCGATCCCGGCTTACCGCCGACTGGGCCGCCCGGGCGCAGGTGGCGGTCGCCCCGTTCATCGAGGCGATCAAGCGGGTGGCGCTGGTCGCTGACCGCGGCACCCCGCTGCGGCTGGCCTTTACACAGGGACAGGTGCGCGTCCGCGCGGCGACCGGGGACGCAGCGCGTGCCAACGAGGTTCTGCCCGCCGAGCTGAGTGGGGAAGACCTCGACGTCGCCTTCAACCCGCAGTTCCTGCTCGACGGCCTCGCGGGCATCGGTTCCGATGTCGCGAACCTGGACTTCACCGCGCCCTCCCGGCCTGCCCTGCTCACCGGCCAGACCGATGACTTCCGCTACCTCCTCATGCCCATCCGCCTATCCGGGTGACACGCCCTTGGGACGTTCCCTAGTCCTCTTGGGTGAGGGCGGTGACGGAGTGCAGGGTCGGTGATCCGCTGGATCCCCCGGTCTGCTGGGAGCCGACTATCCAGACCGTGCCCGGTGCGACCGAGGTGGCGCCGAGCCAGACCGCCGAGCCGCCCAGCGGTGGGGGCGAGTCGGTCCGCAGCCATTTCGAGCCGTCGAAGTGCGCGATCTCGCCGCGCCCACCTGCGGCCCAGATGTCGGTGGGGGACAGCGCGGTCAGGGTGTTCACCGAGTTCAGGCCGGCATCGACCCGACGCCAGCGGCGGCCGTTCCAGTGCAGCAGTCCGCCTCCGCCCGCGGCCCAGGCCGAGCCGTCGGACAGCGCCACGACGTCGGTGAGCGGCCGGTCGCCGGACGGGCCGCGCACCTGCCGCCAGGCGTGCCCGTCGAAATGCATGGTCAGGGGGGTGCGTTCGTTCGCTCCCACTGCCCACAGGTCGCGGGGCGAGGTGCCGGCCACCGCGAGCAGTCTGCCCTTGGCGGGCGTCGGCGTGGGGATCCGGGTCCAGCTCGTTCCGTCCCAGTGCAGGGCGACCGGCCCGTTCGGGACGCCGTGCCCGACGGCCCAGGCGTCGTCGCAGGAGAACATCGCCACGGAAGTGAGCACATAGCCTGCGTCGAGCCAGGGCCCGAGCTTCCGTGCGGTCCACCCCGTACCGTCCCAGTGCTGGACCAGCGGGATCTCCCGGCCGGCCAGCCGGTCGTAGGCGCCTCCTACCGCGATGGCGGCGGTCGGCGAGACCGCGGCCACCCCCAGCAGCGCGGCACCGATGACCGAGGTGGACTGCGGGCTCGCCACGACCGCCCAGGCCGTGCCGTCCCAGCGCTGGATCACGGGGTGATTCTGGGTCTGTCCGACCGCCCACGCCTCGGAGGGCGAGAGCGCGACGATGTCGTTCAAGAGGGCGGGTGGGTCTGCTGGCGGAGCGACGTTCCAGCCGCCGGCGGCCAGCATCATGGTGGCCCCGCGCACGGCGGTACGTCCTGCTACATCAGTCATGGGATACCACGGTAACGATTGTGACTATTCCCCTGGTTCCGGGCCTCTGGTGAAGGCTCTACAGTCCGCCCCGTCAGAGGTCCATAACCGCGAGGACATAGCAGCATGGCAACTCTCCGTCGTTAGCATAAGCGTGCGGCCGGTCGCCTGCGAAGACCCCGGCGGTGCCGGTGGCCAGCGTGTGCCGGTGGCCGTCCACGCTGAGGGTGAGCGTGCCCTCCTCGACGTAAACGATCTCGCGGGTGCCAGACGAGTGCGCCTCGCTGCCGCGCTGCTCACCTGGTGACAGCTCCCACTTCCACAGTTCGATCGAGGGGCGTGGGTCGCTGCCGCCCAGCAAGGTGCCCATCCCGCCCGCCGGCCCCCGCCAGAGCACGACGTGCCGCTCGGGTGGGAACAGCTGGACGAGGGGTTCCTCCTCCACCTGGACCAGCCGGGTCAGCGCCACCCCGAGGGCCTCGGAAATCCGGATGAGAGTGCCGAGGTTGGGGTTGCCGCGCCCCTGCTCCAGCGCGACGAGCACCCCTTTGCTCACCCCGGAGCGGGCGGCCAGTTGGTCCAGGCTCCAGCCGTGCGCGGACCGCATGGCCCGCACGGTGCGCCCCACCGCCTCGCCCACACCCTCGCCGCTCGTGGCTTCCGAGTCACTCATGGCCTTGTCGCTCCCGGTCGTTATAGTGAACTATGCGTTGCAATAGGATGACCGGACTAAGGAGGAGCACATCATGCTTGAGTACATCACTGTCGACGAGTCGGTACGAGAACTGCGTCGTGACTTCGCCGTGCTGGTCATGATCGCCGAGGGGCTCGGGAACGGTCCCAGCGACGACCGATCCACCGGCGGGCTTGAGTCCGCCGGTGACCGCGCGGCGCCGGAGGACCCTCACGTGCAGGCCTGGCGGGAGGCCTATGCCGCCTTTGGCGCGAAGCCCAAGCGAACCCGGCCCTCCGTTGATGCCCTGCTTCGTCGCGCGGACGCACTCCCCGCCGTCAACCGGGTCGTGGACGCCTACAACGCGGTCAGCGTCGAATACGCGCTGCCCATCGGCGGTGAGGACCTCGACGCCTACCAGGGTCCGGCTCGGCTGGTCCGGGCCACCGGCACCGAGCCCTTCGACACGACCGCGAACGGCGCCCCGGCCGTGGAACATCCCGATGCCGGTGAGGTCGTCTGGCGGGATGACGAAGGCGTGACCTGCCGCCGCTGGAACTGGCGCCAGTGCGTCCGCACCCGCATCACCGAGTCGACCAAGAACGGACTGTTCCTGCTCGAGCGGCTCGAGCCGTATTCCCTGGAGCGCCTGCACGCCGCAGCCGAGGATCTCGCGGCGCGGTTGCGCGCGGTCGCACCGGACGTACGGATCGAAAGCCGGCTCATCGGCCCGGCAGATCACTGATGGTCACCCTGCTCGGCTTGGGCTCCGCCCTGGTCTACGGCGCCGCCGACTTCCTCGGTGGCGCCGCGTCCCGCCGGGCGACCGCGCTCTCGGCGCTGATGGTGAGCGTGCCGGTGGGGTTGGCGTTCCTGTTCATGATGGCGGTGGCCGCCGGAGGCGCGCCGACCACCGTTGGCTTGGCCTGGGGATTCGGCGCCGGCCTGGCCGGTGGCGCGGGTCTGATCACGTTCTATCGGGCTCTGGCCGAGGGGCCGATGAGCGTGGTGGCCCCGGTGTCGGCGCTGGCCGCTGCCGTGATCCCGGTCGCGGTGGGTACGCTCCGCGGCGAACGGCTCGCCCCGTCGGTGCTCGCCGGAGTTCTGCTCTGCCTGGCGGCGATCGCACTGGTCAGCATGGAGGAGAACAGGCCGGCGAAAGGCGCTCCCGGGTCGGCCGGCCGCCGGTTCGCCGACAGCGGCCCGATCATGGCCGCCCTGTCCGGGATCAGTTTCGGTGTCTTCTTCGTGGTGCTCCGGGAGGCCGGCGACGGCTCCGGGCTCTGGCCCCTGGTGGCGTCCCGCAGCGGAGGTTTCGGCGTCATCCTGACCGCTGTCCTCGTCGTACGGTTCCGCGACCACGGCGACCACCACGGCGACCACGGCGACCACGCGGACCATGGCGATCACGGCGAGAGCGGGGTACGGGTCGCGGGCGCGGCCGACCCGCGCCCGAACGCCGCTGATCTACGGGGCTCCGACGTACGCGGTTGCGGGCCACTCGGCGGCCCGATGGTCGCCGGAACGACTCTGGTGCTGATGGTCCTCTCCGGAGTCCTGGACGGCGTCGCCAACCTGCTGTACTTCCTGGCCGCACAGGCCGGGATGCTCAGTCTGGCCGCCGTGCTGGCCTCCCTCTATCCGGCGGTCACCGTGCTGCTGGCCCGGATCGTCTACTCCGAGCGGCTGCGGGTGATCCAGCGGCTCGGCCTGGCCGTCGCGGTCGTCGGCGTCGCCCTCGTCACCATCTCCTGAGTCCCCACCCCACCAGATGGTGCCGGGGCGGGACATCATCTTTTGCGCGCACGGCCGAACATCACGATCGGGCCGGCGACACCGACCAGCGCTTGACTTCGGCCTCGCACGAACAGGTAGGCAGGAACAGGGAGGGAAGAGGGTCAGCGGCGGACGTTGACAGGGCGGATGAGCGGCTTGGGTTCCACGTGCACGGGGTGCGGCCCTGTCGTTCCCGCCCGGTCTGCCCCTGGGGCGTCCGCCGCGACAGCCTTCTGGCTGCCCGCCCGGAGTGCCTGCCGGCCCTCGGAGACGGGGTGTGCGGGCGTGGGGGAATCGGGGTGCACGAGGACCGGCAGGGCGGTGCTGATCTGGCCGGGGCGGGCAGCCCGCCAGGCGATCAAGGTCTCCGGGATCAGCCAGACCAGCAGCATCGTGAGCGGGACCTGCCAGCCGCCGGTGACGTCGTGCAGCACCCCGAAGGCGAACGGCCCCAGCCCGGCCAGCAGATAGCCGGTGGTCTGGGCCATGCCCGACAGCCGGGCCGCGCTCGCCGCGCCGCCCGCGCGCAGCGTGATGAGCGTGTAGGCGAGCGGGAACACGCTGCCGGTGCCGAGGCCCAGCACGATCACCCAGATCCAGCCACCCTGCGGGGCGGCCAGCAGACCGCCGACGCCCAGCACCATCAGGGCCATGACCACGGCGACGAGTGGGCGCTGATCCCGTAGACGCGCCGCCAGCATGGGCGCGACGAGTCCGGTCGGAATGCCGAGCAGCATCATGACCGAGAGCATCAGTCCGGCGGTGGTGGGCGCGTACCCCTGGCCCCGCATGATCGCGGGCAGCCACGACATGAGCACATAGAACGACAGCGACTGCATGCCCATGAAGCCGGTGACGTACCAGGCCAGCCGGTTCCTGAGCAGGGACGCGCCATCCGCGCTCTCCGTACGCTCGGCGGCGTGGGACGCCGGGCGACCGGCACCGGTCCGGGCGAGCCCGGCCCACACGAGCGCGGCGACCAGGGCCGGCAGCGCCCACACGGCGAGGGCCAGCCGCCAGCCACCGGTGTCATCGAGCGGCACGGCCAGCCCGGCCGCCACTGCGGCTCCGCCCGACATCACCATCATCGCCAACCCGGTCAGCCCGCCGACCCGGTGCGGGAAGGTGCGCTTGATGACGTAGGGCATGAGCACGTTGCCGATGGCGATGCCGGCCCCGGCCAGGGCCGTTCCGGCGAACAGGGCGATGGGCGTGGGGATCAGCCGGAGCAGGATGCCCATGGCGATCAGGAGGAGCGCGCAGGTCAGCGTGGCCGAAGGCCCGAATCTGCGGGCAAGTGGCGCCCCGGTCGCGGCAAAGGCGCCCAGGGACAGCACCGGCAGGGTCGTGAGCACACCCATGGCGGCGCCGGACAGCCCGAACTGGTGCTGCAGGTCGTCCAGCAGCGGAGACACCCCGCTGATCGCCGTGCGCAGGTTGAGCGCGAGCAGGATGAGACCTGTCACGGTCCAGAGGGCGGCGGCTCTGCTGAGCCTTGGACGGTCCGTGCCGTGGGTGGTCATGTCGCCTTCGTCATCAGGGCATGGCGGGCATGCCGGTGCAGCCGGGTGAGTGGAATACGGCTGTGTGGAACAGGGAGGTACCGCGGAGCGAGGGGGTGTCAGCGGGGCGCGGCCTTGACGATGCGGAAGATCTCTTCCATACAGGCGTGGCTGGCCAGAGCCGCGGCCTCGGCGTCCCCTCTGCGGATCGCGTCTGCGATGGGCGTATGCGGGATGGCGGCGTTGTTGGCCGTGTTCGCTCCCGCCGAGGCGATGGTGGCACGCACGGTCTCGGTGAAGTCGTGCCAGAGCTCGATCAGCACGCGGTTGTGGGTCGCCGCGACGATCGCCGTGTGGAAGGCCATGTCGGCCTCGACGAACGTGGTGAGGTCAGAAGTCGCCATAGCGGCGTCCCGGTGGACACAGGCGGCCTCGATCGTCGCGATGTCCTCATCGTCACGGTACGTGGCGGCCAGCCGGGCGGCCTCGACCTCCAGAGCCCGCCGCACTTCGAGGATCTCGATGAGCTCGGCGGTGCGCAGCCGCCGCCGTACGGCACCGGACATCTCGCTGGTGGCCCGCACGTAGGTGCCGTCTCCCTGCCGGCACTCCAGGAGCCCGGCATGGGTGAGCGCCTTGACGGCCTCCCGGATCGTGTTGCGCCCGACGCCCAGGGTCTCCGACAGGGCCGGCTCTGGGGGGATCTTGGCGCCCACGGCCCACGCCCCCGATGCGATCTCGTCCTTCAACTGGTCGATCACCTGATCGACCAAGGACGCGCGGCGGGCCGTACGCAGAGTCAAGATCCCCCCAAAGAGCCAGTCATCCCATGTCTCCATGTTAGGACCACTTGGGAGTAAAAGTATTCCACCCCCCCAGGTCACCCCTTGGTTAGCTGGTCAGGGCGAGCGATGGGCCGTCAGATCCTGATCAGAATTCGGCGAGGTCGGCGGGGGCGTTCTGCTGCGGACGCACCGAGGGGCGCAGGCCGGCCGCCTCGAGCGCCCGGCGATAGGCCGCGGTCGCACCGGCGCTGTCACCGGCGGCGTCGAGCAGATCGCCGAGCTCACGGGAGGCGCGTGCGGAGGTTCGGCCGTGCGGGAGCCGCTTCAGCTCGGTGGCGGTGGACCGCAGCTCGGAAAGGGCACCGATCCTATCGTCCTGAGCCAGCCGGGCCCTGGCCAGAACGAGCCGGGCTTGGACAGACCCGAGGGCGTGGCCCTGACCCAGCTCGGTGAGGGTCTGTTCCGTGGTGTCGACGGCCTGGTCGAGCTTCCCCATCAGCACCAGCGCGCGGGCCGTCTCGATCGTGCACTCGGTCGCGTCCACACCGGACAGCCGGGGCGCGGCGTCGCGCAGCAGTGCCAGCGCCTCCTGCGCCGACGTCAGATCGGAGTCCTGGCCGGACGGCTCTGTGCCGTACGACGCCACGCCCCGTAGCAAGGCGCGGGCACCTGCCACCCCGAGACGGGCGTGGGGCAGTCGCGCGGTGTCTTCGTCGTGGGCGGCGATCGCACGGTCGGCCAGATGGAGGGCATCGCCGATCGCGCCGTTCTCGAGCGCGAACACACTGGCCGCCCGATAGGCGGACGTATCCGGAGTGTCGTCGACGGAGAGCGCCCGACGCCCGAGATCACGTGCCCGTTCGAGGTCGCAGCGGTCCACATAGGCGAGCATCAGCACCCGGCCGGCCTCGGCGTGTTCCCGGCCCGTGGTCAGCCCGAGCTCCCCCAGCCGGGCCAGTGCGCGCTCGCCGAGGGCGATGGCCTGACCCAGGTCCCCGACCGCGTGATAGCAGCGCGCCAGTGAGATCACCGAAGGCAACCAGCTCGACCGGCCGGGGTCCCGCTCGGCCTGTTCCCGAAGCTCCTCGAAGACCTCGATCGCCGCTTCGAGCTCCCCCAGATCCTCCAGCGCGCAGGCCCGTCCCCAGCGGGCCCGCAGAGTCAGCTCTGGGTCGTCGCTGCGGATGATGACCTCATCGAAGATGGACAGCGCGGCCTCGGGGTCACCATTGAGGCGTTCCAATCGGGCGTGGCGCTCCCGGACTTCGAGATGGGCGCGCTGCTCAGGCTCGACGCCATCGGCGAGGTACTCCGCAGTGCAGCCGAGACGTTCGGCGAGCAGGCGGAGCACGGCCGGGGTCGGCGTGCGCTTTCCAGACTCGATCAGCGAGATATAGCTGTCAGAGAGGTCATGAGCGGCGAGCTGCGCCTGCGACAAGCGTCTTGTGAGCCGCAGATTGCGCACACGTTCACCGACATTGCCCGGACCCGGCATGTGGACTCACTTAGCGGAAGGAATCAGGCGGTTGGGGTGCCGACATGATTGCACGCCGGGGGTCGGCGCGCATCGAGAGTAACCCAAGCAACATGGACATCGCCGAAGTTCGCCGCACCCATCTGGGGTCCTTCCTGCATCGGGGAAGGGAAGATCAGGTGTCAGTCGTCCGAGGAGGCGTTCTTGTTGGGGAAGATCATTTCGCAGACTTCGAGGTAGAGCTGCTCGGGATAGGGCAGATAGCCGACGGTGCGCAGGGCCTGTTCCTGACCGGCCGACTCGAGGACGAACTCGCCGTATCCGAGCATCCGTCCGGCGATGGACCGCTGGAAGCTCATGTCGGTGACCTTGCCGAGCGGCATCATGGCCACCTTGCGGGTGATCAGCCCGGTGGTGAGGAGCATGCGCTGGTTGGTGATGACGAAGTAGTCGACCGACCACTCGGCGACCTTCCACACGAACCAGGCGAGCAGGATCAGCCAGGCCCACCAGATCCAGCTGACGACCGAGCCGACCTTGTTGGCCAGGGTGTTGCTGAGGAACCCGGCGATGATGAGGCCACCGAGCACCAGGGCCACCGGCTTCATGAGCACGGCCGGATGCCGCCGCACGGTGATGACCTGGTTCTCGTGTGGGAGTAGATAGCGGTTGACCGACGCCGGGGCGGAATCGCCAGGCGTCACGAGCCTCATGCGGCCAGCTTGTTCACGAAGATGGACAGAGAGTCGGCGACGGAGGCCAGTCCGCTGGCGGCGTGCTGAACCGCGGTCGCAGCATCCGTGGGCGACTTCACCATGTACAAGATCGCGAAGGCCGCGACAGCCCATACGGCGTACTTCTTTGCGGGCAAGACCGCCTCCCGGAGCGCGCTGACCCACTGACCTGGCTCGGTTCTAGGTTAGCGGCTACCGAGTGTAAAAGCGCGGTCATGTCGCGGCGTTGCGCAACGTGATTTGGTGCCGTCGCTCCGAGGCGACGATGGCAAGAACCTGCAAATGTTTCCGTGCGATCCGTTCTACCAGGTCAAGAGGTGCCGAGCCCGTCACATCCTCCGCACCGTGCTGGGCAGCGCTCACGCAGCGTGACACGATCGCCGGAGAGTGGATCTCAGCGAACTCCTCACGGAGCCGGGCCGTGATCGCCTCATAGCACCCGGACGGGTCAGTGCCCCCTAGGTCAGTCATGACCGCTCCCTGAGCCTCGCTCACGCGGCCCAGCGGGTCCCCTTCCGGCGGGCGCGGAGAGGAACGTCTCGCCGACGTCCCATCACAGCTTGCTTACCCAGAGTGGTCATTCGGTGAACCTGCTGGTCAGACGACGCCGTAGAGCCGATCGCCCGCGTCACCCAGGCCGGGCACGATGTAGCCCACCTCATTGAGATTCGGGTCGATGGCGGCGGTGACCACCCGGATCGGTGTCGAGGTGCTCTCGAACACCTCCTCCAGGTGCTTCAGGCCTTCCGGAGCGGCCAGCAGGCACAGCGCCGTGACGTCCATGGCCCCCCGGTCCAGCAGGAACTGGATCGCGGCGGCCAGGGTGCCACCGGTCGCGAGCATGGGGTCCAGGACATAGCACTGGCGTCCCGACAGGTCGTCGGGCAGCCGGGTGGCGTACGTCTCCGCCTGCAGGGTGGCCTCGTTCCGGACCATGCCGAGAAAACCGACCTCGGCGGTGGGCAGCAGCCGGGTCATGCCCTCCAGCATCCCAAGGCCCGCACGCAGGATCGGGACCACGAGAGGGGCCGGCCGGGCCAGCTGAACGCCGTGGGCGGGCGCCAGGGGGGTCTGCACGGTCGCGTCGACGACCCGTACGTCCCGGGTCGCCTCGTAGGCGAGCAGTGTGACCAGTTCGTCGGCCAGCCTGCGGAACGTCGGCGAGTCGGTGCGGACGTCGCGGAGCGTGGTGAGCTTATGCGCGACCAGGGGATGATCGACGGCCAGGGTCTCCATGGGGGTCACGCTAACCCACCCCCCGGAATGGAACCCGACCAGGTGGGAACGAGTTCCCTATGAATGGGAAGCGCGACGAAGAGCTCAGCCCCGAGTTCATCCGAGACCGCCTCCGCCGCCGTGCGATCTTCTTGCGTGAGCTCGCCGAGGCGCGTGAGCTCCGTAGACGGGTGACCCCTCGCCGGTCCCGCCAGGCCGAGATTCGTGCGGCGTTGCGCAGGCGTACTTTCCGCAACGACTGACAGCGCCCCTAGTTTCCGGGTGGAGTGCGCGAGCGCGTGCGGCATCTGCGACCATGCCCAAGGCAGCGACTGCGCCGGTGGGGTGGATGACTTGACGGATTTGAGCATGACGGACTTCGCCGTCGTGGTGTTTCGCGAGGACGACCAGTGGGAGACGGAACTGCTCCCGGTCGCCCTGACCGAGGATCTGGCGGGTCTGATCCATGCCCTGAGGCAACAGCCCAGCATGGCGGGCACGATCGGGCTGGTCTCTGTGGGCGATGATTTCTTCGTGGCGATCAGGGTGCTGGGCGACGAGGTGATGATCTTCCTGTCCGACGTCACCGCGTCGGTTGAATGGGCGCTGGCCGGGCAGGTTCTGGACTATCTCGACATCCCCATCCCGGAGGACGAGGAGCTCGATCAGGTCCTCCCCGTCGGCGATATGTCGATCTTCAGCGATCTGGGACTGGACGAGATGGAGCTCGGTGCCATCTCCGGGGACCTGGATCTCTATCCGGACGAGATGCTCTCCAGCATCGCCGAACGGATCGGCTTCGCCCAGGCTTTCGAGCGAGCGATCGACACGCTCGGCTGAGGGCTCTTCGCAGCCGCACTGCCCTGGGCCACAATGAACAGGTGCCGTATTTCGCCGCAGTCTTCGCCCAGACCGAGGCCGGCTGGGTAGGAACCGAGGCCGATCTGATCGAGGCCGCGGTCATGGACGATGTCTCCGACCTGTTGCGTGAGGCCGCGCTCGAGACGGCCGGTGACCCCGTGCTCCTGCTCGTAGAGGAAGATGACGAGTGGTTCGCGGTGCTGCGCCTGGACGGCGAGGAGGACCCCAGGGTGTTCCTGTCGGACACGCGGGCCTGCTCCACCAGTGAACTCGCGGGTCTGCTCTACCAGTTCATCGGAGCCGCCGAGGAAGCACCGGAGGGCGGGGTCGATGGCGCTCCTGACGGCGACCGGGAACTGCTCGTGGACCTGGGGATGGACGCTCAGGGGCTCGATGAGCTGAGCGAGCGGGTGCTGCCGGCCGACGCGTTGCTGATCGTCGCCGATAAGGCCGGATTCGCCGACGAATTCGACCGGCTCCATGAGTGAATTCGACGCCGTCATGCGGCTCGCCCTGGAGCAGGCGGTCGGTGCGGGCGAGGACGTTCCGGTGGGCGCCGTCGTCCTGGACCCCGGCGGCTTGGTGGTCGGGGCCGGCCGCAACGAGCGTGAGCTGACCGGTGACCCGACCGGGCACGCCGAGGTGGTGGCGATCCGTGCCGCGGCCGCCCGGCTCGGCAGCTGGCGGCTGACGGGCTGCACGCTCGTCGTGACCCTGGAGCCCTGCACGATGTGCGCGGGTGCCGCCGTCCTGGCCCGGCTGGACCGTATCGTGTACGGCGCCGTCGACCCGAAGGCGGGCGCGGTGGGCTCGCTGTGGGACGTGGTACGGGATCGCCGCCTCAATCATCGGCCCGAAGTGATCGCCGGCGTGCTGGCCTCCGAGTGCGGCGCCCTGCTAACTCAGTTCTTTGCCGACCGCAGAGTCAGGTAGCATTCCTGGCGGTGGTGTCGCCTAGTGGCCGAGGGCGCACGCCTCGAAAGCGTGTGAAGGGGCAACTCTTCCGTGGGTTCAAATCCCACCACCACCGCCATGGTCTCAAGGACCCCTGACCTGCTGATCAAGGTCAGGGGCTCTTTCATGTGTGGTCCGATGGGAAAGTGAGCACATCTCGGCGACCGCGCGTTGGGGCCTGCCTATCGCTGTCGGGCAGGTATGCCCGGTTCGGCGCGCAAGCCGCTCTCGGCCTGGAGATATGGCGTTCGTTGGACGGGACCGCGGACCTGAGGGTTGAGGACGATCACAGCGATCCAGCCGTGTTGAAGGTCGCTCTCCGTCGCCTATCCGAGGAATGCGACGTTCTGCTGGGTCCGTACTCGACGCAGTTGATGAGGACGGCGGGTGACGTCGCGGCGGAGCTTGATCGGGTGATCTGGAACCACGGGGGGTCTGGTGACGATGTGGAAGCCGCCCACCCCGGTCACATCGTGTCGGTGCCCACCCCGGCGAGCCGGTACGCCGAACCTTTCCTGCGGCACGTGGCGAACGATCCGGAGTCTGCCCGTCTATGGATCATTGAGGGCAGGGGCGGCTTCGGCCGGCAAGCAGCGGCAGGTGCCGAGGCGTCGGCAAGAGCATTCGGCATCGACACCGTCCGCCTAGGCCCTGGGGACGCGCTGGGCTCATCCTCGGACTGGAACCTCTTCTGCGCGGGCACGTTCGAAGAGGACGTCGACGCGGTCGGGCGCGCGTTGCACTCCCCGAATCCACCGCGAACCGTCTGCGCCGTGGCGGCGGGCATCCGTGAGTTCGGGCATGCCGTAGGCGACGCTGAGGGGATCTTCGGCGTCGGGCAGTGGTTCCCGCACAGCGGGCGTACGGCCGAGCTCGGCCCGACCGAGGCGGAATTCCTGGCCGCCTATGCGGACCGGACCGGGACGCTGCCGGACTATCCGGCCGTGCAGGCAGTGGCCGCCGCCGTGCTCGCCGTTCACTGCGTGAGGCTGGCGGGCGGTACGACTCGTACGCTCCTGTGGTCGGCGGCCTCCGCGCTGGACACGACCACCCTGTTCGGCGACTTCACGCTCGCCCCGGACAGCGGACTCCAGATCGGGCATAGAGCCACACTCCTCCGCTGGACACGGCAAGGACCGGTAGCGGTTCAGTGATGGGGCGCGTCGTGGCGGGAATGACGCGGTACGGGAACTCGCCGTAGACTCTTGAGGTGATCTTTAAGGCGGTGGGCGACGGGCGACCCTATCCGGAGCATGGGCTCGCGGCGCGGGACTGGGCGTCGATCCCGCCCCGCCAACTCCGCCTCGACCAGCTGATCACCACCAAGCGCGAGCTCGACCTGCACTCACTGCTGGCCAAGGACTCCACGTTCTACGGGGATTTGTTCCCGCACGTCGTGCAGTGGCAGGGCTCGCTCTATCTCGAAGACGGCCTGCACCGGGCCCTTCGGGCGGCCCTGCAGCAGCGTCTGGTCATGCACGCTCGGGTCCTCGACCTCGACGCCCGGTGACGCCCGTACGGGTCCTGTCCGACCGGGAGCTGACCGTCTCCCTCCTGGCTCGGCAGCTGCTGCTGGAACGTCGGCCGATCCCCGCTGTACGGGCCGTACGCCACCTTGCGGCACTTCAGGCGCAGTACTCGCCGTCGCCCTACGTAGCACTGCACAGCAGGCTCGAGGGCTTCCGTATCGAGGAGATCGAGGCGGCGCTCCGCGAGCAGACCCTGGTCAAGTCCACGCTGATGCGCGGCACGCTGCATCTGGTGGCCACCAGCGACTACCCGGCCTTCGCGGCCGCCTGCCACCCCCAGCTGAGCGCCGTCATGCGAACCGCCAACCGCGATGCGGAGCCGCTCGAGAAGGAGATCCTGGCCGGGCTCGCCGAGTTCACCGCCGAGCCCCGTACCACCGACGCGATCCGTGAACGGGTCCAGGAACTCAGCGGCGGCAGGGTCAAGAAGGAACGGCTGCTCGACTACGCCCGGCTGCTCCTGCCGATGGTGCACGTGCCGCCGTCCGGGATGTGGCAGCAGCACGGCAAGTTCTCGCTGGTCGCCTGGCAGCGGCCGCTCGAGCAGGAGCCCGCGGCCACCATGGCGTTGGTCCGCAGCTACCTCGCAGCCTTCGGCCCGGCCACCCGCGAGGACATCGCGGCCTTCACCTGGCTGCGGTACCGGCAGATCGACCCGGCACTGACCGCACTGGAGCCGCTGCTCCGATTCACCGACCCGGCGGGCCGAGACCTCTACGACCTGCCTGGGAGTCCACTGCCTGCCGAGGACGTTCAGGTTCCCGTACGCCTACTGGCCCGGCTGGACGCGGCGGTGATCTCGTACCGTGATCGCACCCGGATTCTGCCGGACGAGCACCATGACGAGGTGATGACGATGGTCAAGGCCAACGTGATGCCCTACCTTGTCGACGGCCTGGTCGCCGGGCAGTGGTCGTACGAGCAGAAGCGCGGAACCGCGGTGCTCACCCTGCGGCCGTTCTCCGCGCAGAGCGGGCCCCTCCCCGCGGATCTGGAGCCGGAGGCCGAGCGCATGCTCGCCTTCGTGGCGCCGGACGCGGAGAAGCGCGTGATCGAAATGGCGGCGCCGGGCGGTTGAATCGGTGATGTGGAGGTCGTTCTCACGACCCCCGCATCACTGAATCACGTCACTGAATCAAGGAAGCGCAGGTCACCTCAGCTTGTGCCAGGGTCCTCGCTTGGAGACGTTGAAGGCGTTCTTCTTGCTGTCGAGGATGCCGACCGCTCCAAAGACGGAGATGTGGTCGTTCGGGAAGAGCCCCCAGTTCTCGTTGACCTTTTGCTTCCCCTTGCCGTGGGTGTTGACGATGCACCAGACCCCCTTGTGCAGGGAGAGCTGGTAGCACAGCGCCGCGGCCTTGCCGTCCGCCTTGGTGTCGCTCAGGTGGATGTCGAACCAGTAGTAGCTCTTTCCTTGGAATTTCCTCCAGTAGAAGTCGCCCGAGGTGTAGGAGCCACGGAGGTCCGAGACATGGAAGTAGTGCTTCTTGACGCGGAGGCTGCTGCCGTCCGCGGCCGTCGCCGCCGCCGCCCTTCCGCTGTCGGACATGCCGGCCACGGGATAGGCCGTGGAGTCGGCGGCCTGCGCGGGGGCGATGGTGGAGCCGGCTGTCGCGCAAAAAGCCACGACGGCCAGCGCGGTGGAGGTAATGCGTCTCATTTGCACCTCACTGCTGCGAATGTCGGAGAAGTCGGGACATTAGCAGTCCAGTGATCATGAGGCCATTGGATTTCAAACTTCGGCGGACGGACCTGTTCGTCGACAGGTGAACGAGGCCAGAATCCGATGGACATCGGAATTGCGTTCCGGTTTCCATCGGAAACTGCTCTCCGTCCACGACGCGGCCCCGCAACTCCTATCGGTGGTTCTTGCTCGCTAGGACGTGGGTTTCGTGGCAGATGGTGTCTTCGGGTGGACCGTCACGTGATTCACGGGGGCTCCCTGGTGGACGGCCGCGCCACCGGCTCCCAGGGGAGCCGGTGGCGGTCGCTCAGGGCCCGCTGAGGGCCTCGGTGGGGGCGAGGCGGGCGGCACGGATCGCGGGGTAGAGACCGGCGATGCCGCCGATGATCAGGGTCGCGCCGACGCCGCCGACCATCGCCCACGGCGGCACCACGGTCGGCCAGCCCTGGGTCACCGCGAAGACCGCCGTGACCACGGTGCCGAGTCCCACGCCGCCTATGCCGCCGAGTGCCGCCAGCAGCTGGGATTCGGTGAGGAACTGCAGTCTGATCTGGCCTCGGGTGGCGCCGAGGGAGCGGCGCAGGCCGATCTCGGCACGGCGTTCCAGGACCGAGATGACCATCGTGTTGGCGACGCCGACACCGCCGACCAGCAGTGCCACACCGCCGAGACCGAGGAGCAGCCCGGTGAACGCCTTGTTGGAGGCGTTCTCGGCGGCCAGCGCGTCGGATGGGCGGCTGACCTCGATCTCGTTGGGCGACTGGGGGTTGGCGGTGGCGGCGAGCAGGTTCCGCACGTTCTCGACCGAGGCCTTCTCCGCCCGGGTGTAGATGGTGGTGGGGTGACCGTCGAAACCGAGGTGGGATGCCGCCACCTCCCAGCCGACCAGGGCGGCGGAGTCCAGTTCCGGCGCGAGAACGGCCGGGTTCAGGATGCCGACGACGGTGAACCACTGCGAGCCGAGCCAGACCTGGACGTTCGCCCCGGCGACGCCGAGCCGCTCCGCCGTCGCCGACCCGAGCACGACGGCCGGATACCGGCTCGTGCCGGCATTGAGCCAGGTCCCGGTCGCCATACTGAGGCCGACCGTGTGGGGCAGGTCGAGGCGGGCCGCCAGCACGCTGATCCCGCCGCTCTCCGCCTCCGGGATGTGATCGTTGCGGTAGACGTGCGTGTTGGTGGCATTGCCGGTGGCGGACGCGGAGTTGACGTGGGCGATCCGGCCGATCATGGCGACCGAGTCCTTGGGGAGCTGGGCGCCCTCGCCGGCCAAGTTCTTGCCGGGCGCGACGGTCAGCAGGTTGGTGCCCAGCCGGTCCAGGGTGGCCTGGAGCTGCGCCCGGCTGGAGGTCGAGATACCGACCACGCCGATCATCGCGGCGATGCCGATCGCGATGCCCAGGGCGGACAGGAACACCCGCAGCGGGCGGGCGCGCAGGCCTGCGGCGCCCACCCTGAACACGTCCCTGGGGCCCAGCCTCGCCGGCACATCATCGCTCACTGCCCGGCCTCCTCCCGTACCGGTCACCGTCCGGCCTCCGCCCACACGTTGTCCTGGACGATCCGGCCGTCGCGCATCTGGACCTGGCGGGGCAGGGTCGCGGCGATGTCGCGGTCGTGGGTGATGACAACGACCGTCGTGCCGCTCTCGGCCAGCTCGCGGAGCAGGCCGATCACGCCGGCGCCGGAGGCGGAGTCGAGGGCGCCGGTCGGCTCGTCGGCGAGCAGCAACGCAGGCTCGCCGACAACTGACCTGGCTATCGCCACCCGCTGCTTCTCGCCGCCGGACAGCTGGTGTGGCCGGTGATCGAGCCGATGTCCGAGCCCGACTCGCTCCAGAGCCAGGCGGGCGCGGCGGCGCCGCTGTGCCGGGGGAACGCCCCCGTACAGCAGGCCGTCGGCGACGTTGTCGAGCGCGCTGACCCCGGTGGCGAGATGGAACTGCTGGAAGACGAACCCGATCCGCCGGGCGCGCAGCGCCGACAGCCGCCGGTCGGACAGCCGGGACACGTCGCGGCCCTCGACGAGCACGGTGCCGCTGCTGGGCCGGTCGAGCGTGCCGAGCAGGTGCAGCATCGTCGACTTACCGGAGCCGGACGGCCCGACGATCGCGACCAGCTCGCCGGCCTCGACCTTCACCGACACCGCGTCCAGCGCGGTGACGTCGCCCGGGTAGGTCTTGGTGACGTCCTGGAGCTCCACGACAGGGCTCATGTGGGGACCCCAACCTTCATGCCTCCGGACAGGCCGGAGCCGGAGATCTCGACCTTGCCCTCGGTGAACACGCCGGTCTCGACCCGGACCGTGCGGACGGTACCGCCCTCGACGAGCTGCACGCCGTAGCCACCGTCGGGCTGCGCGAGCAGCGCGGCGACCGGCACGGCGAGGACGTTCGCGTGCCGGTTGGCGGTGAGGTGGACGTCCACCGGCGCCTTGTCGTACGAGCCGAGCGACCGCTGTTTGGGGATCGCGATGGTGACCTTGATGGTGGTCGGATTATCGCCGTGTCCCTCGGTGGCGACCTTGCCGACGCTGGTGATCGTTCCCTTGGTGGTGCCGCCGTCGGGCAGCTCGATCGACACCTCGGCGCCCTTCTTGGCCAGCCGCTGGTACTGCACGTCGAGGTCCACGTTCACCACGCGGGTGGTGCCGGTGTAGGTGAGCACCGGGCCGTTCGGTTGGTCGCCGACGTTCGCTTTTCGCTCCGCCACCCGGATCTCGCCGGGCGCGATCAGAACCGACCCTGGCGTCACCTTGCCGGTCTGGTCGACACCGAGGTCCTTCTGCCAGCGCTGCACGGCGGAGGTGGTGGCGGAGCTGTAGGTCTTGTCGACCGTGAACCCGGTGTAGCCGAGGGCCTGGAGGTTCCGCTCGAACTGCAGGACGTCCGCGCCCTTGGTGCCCTCGGAAAGGGACCGGTAGAGCGGCAGCGACCCGTAGAGCAGCGGCACCGGATGGTCGTCGATCTTGTAGGCGGGCTGGCCCCTGGAGACCAGGGCGCCGGGTCCGGCCAGCCAGGTCAAGGTGCCGTGACCGCCCCCGCCGGTCGCGGTGCGGGTGGTCCCGTAGCCGAGCGTGCCGCTCACCTTCTGGGTCTCGACCAGCGTCGTCCGTTCGATCGGCGCCGTCGCCGGCGGCAGGGAGCTGTGCACGGCGGTCGTGCCGCTCCCGCCGCCCAGACCGATGGACGCGAGGCCGGCACCGCCGATCACGACCATCCCGGCGATGCTCATGACCGCGGCGCGCGTCCTGTTCAACCGGTCCCCCCGCCCGAGAGACCGCCCTGGTCCCCCCCGCCCTCGCCACTGCCGGTATTGGTCTGGGCCCCGGCCCCGCCGCCCGGCTGGTATTTGCGGCAGGCCTTGTCGGCGTTCTTGAACGCCTGGCTGTTCGGGTCCAGGTTGGTGCCCTTGCCCCCCTTGATCTCGATACCGCCGTCGGCGTTCGGGTCGGGGAAGTTGGTCAAGCCGTGCTGGCGCATGCATTTGGCCATGGCGCGCATCATGGCCAGTTGCTCGGGCTTGGGTTTCTGCGGCTTGCCGCCGTTCGGCATCAGGTGGCGGCACTTGGTCTCGGCCGCCTTCATCTTGTCCATGCCGCCCTTCCCGCCGGTCGCCTTCAGTTGGAAGTGGCCGTCCGCAGACGGGTCCGGCATGTCCACGCCGTTCTCGCGCATGCACTGGGCGAACTTGCGCATGCTGTCGAGGTCGCTGGCCGCCTTGGCGGTGCTCTTGCCGCCGGTGCCGCCGCCTTTGCCCCCGCAGGCCGTCACCCCAAAGGCGAGTACCGGGACCATGGCCAGCGCCGCGAGCGTCTGTCGTCGCATCGGTCGTCTCCTCGTCGTCTCCGCCGGGCGGCTCCCGGCGGACGACGAGAAGTCCAGCCTGTGACCGATAACCCCGCCGTAACCACTTCTGGTTATGCCGGCGTTACGCTCACTGCCCCAGGCTGTGCGGCAGACAGCAACAGAACGAGGCCATGGGAGGGTGACCGTGCGCGTACTGATCGCCGAGGACGAGCGGATGCTCGCCGATTCGATCGCCGAGGGCCTGCGGGCGGAGGCGCTGGCCGTGGACGTGGTCTATGACGGGGACGCCGCGCTCGAACGGCTCGGCGTCGACGACTACGACGTGCTGGTCCTCGACCGGGATCTGCCGGTGGTGCACGGCGACGATGTGTGCCGCGCGGTGGTGGACTCCGGCGCGCACGTACGAGTGCTGATGCTCACCGCCGCCAGTGCTGTGCCGGCGCGGGTCGACGGGCTCCGGATCGGCGCGGACGACTACCTGACCAAGCCGTTCGCGTTCGAGGAGCTGGTGGCCCGGATCCACGCGCTGGGCCGCCGCTCCCGCCCGGCCGACCCCCCGACGATGGAGCGCTCGGGCGTACGTCTCGACCCGGCCCGCCGCGAGGTCTACCGGGACGGGCGGTACGTGCACCTGGCGCGCAAGGAGTTCGGAGTGCTGGCCGAGCTGCTTCGCGCGGACGGGACGGTCGTCTCGGCCGAGCGGCTCCTGGAGAAGGTATGGGACGAGCACACCGACCCGTTCACCAACACCGTCCGGGTGACGCTCATGAAACTGCGCCGCAAGCTCGGTGATCCACCCGTCATCGAGACCGTTCCGGGAGTGGGGTACCGCATTCCATGACCACGCTCACCCAGAGACTCCGGCCTACGATCCGGGGCAGGCTCACGCTGCTCTACGGCGGTTTGTTCCTGGTCGGGGGCATTGTGCTGCTGGCCCTGACCTACTTCCTCGTCAAGGGCAATCTGCAGCGCCAGGACACCCCGCTGCAAGGGACCTTCTCCGTCAGGGGCGATACCGCCACCAACCAGACGTTCGGCGCGGCGTCCCCTGACATGTTGATCTCGGCTGGGCAGGCCAACCAGGTGCTGACCCAGGTCAAGGGGAACTACCAGCGGGAGACGCTGAACTCCCTGCTCACCCAGGGCGGTATCGCGCTCGGCGTGGTCGGGGCGGCCGCGCTGGGGCTCGGTTGGCTGTTCGCCGACCGGGCGCTGCGACCCGTACACCACATCACCGAGACCGCCCGGCGGGTGGCACGCAGCCACGACCTCACCGAGCGCATCGCCTACGCCGGGCCGCGCGATGACGTGAAGGAACTGGCCGACACGTTCGACACCATGCTCGGCCGGCTGGCCAGGGCCTTCGACGGCCAGCGGCGCTTCGTCGCGAACGCCTCGCACGAGCTGCGCACCCCGTTGGCCATCAACCGGACCCTCGTCGACGTGGCCGTCCGCCGCCCCGACGCCACCGAGGACGTCAAGCGCCTGGCCGAGTCGCTGCTCATCGTCAACAGCCGGCACGAACGGCTCATCGACGGGCTGCTCACCCTCGCAGGTGGCGAGAACACCGTGGTCGATGCCAGCCCGCTGGACCTGGCCGACGTGGCCGGGCACGTACTCGACCAGGCCATCGCCGAGGCGGCCAAGCGAGGAGTCACCGCCGACCGCGAGCTCGGCCGCGCGCTGACCTCGGGCGACCCGGTCCTGATCGAACGGCTCGTCCAGAACCTGGTCGAGAACGCGATCCGGCACAACCACGACGGCGGCGAACTCTCGGTCGCCACGCGCCGCCGCGACGGCTGGGCAGAGCTCGTCGTCACCAACACCGGCCCGGTCGTCCCGCCCTACGAGGTGGAGACGATCTTCGAGCCATTCCGCCGGCTCGGGACCGACCGGGTGCACTCCGACCGGGGGTCCGGCCTTGGCCTGTCGATCGTCCGCGCCACCGCCACCGCCCACGGCGGCACCGTGACCGCCGAACCCCGTCCCGGCGGCGGCCTCACCGTCACCGTCCGCCTGCCCTCCCGCTTGCCCGCTGACAGGAGGCGTCGAGAAGATCAGGCGGAATTCCGGCTCGAAAGGGCCGACTGAGACGGCCGCCTATCGGGGGTGCGAGGGCGGCGAGGGTGGTGACGACTCTTTCTCAGACGGGCAGTGGTGCACCGTACCCAAGAGCCTGCTGTCCGAGACAGAACGCCAGGAGCTTTCAGCCTTCGTCCAAGGCGGCGCTCTCTCTGCCGCTCGTGTCAAGGCGTAAGCATCATCACTCCGTCCAGATCATGTAAAGCAGGCGACGGACCCCTGATTACAGCCTGGGATCAGTTGAATCCCATGCGTGCCTGGACGTCTATGGCGGAGGATGGCGCCATGACCTTCCCATTGATGCGGGGGTATGACCACATCAATGTGGTCGCTGACCTGGATCCTGTTGCAGCGATGCGAGACGAGGAACTGGGCGAGCGGATCCTGGCACACCCCAAACTCTTCCCGGCAGGGTCGCCCGACTTCGGGTACGCGGTGCAGACCGGGGCCGAGTGGCACATCGGCTCCGTCGGTGCGTCCGATCCGTCAGGAGCCCGGTACGCCCTGGCCAGCCACCTACGGAGGGGCGCGGCGGAGCGAGAGAAGAACCCTGAGGTTGCGCACGCGATGCTGGCGGTGTCCGACCGGCTGGACCCTGAGGAGGGTGAGCAGCTTCCCAAGGACGAGTGGGAGATCTGTGACTGCCGTTACCGGGTGATCCGGATCGAGAAGTTCACTCTGATCGGCGGTGGCGTGATGGAGCCTCCGAGGTCCACCGACACCGACCCTTCAGACGAGGCCCGCTTCCTGCGCGGTCACCTCATCGATCCGCGGGCGCCGGCTGGGCAGTGGGAGGCGCAACTGAGACTGAACCTGGTCGGGTACCTGCCCATACCCGGCACCGTCCCGGAGCAGGTGCAGGTTGAGGCCCGCCATGCGATCCGCACGCATGCCGGGGTGATCCTGCTCCCGCCCACCTTCACCGTGGTGGAGATCAAGGGAGACTCCTGGGAACCCCTCACCGGTGGGGATGGACCCGGTCAGGCCCGTAGCCACCTGGCGAGCTATTTCACCCAACTCCTGCCCCGGCTTCGCGAGTTCCAGGGAGATCCCGCCACCCGCGCCGAACTCGCCGAGTGGACTGAGGCCGCCGAGCAGATCATGGCAGCGACCGGCCCCGAGTTCACTGTGATGGGACAGCGGTTCCGCACCGTACGCGTCTCAAGAATGCTGCGGCTTGGCCGGGACGGCCCAGAAGGTCCACGCCCCTCCGACCAGGAACGCTACGGGCTGCCCGGGGCCACTCAGCCGCCGTCCTGACTCAGGTCGGAAGGGTTCGTGACCTGCGTCGGCGTGCTGCCGCTACCTCGCTGGTCGCCCCTGAACGCTGGTGAATGAGGCCAGAACTGCGACAAAGAGGGCCGTCCTCAGCAGCGCCGATCTGTCTAGGGTCTACAGACCTAATTTGCGTTAGGCCTGGAGACCTATTTTGTATTTTGGGTCTGCCATTGTCGTCGAATTGAAACCTATTGTCTGGCCCAGGGAAACCGATCGTGACCATCGGGGGCAACATCCAGAGAAGGGATCGTCCACGTGGTTAAGACAATCGCGACAGCAGTTTCGACTGTGACCCTGGCGGCCGGAGCATTCGCCTTCGCATCAGCCGGCCCCGCGGTGGCCAGTACGGGGCAGACGCAGGCTGTGCAGTCCCACGCGGTCGAGTCTGGGCAGATCAGTCCCTTGGCCAGTCCTAACAAGTGCAAGGGGAACGTCTGCCTGCAACTCAAGACGAGTAGCTTTACTAAGAACAAAAAGAAGTATGTCAAGGTAAAGTCCGTGACGGTGCAACTACTGGGCGGCTCAGAGGGCACCGAGCTGACGATGCAGTACTACGGCGGCGGCCACAAGATGATACACAAGCCAGACAAGTGTCAGTACAGCCTCTGCGCGGCCCAGTGGCCTAAGCTCAACTACAATTACCTTGAAAAGAAGACGGTCTGCGGCCAGGTCATCATGTCGGGCGTGAACGAAGGAATAGCCTGCATCAAACTCTGACCCCGCTCAGCGGAGTCTCCGGGAGGCCGGACGGGGCAGCCCGTCCGGCCTCCCGGCTGTGCCGCCGACACCGCTGATCCGGAGGTCGGGACTTGTCCGTTTGAACCTACGGGGTCACCCTCGAGACCGAATCGCAATTCAGCCACTCTTTCTAAATTAAGTAATTTGTGATAACCTGAGAGAGTTCAGCCACTTTATGGTGTTAGCGTTTGTCGCATGCTGAGCGATAAACCTCATTCTTCTCCGCAGTCCGCTTCTCGCGTGACGATCGCGACCCGTGACTTGCCCTACAACGACCTCGACGTTCGGCTGACCGGCCTGCTCCACTGGAATGAAGCGCAGGACAGCCCAAAACCCGGAATACTGCTCATCCACGGTGGCGCCGGCCTCGACGGGCACGCACGGGACCAGGCGCGTCGCTACGCGGAACTCGGCTACGCCGTACTCGCCTGCGACATGTACGGCGACGGCGTCGCGGGCGACCGCGAGCGGGTGATGGCATGCCTCACCGCGATGCGCGATGACCCGGCGTTCCTCGTCCGCCGGGGCCAGGCCGGCCTGACGGCCCTTTCCCGCTGCCCGGAAGTCGGCGAGGACATGGCTGCCGTCGGCTTCTGCTTCGGCGGTATGGCCGCGCTGACGCTGGCGCGGTCGGGCGCGAACCTTGCCGGCGTCGTGAGCATTCACGGCAGCCTCGCAACCAGCAAGCCCGCGGAGCCCGGCGCCGCCGTGGCGAAGGTACTCGCCTGCCACGGCGCATTGGACCCGCACGTCCCCATGGACGACGTCGCCGCATTCACCGACGAGATGAATCGCGCTGACACTGACTGGCAGCTCGTCATCTACAGCCACGCCATGCACGGCTTTACGCACAAGCACGCGGTATCAGGCGCGATGCCCGGCGTCGCCTATGACCCGCTCGCCGGTGAGCGCTCTTTCGCCGCCACCCGAGCGTTCCTGGCCGAAGCGCTAGCCTCGTAAGAGTGGTCAGGCTCGCCGAGTCGCCGGTGCGGTGGCTGTTGTGCGGCTGACGCTCACGTCGACCGCCTTCCGCTCTCGTGAGGCGCCGTGCGACGGGCCGTTCCGGATGAGAATAGAAGATCAACAAGCCCGGCACCTTCACGGTACCGGGCTTGTGTCTTGCCAGGTCAGGCTGGCGGAGGACACGAGATTCGAACTCGCCATGCGTGGCCGCGGTACGAGCCCTCCCCTTTGGCTCCCTTCTGGCTTCTGTTCGGGCAAAGCTTTGCTCATGGCCCGGTTTGCACCTTTTGTCCTATTGGTATGGCTATCGACGAGTTAGGCGTCCTGTGTGCGAAGGGTAGTACGCAAAAAAGCCCGCACCACAGCAGGATTCATCACGCCTGTGTCACTCGTACCCGAGACGACCGCATCACTGTTGAAGCCGGCGGTGAATGCGTCCGATCGCAAACGAAAGCAATGAGCTGGAGGAATCCTATGAAGGCTCTGGTGTACGAAGGTCCTCGCGAAGTCCGCGTCGAGGACCGGCCTGATGCGAAGATCGAGCGGGCCACCGACGTTCTGGTGAGAATCACGACGACGAACATCTGCGGGTCCGACCTGCACATGTACGAGGGACGCACCGACATGGAGCCGGGCCGGGTCCTCGGCCACGAGAATATGGGAGAGGTGATCGAGGTCGGCTCGGCGGTCGACCGAGTACGGATCGGCGACCTGGTGTGTCTGCCGTTCAACGTCAGCTGTGGCTTCTGCCGCAACTGTGAGCGCGGCCTCACCGCGTTCTGCCTGACCACGCCAGATACCCCGAAAATGGCCGGCGCGGCGTACGGCTTCGCCGACATGGGCCCGTACGACGGGGGTCAGGCCGACTTCCTGCGGGTGCCGTACGGCGACTTCAACTGCCTCGTCCTCCCTCAGGAGGCCTGGGAGCGGCAGACCGACTACGTGATGCTCTCCGACATTTTCCCCACCGGCTGGCACTGCACCGAACTGGCGGACCTGCAGCCTGGCGAGACCGTCGTCATCTTCGGGGCGGGCCCGGTCGGTCAGATGGCCGCCCTGTCGGCGACCCTCAAGAGCGCGGCCAAGATCATGATCGTCGACCGCCATCCGGATCGGCTCGCGCTCGCGGAACAGATCGGCGCGATCGCCATCGACGACTCCAAGGTATCGCCCATCGACGCGGTGATGGAGGAGACCAACGGCCTCGGCGCCGACCGCGGATGTGAGTGTGTGGGCTACCAGGCCCATGACCCGCAGGGCAACGAGCATCCCAACATGACGCTGAACAACCTTGTGCAGTCGGTCAAGTTCACCGGCTCCATCGGGGTGGTCGGTGTCTTCGTCCCGAAGGACCCGCAGAGCCCTGACCCCCTGTACAAGGAGGGTGACGTCGCCTTCGACTATGGCGCCTACTGGTTCAAGGGACAGAGCATGGGCTCCGGTCAGTGCAACGTCAAGCGGTACAACCGCCAGCTCTCCGGCCTGATCCACCAGGGCAAGGCCAAGCCGTCGTGGATCGTCTCACACGAACTCCCGCTGCCCCAGGCCCCGGAGGGCTACCTCCACTTCGACAACCGCGACAACGGCTGGACGAAGGTCGTGCTGCACCCCGAGACAACTCGCTGACCAGAGCGCTCTGTCCGAGGTTCAGCCGGGCGGCCGGTGGGTGGCTGTCAAGAAGCCTGGGAGCGGCCGTCCTCACCGTGGCGACCTGTTGTGGCTGCCCTCGTTCAATGACTTCACCGGGCCTGACGGGACCATCCTGCACCTAAGCGGCTGGAAACTCGCCATCTTCGCCGCGGCCTATGGGCCGCTGCTGGCCTGGGGACCGCGGTCAATCGCGAGCCCGCCTGGTCCTCAGACGCACCCTCGCAAGGGCTACGGGGTAGATTTAGTCGCATGACAGCTCAGCCCGTCGAGCCCGTGCGACCGCAAGACCCCGGCGAAGACCCGGCTGCGATCTTCGATGCGCTTCCGGAGTCGCACCGAGCCGATTTCCGTGCTGAGTACGATCAGGCCTTGGACGCTGCTCACGACCTCGCCCGCTTCAAGCAGGTTCAGACCCTCCTGCGTCAGTGGCGTTTGCGCGCTATCGCCTATGCCCGCCCGGGCTACGAAGAGGCCGTGCAGGACGCGATGCAGGGCCGGGCGGACGCGTTCGCGCGGTACATCCCTCTGGAGTGGGAAGGCCGCGTGTGACCTACAAGTTCGACGGCTTCCACGGTCGGGCGCTGTACGAACTGAATGGTCTGCCCGCCGAGGTCCGCAACGGCCCTTTGCTGGATTGCGTCATCGAACTCCTGCATTCCCCGTGGGACGCGGTCCCAGAACGCCCCGGTCAACGTCTGGTGAGACAAGCCTTTTTCGGCGAGGAGGGCCAAGGCTTGCTCACCTTCATAATCAACGAGCAGACCGAGACCCTCCGGATTATCGACATCCTTTGGGTGGGCTGACGGTCGGCCCGCGCATCATGTGGCCCCGTCCAGCCTTGCGGAAAGCATCGGGCCAGCCGTAAAGGGAGTCCAGGTCTGCGGTCACCCGTGCGTGCTCGTACGGGTCGAGTCCGGCGCCGGTTGCCCGTGACCGGTTCACCTCGACGAACTGCGGCAGGATGCCCGGCAGGTCGAGAAACGATCTCATCGTGGTCTCGCTCACGTTCAATTCACTCACTGCTTCTGGCCGTTGACGAGGTCGGGGAAGAGCGCGTCGGCCGTGTGCCGGGTGTCGGCGTACTCGCGGACCGAGGTAATCCGTCCGTTCTGGACGGTGAATACCCCAAGGCAACGGTTGTGGTACTCCGCGCCGTTCGCCGCAATGGCGTCCGAGGTCCACTCGGCGACGACACGGTGGCCTTCGACGACGACCTGCGTCAGTTCGATCACTACGGTGCCTGGCCGGAACAACGCGCCGGCGCTCCCGAGGAAGTCGTCGACTATGGCGTCGCGGCCCTTCCACGTGCCGGACAGCGGCAGATCGCCAGGGTAGGTCCAGGTTGCGTCCTCGGCGAAGCTGTTGCGTATCGCCGGGAGATCGCCTGCGATGACGGCCTCGACATAGCGGATCACGACAGTCTTGGGGTCCGTGGTGGCCATGGAGAACTCCAGAAAAGAGAAGTCGGACGAGGAGGGGTGGCGGGTCAGATCAGGGTGAGCACGGCCTTGCCGCGAACGTGGCGGTCGCGCAGATCGGTAAGCGTGGTAGCGGTATCCGCCCAGTCGGCAATCCGGCCAACTTCCGGGTGCAGCCGCCCACTGGCGACCAGGCGGACCAGGGTGGCAAGGTCCGTGCCGTATGGGGTGTCGAAGTCTGCGTAGTGGAAGTGCCGCAGGGTGGCTGATTCGGGACCCGTGAAGAAGTCGAAGAAATCCAGTGTCACGGGCGTTCGGCTGGCCTGGCCGAACCAGATCAGGGTGCCGCGCCGGGCCAACTTGGCCAGCGCGAGCGGCAGTCCGGCGCCGCCGGTCGATTCCAGGACGAGGTCGAAGGTTCCCTGGGCGTCGGTGACATCGTGGATGACCGCGACCGCACCGAGCTCCGTCAACCGACGGCCCCGCTCCGGCGACGCGGTAACCGCAGTGATCTCGGCCCCGCCGCCAGCGCCGAGTTCGGTCAGGTAGTGGCCGACGCCGCCGGAGGCCCCAGTGAGCAGCAGCCGCTTCCCGGCGACCGGCCCGGCGGCGCGCAGCAGCCGTAGTGCGGTCAGGCCTGCGAGCGGAAGCGCAGCGGCTTGGACGGTGGTCACCGCGTCGGGGATCTCCGCCAGCGCGTCGGTCGGCACGGCGACGTACTCGGCCCATCCGCCGTACGGCGGATGCCCGACGACCCGGCGGCAGGTCGCGGGCCCCGATCCATCGGCCGCCGCCTGCACGACCATTCCCGCGATGTCCTTGCCCGGACGCCAGCCCGGCTTGGGGCTCTCCAACTGGAAGGTCTCACCGCGGTTCACCGAGAACGCCTCGACCTTGACCAATGCTTCGTTCGGACGGAGTTGGGGCTCGCCGACGTCTGCGAGGACGACCGGAGTGGTGGCCTGCGCCGTCGGTACGAATGCCTTCATGTCGCGCTCGTCTTTCGTGGGTGCTGATCGGCTGACCGACCCAGCACACCCCGGACAGTGTCCGGCGATCGAACAACTGTCCGGAGCCACCGACAACCGATCGTTGTCGCCTAAGGTGAGCGCCGTGGATCTCGACCTCGCGCAGGTGCGCGCGTTCGCCGTGGCCGCCGAATTGCTGCACTTCGGCCGGGCCGCCGAGCAGATGACGATGAGTCAGCAAGCATTGTCGAAGCGCATCGCCCGTCTCGAAGCACTCCTCGGTGTCCAGTTGTTCGACCGTGGTGGAGCCGGAGGTCGAGGTCTGCGGCTGACCGAAGCGGGGGAACGGTTTCTCGAACCGGCCCGGCGAACCCTGACGGCTGGCGAGCACGCGGTGGCGTCGGTGCTCGGGACAGGGCGGAGGCTCCGCATCGACGTCTGGGGCCACCTGTACGCGCCGATGCGGACCGTTGCCCAGGTCCTTGAGACCCTGCCCGATGCCGACGTCGAGCCCGGCGCGGGGCGCGACCTTCCCTCGGTGGCCGCAGCACTCCTGCGCGGGGAAATCGATGCGGGTTTCGGCCGTGTCCATCGCCTGCCCGACCGACAGGACGCTGGGCTGACGCACCGTCTTGTACGGCTTGAACCCGTCGACGCGATCGTCGGCATCGGCCACCCGCTGGCCAACGCCACCGAACTGTGCCCCAACGACCTTCGTGACAGCCTGCTGTGGTGCCCCGCGGCCGTGGAACGGCTCGACTTCCTTCAGCGTTTCGCCGAAGTATTCGGCATCACCGCACAGGCCGGGGGACCCAACCTCGGCCTCCCGCACTTCCTGGCCCGCCTTCGAACCGATCCGGGTTGCTTCTCCCTCTTTCCTGCCGACTGCCCTCTGTCGGACGCATCCGGCATCCGCTCCATCCCTCTGGTGGCGCCCGTACCGCTGTATGCCTGGTCACTGATCTGGCGGGACGATCACCAGCATCCGCGACTCGGCACACTCGTGCGGGGTTTCGCCCAGGCAGCGGCCGGCAGCCGGTGGCTGGAATACGACCCCGAGCAGCACTGGCTCCCGGATGCGGAAGGCCTTGGCCCCCTGCCCACCTGAACACCACCGGCCGCCGCTCCGGGAGCGCGGCATGACACGGCTGTGCGGGCTCGATGATGGACATCGGGCCACGGCTCCGACCGCCGTGCGGTCGGAGCCGTCATTTCGCCTGGTCAGGCGGCTGCGGAGGATACGAGATTCGAACTCGTGAGGGCTTGCACCCAACACGCTTTCCAATTCTGCGGATCCACGTTCACGCCAGGTCAGAGCGGTCCATGGCCCTGGTCACGGCACCTTTGCGCCTTGCTCTGAACGCCCTTGAACCCAGGCGAATGAGACCAGACTGAGACCGGATACGCAACGATTCTCCGAGGTCTAGAGCGGTACGGAGGGCTGTGGCCAGTGAACCTGGATGTAGCGATGGCTACAGCGCTGTGTCGATGCAGTGGACATGGTCGACCGCTTCTCATGTGGTGAAGGTGCGGTGCCGTTCGCCCATGGCCTGCCGTTCCTGCCGAATGAGGACTTTCTTTGCGGTTTTCAAGGGGCGGCGGCGCGCAGGACTCCGGGCCGTCGCCGCACCCACGCCGCGCCGTGCCTACGCCATCCGTCGGCACCTGGTCGCGCCGCCGCCTCAATGCAGGCTGACGAACGCCACAGGGTGGCTGACGTCTGCTGTGGTCGGGGGCGATCGAAGATCCGGGGTTCGTTCCTCACCCTGGCTCACCTGGGAACGTGGCCGATCACCGAGTGCCATGTGAGCCAACGAATCAGATGCCTCCGGCGGGGGCATCCGGTTCTGGGATGATCGCCATGGGCGAGCCGGGGTTCGTAGGTGGTACCGATCCTCCTCGAAGGCCAACAGGAGCACGAGAGAGAGCGTGGCGATGACTGCGTACAGGACTGATGCCCATGCCCGGCGCAAGGGACGTGCAAGGGGTGGCCTCTGGGGTCCCGCTTTGGTGAACCTCGGACTCGGTGTGCCCGCGAGCGTGCCGCTCTATCTGGTGTGGTGGCTGCTGACCGAGTACATGCCGATGGACTGCAAGAGCGTGGAAGACCTTGCCAAGCCTGGTCTCACCAACTGCAACTACACGACCCTCGATCACGCGTCTCCCGTCATGCTTCTCCTGGCGGTGACCAGCGTATTCACATTGGCATTGGTGGTCGTGATCGACGTGGTCCTCCCGCTCCGGCGCGGACGAAGGCTAGCGGCATGGCTTGGCGCGGCTGCGCTCATCCCCGTCCCGTTCGCAATGTGCCTGGCGCTAGCCTGACGACTGGCACTGCTTTTGGTCCGGACTCCGAGGAGAGCGATTGGTAGAACTGTGCGAGTTCAACGACATCCGGACCGTCCAGAACCACGCACTGCAGCTTGCCGATCACCGATGGTCCTTCCAACACAGGGGGCGCCTGGCCCTGGGTGAGCCACGGCCCGACGCGCAGGTAGGCGCAGTAGGGCCGCCGAACGCGTAGACCTTAGCCGCACCCTCGGCCACTCGTCCCTCACATCACGATCTACGGCTGGAGTACTAGGCGAATGAGACCAGAACTGAGACCGAATCCGCAGCGATTCGCAGAGGTCTAGAGCGATTTAATGTAGGTGAGCAGCTAATTGAGCGCCGGCACGATCACGTTATTGCCGGGTGGGGGCGGTTTGACGGCCGCGTTACAGGTCCTTGGTCGGGTCGCCGACAATGCCTTCGGTCAGGCCGGCAAGGTCGAGCTGCCCCAGTTGGGGCCTGACAATCTGCTTGCGACGCCGACGGCCAGGGCGCGAAGGCTGGCGGGGCCATGCCGGTAGAGGTGCCGGGAACATTTGGGCGATGCGGCGGCCCCGCAAAGTGGAACAATTGCCGCTTATGGCGGACAAGGACCCCTTGGAGGGGCTGGACGATATCGGCTGGGCTGAGCTGGGGCATGCGTACGGTTCCGCCGCCGATGTCCCCGGGCAGCTCAGCGGGCTGCGATCGGCTGACCCGGAGCAGCGGGACAAGGCGCTCTGGCAGCTCTACGGCAACATCTTTCATCAGGGCAGCCGGTATGAGGCGACGGCGTACGCCGTCCCCTTCCTTTTCGCCTTGGCCGCTGATCCGGGTACTCCGGGCCGTGCGGACATCGTGCAGCTGCTCGGTGCGTTGGCGATCGGCTACGACGAGTCGCACCTACCGGTCGGTGTGGATATCGAGGCGTGGCGTGGCGAGGTCACGGAGATGCGCACGGCCGATCCCGGCGAGGCTTATCGGGAGTACGACGAGTGGGTGGCGCAGGCGACGGACGACGGAGAACGCCGCGTCCGGGAGATGCGCCGCGCGGTCTTCGATCTCGACGCCGCTTGCGTATCCGCGGAGTGGGAGCTCGGTGCCTATGACGCGGTGCGGGCGGGGTGCCGACGTTGTGCGCGCTGGTCGGCGACCCGGATCCGGCGGTGTGCGCCGCTGCGGTGTGGCTGGTCGGCTGGTTTCCCGAGGAGTCGGCCTGGGTCCTGCCCCGGTTGCTGGACCTGCTGGAGGCGGAGCCGGTTCCCGGTATCGCCGCGAATGCGATCGTCGCTATCGGGTTGCTCGGGGACGCGGCACTGGTCAACCGGCTGCGGGCTTTCCTGGCGGCTGAGGAGCCGTTGTTGCGCTGGGCGGCGGCGACGGCGTTGGCACGGCTGGGCGTGGCCGACCCTGGGGTAATCGGGGAACTGGCCGCTTGCAGCGCGAGCCCGCCTGAGCAGGGCGAGCCGGGTGTCGCTTTCTACGACGGAGGGAACCTGCGCGGGTACGCCTCGGACAGCTTGGCCCTGCTGGACGGTCGAGTACCGGCCGAGGCGGTGACCTCCGTACTTGAGGGACTGTCCCGCACTTCGGGACCCAGTGCGTTCGCTATCACCGCCGCCGCGCTGCAAATCACCTTCGGCGCCGAGCGGCCGCCCTCGCGACCGCCTTATGAAGATCTCACCGAACCGCAGCGCCGCACCATCGGGATTCTCGCCGAGCTGGATGAGGACACGTGGCGGTGGGTGAACTTCACCGAGATCCTGGGGGCCTGGAATCTGCCAGATAAGCGGGAGGAGTGCCGCCGGTACGCCGGGCTGCCAGACGGTTAGGATCACTACCAAGTCCGCCGTTCCCGGGCAGGATGCCCCGGCCGCAGAGCCTTAGGGCTTGCACCCAACACGCTTTCCAATTCTCCGCTTCCACGTTCACCATGGGTCGGTGTGGTTCCCGACCTGGGGTGCTGATCGTTGGATCTGATGGTATGGTTTTTGCCGTTCCCGTCTCTGAACAAAGAATAGATGCCTTCGGGAACAAGCGGACACTGGCAGCGTACCGGGACGGTACTGAGTGGGTGCAGCCTTGATGAAGTACACAGGAATTCGCCACGGCGCGTACGCGGTTATCGACTCCGTCGAATACAAGTGCGGTTACAACCCTGCGGATCGCACGGTGGTGCTGAGTTCGCAGGCTCCCGAAAATCCCAATCCGGAGCTCTACGAGTGGAACGAGAAGTATCAGCGTTGGCTCGCTGAGATTCCCTATTCCCGTTGTGATCGGGTGTACTCGGTCAATGCCTACGCCCGGTACTTCGGCAAACGGGTCAGCGTCACTTCAGCCGACAGCAATGGAATGGCGCAGGCCTACTATGAGGGACAGAATAGCTCGTGGGCGGAGGAAATCGGTTTCGTGCAGGTGGAACGATACGTCCACTTGAAAGATGTGCACGTGACCGAACTCCATGACGTGCACGAAGAGCAGAAGAACCTGCTCTTCACCACTTGGCGGGAAGAGAATTTCACCCAACCCCCGGGAATGCGGCGGGGCCAGACCGGTGGCTGGCATTTTCCGCGCAAGATGCGGGGACGAACGAAATGAACGAGTGGCAACTACGGGCAGGGTGCCTGGTTCAGGTCAGTTGGACGAACACGCTCGAGAACTCGTCGCCCGCATGCAGGCTGTAATCGAGTGATGGGGTTCCTCGCCGGTGATCCCGATCAGTATGTGACGCCGCTGGGCGCGCCGTCGGCCCGAGAACCGCAGGTGGGCCTTGAGGCAGCCTCGCCGGAGGTGCGAGCGACCGCGTACGCCATGGTGGCCGCCGCCGAGTCCGCAGGGCTCGATCCGAACACCTATCGTAAAGAAATCGCGCCGTGGCCACACCGGTACCGGGATCACCGCCGTCGGCGACCTGGCGGTTCCCCAACGCTGGCGGCATCATGGCCTTGTCCCGCGCGGAGCCGTGATCATGGAACGCACCGCCACCGGTGAGGCAAAGGATGATCGCCATCTACCGCAACAACTTGCTTGGCTGGAGGGATGTGCGATGAGCTACCGACGTCCGCGTGCGGGGACCTTCGCCATGATCGGCGGCGTGGAGTATCCGGTCGAATCGCACCATGACTACGGAGTCGCCGTGCTCTATTCGACGGCGCTGGAGAACCCGGATCCCACCCGGTTCACCCGCGACGAAGAGAACGGCGTCTGGCGGGCCGAAGTGTTCACTTCCGAGTGCGAGCGGTTGGACGAGATCGTGAGCCACGCCAAGTACGCCGGACACGACTGCCGCGTCGTAGACATCGCCGATGATGGTTCGGTCGGGCTCTACTGCCTAGGTCCGGACAAGTCGAAAGCCGAGCAAGACGGCTTCGTTCAAATCGACCCGGGAACTTGGGCCAAGACGGTGAACATCTATGAGCTGTTCACCTACTGGGAGTACCACAAGGATTTGTTGTTCCCAGAGTGGGTAGCCAGCGGGTATTTCGCGGAGCCGCCGACGTCCTGACGGGCGGGAGGTGTCATGAAGGGTCCTTCCCGGGTCTTCGAACTTAAGCGGGGATGGCTCGGTTCCGACTCGCTCTGGTAGTTGCGCAGCGTGATCGCAGGCGTTGGTTGGTGGGGTTTGGGAAGCCGTACGCTTGTCGGGCTTCGAGCTTGATCACGCGGTTGAGTCCTTCGTGCCGGGCGTTGCTGGTCCCGGTGTGGATGAACGCTTGGATGTCGGGCCACCATGCCTGGATGCTTTGGGCCGGGGTGAGCACTCGTCGCGACTACCCCAGGGCGTTGATACAGGTGAGAAGCTCCCCGCTCGACTCAGACCGACCTAGATCGGCTCGCCAAAATTGCTTCGCATCCAAGTGGTCCGGGACTCGCTGAGGTTCAAGGCGATCGCCGTGGATGGTTGAGCGGCGTCGGGGTTGCCCTCAAATTTCTGGGCCTCATCCAGGTGACGATCGCGCCCTGGGGCAGTTCCTCATGCATGCCGGCCCGTGCCCTAGAACGGGTCGTAGTCGAGAGTGAAGGACCGCTCGACCCATCGGCGGACCGCCTCCGGATCCGAAGGGTCAGGGCGGTCGTCCACGGCCAGAGCCCGCAGAGCTGCGGCAGCGGCCGAACGCTCGTGCTCGGCGACCAGGCGGCCCTGCTCGAACAGCAACTCGTAGAGGCTCTCGTACTTCCATCCGGCCTGGAATCCCATGTGCACGTAGTAGTCATCCACGAACTCCTGGCCGATCAGAAGGCCGCCGGTGAAGTCGACCGGCTCCCCGAAACCGCCATAGCGGAGCGCGACGCCGTCCTCGTCCTGTCTTGGCCTGACGCCGAAGAGCGCGGGTGCCGAGTCCACGCTGAGGTAGTTCCCGGACTCGTCACACAGCCCGATGTCCACGCCGGTGAGCGTCAGCCCGCCTTCGGAGACCTCATAGTCACAGACGTACCCCCGCCAGCAGGCCGTCGAGAACGCCTGGACGGTCAGGCCACTGGAATCCGGAGAGAACAGCCCGTCACCGTTCACTCCGGTGAGTGAATACGTATCACCCCGGTACATCACAGAGTCGGCGATCTGTCCTGTCACCCGTCAACCGTAGATCAGGTGGCCTGGTTGGCGGGGCGGATCGACATTTCGAGTCTGAGCCTGTCGCTGAGGGCCGCTCTATGGTTTCCGAGTGCTTCCGAACAAGATCAGGGACAGGGGGTGTTAAGCAAGTTCCGGGGCAGGACACGAGGCAGGACAGAACCTGTCCTGCCCAGCCTGCACCAGGCGTAGCGCCTGGTCGTACAGTCGGCTCGCAGCGTCGTGGCGACCCGTGGCGGTGTGGAGCCAACCGTTGAACTGTGATGCCCCGGACGTGGTAGCGGTCAGTTCACGAGCGAGAGGCCCTCGGGAGGCGCGTAGCAACCGCATGTCGAAAGCAAGTTGCTCGGTGGCCGGTCCAATGATCAGCGCCGGTCCGATCCGTTCCTCAAGGCGACGCTGATTCGCGAGCGTGGCGTTGAGATTGTCGACCACCCACGGCGTCGATCCTGGAGCGAGTACGCCCGCACGGTGAATTCAATGGGAAAGCATCATGAGGCTCGCGGTGAGTAAGGGTGAGTGTTCCCCCCACCTACCCGGGAGTGACCCGATGACTGAGACAGGCCGCTGGTGACGGCGCCCGCACGGATGGTCGAAGCGAGCGACGCGGACATCATCGGTGAGTCGCGGCACCAGCCGGAGCGGTTCGCGGTGATCTTCGACAGGCACTTCTCGGAGGTCCACCGCTATGTGGAACGACGGCTGGGCAGCGATATCGCCGACGATATCGCCTCCGACACGTTTCTGACCGCGTTCGGCAGACGTGACAGCTATGACACCAGCCGTCCAGACGCACGTCCATGGCTCTACGGCATCGCCACCAATCTCGTCGGCAAGCACCGGCGCCGCCAAACCAGCGCGCTGCGCGCCTACCGGCTCGCGGCCACTACCGACACCTTGGGCGGCCATGAGGACCAGGTCGCGGCGAGGGTCAGTGCTCAGCGACGGCGGGGCGAGCTCGTCCACGCCCTCGCCCGGCTGTCCCCGGGAGAGCAGGACGTCCTGTTCTTGGTGGCCCTCGCCGAGTTCACCCACCAGGAGGTGGCGGAGGCGCTCGGCATCTCCTATGGGACGGTCGGTTCCCGGTTGAGCCGGGCGCGCGCCAAGCTGTCCCGCCATCTCGGTCAGCCCACTTCCCCCGGAACCGAAAAGGACTGAGACCATGGACGACCTTGACCAGATCAAACGACTGATGGACCCGCCGACCCGGCTGACCGCCGAGGCTACCCAGACTGCCCGCGGCCGGCTGCTGGCCGTGGCGACCGAGCCGAGCATGCACCGCCGCTGGCGCCGCCGCGGCTTGGGCCTGGGCTCGCCGCGTCGCAGGCTCGGCGTGCTGGCGATATCCGGCGCCG
>JAOPYO010000356.1 GCA_025964575.1 Actinomycetes bacterium
CAGCACCGGGCCGCGGCGGCCAGGCTGGTCGCCGACGGCCGGGCCTACTACTGCACCTGTACCCGGGATGACGTGAAGGCCCGGACCGGATCCGAGCACCAGGGCTACGACGGGTACTGCCGGGACCGCGGGCTGACCGAGGGAGCGATCAGGTTCCGCACCCCGGATGAGGGCGTGACCGTCGTCGAGGACACCGTCCGCGGCAGGGTCGAGTTCCCCAACAATGCGATGGAGGACTTCGTCATCGTCCGCGGTGACGGCTCCCCGCTGTTCATCCTGGCCAACGTGGCCGACGACCTGGAGATGCGGATCACCCACGTGGTCCGCGCCGAGGAGCACCTGTCGAACACGCCGAAGCAGCAGCTGCTGTGGGAGGCGCTCGGGGCCACGCCGCCGGTGTGGGCGCACGTGCCGGTGATCGTGAACGAGAAGCGGCAGAAGCTGTCCAAGCGCCGCGACAAGGTCGCCCTGGAGTCCTACCGGGACGAGGGCTACCTCGCCGAGGCGATGGTCAACTACCTGATGCTGCTCGGCTGGGGCCCCGGCAACGACAGGGAGATCATGCCCTGGGCCGAGATGATGCCGCTGTTCAAGCTGGAGGACGTCACCTCCGCGCCCGCCTTCTTCGACGAGAAGAAGCTGCGGGCCTTCAACGGCGAGTACATCCGGGCGCTGCCCCTGGACGACTTCATCGCGCGCTGCGAGCCCTGGCTGACGCGGATCCCGGGATATGAGCCGAAGGTCTTCGCCCAGTTGGCCGAGCTCGCCCAGACCCGCGTCGCCGTGCTGTCGGAGATCACCACGAACGTGGACTTCCTCTTCCTGGACGAGCCGGTCTTCGACGAGGCCTCCTGGGCCAAGGGCATGAAGGGCCCGGCCGCGGAGATCCTGGCCGCCGCCGAAGAGGTCTATCGTGACGCAGTCTGGGAGACCGAGGAGCTCAAGACGCGGCTGGAGCAGGCCGGTGCCGCGCACGGGCTGAAGCTGGGCAAGACGCAGGCCCCGGTCCGGGTGGCGGTCACCGGCCGCACGGTCGGGCTACCACTGTTCGAGTCTCTCGAGGTGCTCGGCCGGGAGAGGACCCTGGCCCGGATCGCCGCGGCCCGCGCCCGTCTCGCGAGTCAGGCCTGACGTTCAGCCCATGGTGCCGGCGGTCCGCCCGCGTCGATCCCCGGCCTTGCCTCGGGGCACACCCCCGTCAAGCATCACGATCGGGCCGGCGACAACCGCTTGACTTCCCGGCCTTGCATGATCACGGAGCTTCGAGTGGCGGGTGCAGCGGTCACGGGCGGTCCTGCCGGTCGGGCTGGACGTTCAGCGGAAGGTGATGGCGCCCGGATAGTGCCCGACGGCGCAGGTGAACCGCAGCCGTCCCGTTCGGGGCGCTCCGAGGTCGATGCTGGTCTCGCCGTCCACCGGCAGCACACGCTCCACTCCTCGGCCCGGGATGACGAAGTCCCGCGCGCAGCCCGTGGTCTGCCGGGTCCGAACGACCAGGACGGTGTGGACGCCGGCCCGCGCGGACAGGATCGCGGGACGGTAGCCGCGGTCGAGCGCCCATACTGTGATCGTCTGAACTCCGGCCGGATCGGTCTGGACGAATCGGGCGTTCATCGGGGCGGTGGTGGCGGGTGTGGGCAGCCAGCCGCCGAGCCGCAGGCCGGACTGCAGGGTCCAGCCCGCCAGCACCAGCAAGCCGATCCCCACCAGCGCGGTCAGCCGGCCGCGTAGCAGCGCCAGGCCACGGCCCAGGGTGATGCCGATCAGCCCGAACAGCGGCGCAGTGCCGAGGACGAACCCTGTCATGACCGCGGCTCCGGCGAGCGCCGAGCGCGAGGTGACGGCCAGCAGTTCGGCCGACAGGGTCAGGCCGCAGGGCACCAGCACCGTCGACGCTCCCAGCACTGCGGGCAGGCGCGAGCCCGGCGCCGGGGCCGGGCAGTGTTCCCCGGATCGGCGCAACAGGCGCCGGGCGGGCCGGAAACCCAGCAGGTCGAGGGCGAACAGCGCCAGCACTACGGCGGCTCCGGCCAGCAAGGCCGCCCGGACCCGGGGTCCCGGCTGCACCGCCGCCCCGACGAGGCCGAGGGCCGCACCGAGGGCGGCGTGCGTGGCCAGCTTGGCGCCGAGGAAGACCCCGATCTGAGCGGCGGGCCGCGGCACGTCCCGTACCGCCCCGGCCAGTAGTCCCACCTGCACCGCGGCACACGACGTGCCACCGGCGAGCAGACCGGTGCCCGCACCGGTCAGGAAGAGCGCGGAGGCGTCCATCACGCAAAGACACTTCCCCATCGCTTTATGTGATCACCCGTCACACCTGGACGGAAAACCGTGGTGATCATGCAATCGTTCGCCGGTCGATTGCATGATCACCACGGGCCAGGGGTCAATCGGCGACGGACTCCTCGACGGTGCGGCGGGGACCGGTGAACCATTTGCGGGCCGACAGCACCCACCACAGGGCGAGCGCGAGCAAGGTTCCGCCGACGACGATCGGCGCGTAGTTCACGAGCTTCCAGTCGAAGCCCTTGTGCCAGGGGATGCCGGCCGGAGCGGTCGGCATGATGAAGTACACCGAGATCACCGCGATCTCGATCACCGCCAGCCAGCACATCCACTTGTACTTGCGGCCCAGCGTCCACGGACCGGGCTGGAAGGAGTCGCCGGCCCGAAGCCGCAGGAAGATCGGGATCAGGAAGGCCAGATAGAGCCCGATCACCGCGACGGACACCACGGCGTAAAAGGCGACGGGCACACCGTTCGGTGCCTTGTAGAGCGCCGGCAGGGTCAGCGTCAGGCAGGCGATGACGCCGCCGATGATGGCGTTGACCGGTGTCCCGTTCTTGTCGACCTTGGACCAGAGTCGGGAGCCGGGGATGGCGCCGTCACGGGAGAACGCGTAGGTCATCCGCGACATCGAGGTCACGCAGCTCATTCCGCAGTAGAACTGCCCGATCACCGAGATGGCGATCACCGTCTTGGCCAGCCCCGGAGACAGCGCGCTGTTGATCAGGTTGCCGATGAATCCGGGCGCGGCGGGATCGTTGATCGCGGTAACGTCAGTGGCCGCGAACAGGAACGCGAGCAGCAGGATCCAGCCGCCGACCGCCGAGTAGGCGATGGATTTCCAGAGGCCTTGGGCAGCTGAGCGCGCGGCGTCGCGGGTCTCTTCCGACACGTGTGCGCACGCGTCGAAACCGGTGATCGTGTACTGCGTCAGCAGGAAGCCGAGCGGCAGGACGTAGAACCAGTAGGTCCCATGCCCGAAACCGGAGTTGTTGATCTGTTCGGTGAAGACGAACTTCCCACTCTGGTGCTTGCTCGGGCCGAAGGCCAGGATCAGGACGACGACGGCGACACCGAAGACATGCCACCACACTGACACGTTCTGCAGGACGGCGACCAGGTGGTGACCGTAGATGTTGATCAGCGCGTGCAGCACCAGGATGACCGCGAAGATCACAAAGACGCCGGTCAGCCCGAACGCCCACGTTTTGTCGAACATCCCCAGCAGGACGTTGAAGAACGTCGCGGCGCCGTAGTCGACCGAGGCGGTGACCGCGATCAGGCCGATCAGGTTGAGCCAGCCGGTGAACCAGCCGTGGATCGGCTTGCCCAGGGTGGCAGCCCACCAGTAGATGCCTCCGGCGGTGGGGTAGGCCGAGACCAGCTCCGCCATGCAGAAGCCGATGATCAAGATAAAGATCGAGATCAGCGGCCAGCCCCAGGTGATAGCGACGGGGCCGCCGTTGTTCCATGCCTGGCCGAAGGTGGTGAAGCAGCCGGACAGGATCGAGATGATCGAGAACGAGATCGCGAAGTTGGAGAAGCCACTCCAGGTGCGGGCCAGTTCCTGTTTGTAGCCGAGGGCGGCGAGTCTTTCGGTATCGGCGTCGAGTTCGGGGACGTCGGGAACAGTCTGGGCCATGGAGCCTCCTTGTACGAGTGGGTCAGGGTTCCAGTGAGGTGGGTACGTCCACGACCCGGTTCGAGGACGCCAGATCAGGGGGAGCCGAGCTCATGGCCGCCCCCGCGCCGTGTCGAGCAGCCGGCCGAGCCCGGGATCGGACAGATCCCGGACGGCCTGGCGCCATTTGTCGGCCGCCTCGTGCCAGTAGTCGAAACCGGCATTCGGGCGGTCGAGCATCCCGTGGTGAACCGAGAACCAGAGGGTCCAGGTGAAGTTGGACAGCAGCAGGTTGAGCCGCACCCGCGCGACCAGGGCCGGGCTTGTCTCGGTTCCGAAGTACGCGGCCGCCAGCCGCGAGGTCAGATCGGGGTCGAAGTCCGCCTCGGCGGCGATGTCACCCAGTTCGAAGGCCGGGTCGTTCATGCCGCTGAGCTGGTAGTCGACGATCCGGATGGACTCGCCGTCGTCGATGAAGTTCTCGGCGAGCAGGTCGTTGTGGCAGGGGACCACGGGCAGCGGCCGGGCGGCGAGCGCCGCTCCCACGTCCCGCACCGTGGCCAGGTTTTCCTCGTACCCGTCCGGGATGCGCAGGTCGTGTTCATGGCACAACGTCAGCAGCTCGCTGAGCTTGGCCGAGATGTCGAAGTCGTTGACGAACCGGCCCGCCGTGTCGTGCAGCCGGCGGCACGCGGCGGCGATGCGCGGGATGGTCGCCGGATCCCGTACGTCGGGTGCGCTCAGCGTGGGGCCCTCGATGAACTCCAAGATCAGCGCCGGAACGTCGGCGAGCACGCTGAACACCCGGGGGCCGACGCCCGATTCCGCCGCCCGCACCGTGTTTTCGATCTCCTGGTCCAGCGGGATGCCGAGGCCGACGCGGGACACGTTCGGGTCGAGCACCCGCAGGATGTAGCGGCCGTCCGCGGTGTCCACCCGGGCCACCTGATGGCTGAGACCACCGGTGATGAGCGTGTGCCGGACGCTCTGCTGATCCCAGCCAGGGATCTGTGCGATGACATCTTCGATCGAGACAGGCATGAACCGCTCCGTCAGAGCAAAGGGCAGCAACGGTATGCCCTTTTGAACAGTGTGGTCGTGAAGGTCGGTCAGGAGGGTCCTGCTGGTGGGGAGTGTGCTCCAGTGCGCGGAGAACGTCAATGGTGTGACAATCCCGTGATCTAATCGTATTGGGCTGTCCTTAAACCTTTTGGTATGTCCTTTGGCGTGATATCAAGGTTCGGTGATCGCGCACAGCACGCCGAAGGCCGCCGACGACGACGCGGCGGACTCGCTGAGAGAGCAGGCCTGGCAGGGGGTCATGCACGCCATCCAGAAAGGTGGCTATGGCCCCGGGGACCGGCTGCCGCCCGAACGCGAGCTCGCTGAGACCCTGGGGGTGAGCCGTTCCACGCTGCGACTGGCGCTGCACGATCTTGATAGATCCGGAGTGATCGTCCGTCGGCCGGGGCGGGGTGGCGGCACGTTCGTCGGTTCCCCCAAGGTGGAGCGGGACCTCGGCCATTTCGCGGGCTTGGCCGAGTACATCCGCCGGCAGGGGCTCACCGCCGGGGCGCGGGTGATCTCGGTGGCGCTGCTCGCCGCGGACTCGGTAGTGGCCGACGCACTCGGGGTCGACACCGACGCTCCGGTAGTGGAGATCATCCGGGTACGCCTGGCGGACGGCGAACCGATCGCGCTGGAGCGCTCCTACTTCTCCGTCGACCGTTTCCCCGGGCTGGCCGAGCAGCCGCTCGGCGGTTCGCTGTACGACCTGCTCCGCGAGGTCTATGAGGACTGGCCGACGCGAGCGGTCGAACGGCTGCAACCCATCGCGGCCGAACCCGCCGACGCGCTGCTGCTGGGGGTGCCCCCGGGCACCCCGCTGCTGGTCGCGGAGCGGATCACCCATGGGCGCGAGGGCACGCCCATCGAGTACGCCTACGACCTGTTCCGCGGGGACCGCACCCGGGTCGTCGTCTGGACCGGACCCGGAGAATCGATCGAGGAGGCCGACCGTGGCTGAGAAGACCCTGCCCGAACGGGCCCGCGTCGTCATCATCGGCGGTGGCGTCGGCGGCACCAGCATCGCCTTCCACCTGGCGGAACTCGGCGAGCGTGACGTGGTGGTGCTCGACCGGGACGAGCTCACCAGCGGATCGACGTTCCACTCGGCCGGGCTCGTGGGCCAACTGCGGGCCGATCCGACGCTCACCCGGATGAACATGCATTCCGTGGAGCTCTACCGCAGACTGCAGCAGGGAGAACAGGCTCCCGGCTGGGTGGAATGCGGCGGGATCCGGTTGGCCTGCACCCCCGAGCGGATGGAGGAGATTCGGCGGCAGATCGGCTGGGCGCGTACATTCGGCCTGCCGCTTGAGGAGATCTCGGCCGCACAGGCGCAGGAACTCTTCCCGCTGATGGACACCGCCGGTGTGCTGGGCGGGGCATATCTGCCGACCGACGGCTACATCGACCCCTCCCAGCTGACCTATGCGCTCGCTGCGGGCGCCCGCGCCGGAGGCGTACGGATCGTCACGCACACCCGGGTGCTCGGCATCGACCAGCGCGACGGCCGAGTCACGGGCGTACGGACCGATCGCGGGAACATCGAAGCCGAGATCGTCGTCAACTGCGGTGGCATCTTCGCCGCCGAGATCGGACGGATGGCCGGGGTGCGCATCCCCCTGGTGCCGATGTCGCACCAATACCTCATCACCCAGCCCATCACCCAGCCCACCGGGGGGCGCAGCAGGCTGCCGACTCTGCGGGATCCCGACAACCTCGTCTACTTCCGCGAGGAGGTCGATGGCCTGCTCATGGGCGGTTACGAACGGGACTCCGCAGCCTGGTCCCTTGGCGGACACCCGCACGGAAGCGGCTACGACGCCATTCCCGCCGACTTCAACGGGAAGCTGCTGGCCGAGGACTGGCCCCGCTTCGAAGAGATCACTGTGAACTCGCAGTTGCGCGTGCCCGCGATGGGTGACGTGGGCATCCGCAAGCTGATCAACGGACCGGAGGCGTTCACCCCCGACAACGAGTTCTGCCTCGGGGAGACCGAGATCGGCGGGTTCTTCGTCGCTGCGGGCTTCTGCGCACACGGCATCGCGGGGGCAGGCGGCATCGGCCAGGTGATGGCGTCGTGGATCGTGGACGGCGACCCCGGCCTGGACGTCTGGCATATGGACATCCGCCGCTTCGGCGCGCACTACCGTTCGCCGTCGTACACGCTGAAGAAGACCACGGAGAACTACGAGACCTACTACGACATCCCCTACCCGGGACGGGAACGTACTGCCGGCCGGCCGCTGCGAGTCTCACCCGCGTACGGCTGGCATGCCGCGAACGGAGCCGTCTTCGGGGAGAAGGCCGGTTGGGAACGGGTCAACTTCTACTCGCCCAACGGTGCACAGGGTGACGAGGGGCTGCGGCCTTGGGGGTGGGCGGGCCGCAATTGGTCGCCTGCGGTCGGGGTCGAGCACGTGGGGACCCGGGAGGCGGCAGGGCTGTTCGACGAGTCGTCCTTCTCGAAGATCGAAGTGTCCGGGCCCGGAGCCGCCCCCCTGCTGGAGTGGTTGTGCGCTAACGAAGTGGCCCGCGAGGTCGGCGCCGTCACCTACACCCAGGCACTCAACGCCCGTGGCGGCATCGAGTGTGACTTCACCGTCACCCGCACCGGGCCCGATGCCTTCCTGATCGTCACCGGCACCGCCTTCGGTACCCACGACCTCGCTTGGATCCGCAAGCACGCCCATTCCCTGGACAGCGGCGCCGGATCCGTACGGGTCACCGACGTCACCGGCCAGTACGCCTGTTTCGCCCTCTGGGGACCGCGCAGCCGCGACATCCTGTCCGGGCTGACCCCGGCGTCGCTGGACAACGATGCCTTCCCGTACCTCACCGCCCAGGAGACGACCGTCGGCGACGTGCCGGTCCGCGCGCTGCGGGTCACCTTCACCGGTGAACTCGGCTGGGAACTCTACTGCTCCAGCGAGTACGGCGCCGCGCTCTGGCGCACCCTGTGGGAGGCCGGGCAGCCGTACGGGCTGACCGCCGCCGGCTATCACGCCATCGACAGCCTGCGGCTGGAGAAGGGCTACCGGGTGTGGGGAGCCGACCTCACCCCGGACCACAACCCTTACGAGGCCGGGCTGGGCTTCTGCGTAAAGCTCGACAAGCCCGGCGGCTTCCTCGGCAGGGACGCACTCGTGGCGGCGCGCGCGGCCGGTCCCGAACGGCGGTTGCGCTGCATCGTCCTCGACGACCCTCGCGCGGTGTGCCTGGGCAGCGAGCCGGTCAAGGTGGGCGACCAGGTCCTCGGGCGGGTGACCAGCGGCGGCTTCGGCTACACCACGGGTTCCTCCATCGCCTACGCCTACCTGCCTACCCAGCAGGCGAGACCGGACACCAAAGTGGAGATCGAGTTCTTCGGCGAATGGATCACCGGCCGGATCGTCGGCGGCCCGCTGTTCGACCCCTCGGGCGAGCGGGTCCGCGCAGGCTAGGTCTGTTCCCCACCTTGATCGAGGACGCCACCGCCACCGCGAGACGGAAGAAGCCCCAGGCGCCCGTCGACCGGGTGCGGCGGGAGCTATTCCACGAGGGTCTGTGCGGCCAAGTCATGCACACGGGCCCGTACAGCTCCGAACCCGACACGATCGACCGACTCCACTCCTTTCTCGGCGGCACCGCCCACACCATCGCCGGGCGCCACCACGAGATCTACCTGTCGAACCCCAACCGCACGGCCCCGGAGAAGATGAAGACCATCATCCGTTACCCCGTCACACCGACCACCTGACGCACCACCTCTCCAACCCGGCGTTGGGCGCGTCCCGTCGATCTATGTCCTGCTGCGGCATCCCGAGCCGTGGTCCCCTACGCGACCTACCTCCTGGTCGAATGGAATCGGCTGCGGCACCGTCCGGCCGTTTCTCATCGGCACCGCGAGTCCTGGACGGGACCTGCGGATGGATCCCGCAGGCGTCGATCCGGCTGCAGCTGGGTAGTAGGGACGATCAGGCGGTCGCCGCCATCGTCAGGCCGTGCTGCGATCACGCGGTGTCAACGCACCGATCGTCGATGTCGGCAACCTCGCGTAGCAGGGTTCCACGCGTCTCGGTTCCAAGGGGGCTATGTCACGGAGGGGTGGGTGGATGCAGGGCGGCCTGCGGGAGACCGAGGCGGCGGATGTCGGGGAGGAGCAGGACGGCCAGGCAGGGGATCACGATCACTGCGGCGGCGCCGTACATGGTCGGGCCGATTCCGACGGCGACGGAGAGGAGGCCGGCGAGACCCATGCCGAGCGGGTTGAGGCCCAGGGAGAGCAGCCAATCGTAGGCGATGACCCGGGAGAGCGCCTCCTCCGGGATATGCCGCTGTACCGCGGTCTCCCACAGCGGCGACATGAACGCCAGCCCGCCCGTGCCCAGCCCCCAGGCGGCCGCGATCAGCAGCGGTGGCGCATGCGCGACGAGTAGCGGGAAGGGCAGCGCCCCGAGCGCGAGAGCGAGATTGGCCACGACCAGGACGCGCCGCCGGGGCCGGAACCGCAGGGCGATGAGCGCCCCGGTCAGCGCCCCGATCGCGCCGCCCTGCACGATTGTGCCCCAAGCGACCTCGCCGCCGAGGGACTGCACGGCGACCAGCGGTCCCACCGTGAACAGGACGCAGCGGGCCAGGTTCCAGCCGCAGTGTCCGATGAGGTTGGTCCAGTACCAGCGGTTGCGCCGCAGATGACCCCACCCCTCCGCGAGCTGCGTGACGAAGCGCTCTTGGGGCCGCGCCGGCGGCGGTGTCACGCGAAGCAGCGCCAGCGACAGGGCGCTGAGCGAGAAGGTGACCACCGGCAGCATCAGCGACCAGCCCGGGCCCATGGTGACCGCGACGGTCGTCGCGATCGCCGGGCCGAACAGCAGCGACCCCCGGCTCGAGATCGCCATGAGGGCGTTGGCCTTGGGCAGCAGAGCGGCGTCGACCGTGGCAGGGACGAGGCCGGTGACCGACGGTAGGAAGAAGGCCGATGCGGCGCCGGAACAGGCGGCCAGTACCGCCAGGTGCGCGATGTCCACGGTCCCGGAGATCAGCTCGAGGCCCATGACGAGCACGGCGACCGCACGGACCAGGTCGGTGACCAGCATGATCCGCTGCCGGGGAAGGCGGTCGGCCCAGACACCGCCGGGCAGCATCAACGAGACCTGCGCGATCGTCTCGGCGGCCAGGACCACCCCGAGCTGGGTGGCCGAGTGGGTCGCCTTGATGATCGCCAGGGTCAGCGAGATCGGGATCACCGAGTCGCCGATTCCGGACAGCGTCTGTCCCGCCCACAGGAGCCGGAAGCGGGGATCTCTCAAGGGGGTCATGCTCGGGGAGATTACTACGAAACAATAATATCTGAATAGATATTTTCTCTGATCGATCACCCGACAGGGGACGACGCTGGGATACTGGACGTCATGCAGCCGGACTCCGTCGATCGGCACGTCGCGCACTGGCTCCCTCGGCTGCCGCACCTCGACCCCGTCATCGAGGGGATCGTCACGCGGATGTCGGTGCTCACTCGCTATCTGAAGAGCCATCGCAGGGCCGATCTCGCGGAGCGCGGGCTCAAGCAGTGGGAGTACGACGTGCTGCACTACCTCGGCGCGGTCGGCCCGCCCCACCGGGTCGCGCCGTCCCTACTGGCCGAGTGGCTCGACATGCACCCGGCGACCCTCACCAGCCGGCTCGACCGGATGGAGGAGGCCGGATACATCACTCGCGTGCATGACCCGGCCGATCGGCGGCGGCTCCTCGTCGCCCAGACTGAGAAGGGACACTCGGTCTGGCGCTCGGCGATGAACGCTGTGAGCGGCGAGGAGCATGCCATGGTGGCGGTGCTCTCGGAGAGCGAGCGCGAACTCCTGACCGGCCTCCTGCGCCGGATGGTCCACGCCGTCGAGGACGACGCCAAGCCGCTCCTCCCCGACTGGCCCAACCTGGGCTCCTAGCTAGCTAGGGGCGTGCTCCAGATCCCACTACTCGTGTGTGAAGCCATGAGGATTACGCAGGAGTCCCGCGGTCTCACAGTCATCTCGCATCTGTCGGCCCCCATGGCCTCGACGCGCCTCGAGCGGCATCCTGGAGGGATTCTGCGCGGGGTGTGGCACTCTGCGGCACTTCGAGTTCGTGCCGCGCGGCGACGATGCCGTGCCCGCCCGTGCCTTCGTCGCCGACCTGGGCGCGCAGGTGTACACCCACCACCCCGCACAGTTCGCCCGGGCTGCGCGCGGTCTTGGCCGGCCTGCAGCAGGTGCGGTCCGCCTACGCCGAGGCGCTGATGCGCACCGCATCCGAAAACGAACGTGCGCTCCGAGCCGCACCGGCCACCGAGCCCGAGGGTGGGTTAGAGCGCCCGGCGGCGGGAGCCGCCGGGCTCGCGGCGCCCAGGCCCGTTTACTGATCGAACGCCCCGACTGCCGGGCGCGGCATCCTCATCACCACCGGCGGGATGGTTGCGTCACTAAGACTCCTCTCAGGTCTCCTTGTGGGTTTCGGGGGATCGCGGCGTCGCCGTCGGAAATTGGCGGAGTTCGTCCAGGGAGAATGGCCGGCATGCTCGGACTAGACGCCAGCAAGAAGCCTGCGGTTCCCCATGTCACGTTGAGGGAGCATCTCGAAGGCTTCTTCCACGGCCACTCGATCGACTGCGTTCCCGGCGTGGCCGGCCCGATCGAGGACAGGGTTCCCGGCTTCAGGATCTTCCGAATAGCCCCAGGCCCCCGATTCAACTGCTGGGCATACGTCACCTCCGGATGCTGGTCGGCGACACAATGCGACGGGCACGGACTGGAATTTGCCCTGACGACCCCCTCCGACACTCACGACGAGGTGCACCGGGAGAGCCTGACCATGAACGCCTACTATCACGCCGGGCCTGAGAATCAGCGGCTCGATCATGGCCACACCGTCGCCATCGGCCGCCCCTGGCTACCTGATTCGCTATGTGATCACTGGCTGGTCAGCCTGCCCTACCCCTTCGGACCTGACTTTGAGATCTGCGAGTGGGATGGAGGGCACGCCCGCATCCTCTGGCTTCTGCCCATCACCGAAGCCGAACGCGACTTCAAGGCTTGCGCCGGATTGGAGGCGCTGGAGGACCGGTTCGAGGAAGCGCCCATCGACTTCCTAAACCCCGGCCGGGCGTCCCTCGCCTGACCTCGCGAACTGGCCCGCGTTTGCGAACTACGTCTTCATCTCGAGTAGCGATGAAGACACGGGTCTCATGGGTCCCTGGCCTGGCCGGTGCGGCCTCTTCTGCTCCGCTGGCGGGTTCGGTCGATGGTGTAGACCCACCGGCCTTGAGTGTCTCGGGTCATGGTGACCTGGTGGGCGAGGCGGTATTTGGCTCGGTTGTGCCATGAGCAGCAGGGGGCGAGGAGGTCGATGTCGGTGGTGTGGGCATCGCTCCAGTTCAGGACGTGGTCGACTTCGCAGTATCGGGCGGGGATGGCGCATTCGCGGAAGGCGCAGGTGT
>JAOPYO010000361.1 GCA_025964575.1 Actinomycetes bacterium
GCTTCATGACCCGGAACGCGGTTCCCGGCGATATCCGGTACACCTACTCGGATCTGTCCGATCGTGAGACGCCCTATCGGCTGCGCCGGATGCTGTCGGAACGGTCCTTCCAGACCTTCTGCCTCAACGACACCGACTCTGACGAGGTCACCCAAACCAAACAACTGCAGCTGATGAGTTGGTTCCTTGAGGCGTATTTCCCGATCCCCAGCCCGTATGAGGTTTCCTGATCGTGGTGCCACGGCCCAGAGGTCCCAGCCGACGGTCGGTTCTGGCGGCCGCCGCTGCAAGTGCGATCACCGCCGGGTTCATGGACTCCGAATCCGGCTCCTACCGGCCGAAGGCTGGTCCCTCGCTCCGGCGAAGTCCCCTGTCCTTCGTCCAGATCGTCGCCCATCCCGACGATGATCTGAACTTCATCAACCCGAATGTGGTGCAGGCGATCCTTTCCGGCGCATCGGTCACGACGATCTACGTCACAGCGGCGGAAGCGGATGGCAAGAACGCCATGACGCGCGACAAGGGATCAGTATCCGTCGATTTCGAAGGGTACGTCGCGGCCCGGCACTCGGGGCTGAGGGCCGCCTACGCCGCGATGGCCACCCGGGAGCCGGCCGCACCCTGGAAGATCACGACGATGCGCACGAGAGTCGGAAGCATCGTCGAGGTGAACGAGTTGCGCTCCAACCCTCAGGTCAAACTCGTCTTCCTGAATGTGAGCGAGCGCAGCCCACTCGGGGTGAAAGCCAGGATGCGGCAACTGTGGAACGGCGCCCAGGCCACCTTGAGGACTCGCGTGCCGACCGGAAGCCCGGTCAAAGCATCCCGTACCTACACCGCCGAAGAACTCGTGGCCGAGTTGACCGGCCTGCTCATGGGCTTTCGGCCCACGAACGTACGCACCATGGACCCGGACCCTGAGCGCGGCGAGGACAGCCGGGGTGCCGACCACCGCACCGATCACCAGGACCACACCGCCACCGCGCTCTTCGCTCGTGAGGCCATCGGCCGGTACGAGGAGGCGGTCGCACCGGCTCCGGTCGTGGTCGAGCACTATCGCGGCTACTACAACCGGCACTGGCCCCAGAACCTCAGCCAGCAGGCCTTGATCGCCAAGCTCTCATTGATCAATACCTATGGCTGGGCGGACAAGGACACCCGGAACTGCGGCGACTCGTGGGGGTGCGGAGACCTTCAAGTCAGTGGAACCGGGGGGACCACAGGATGGGCGCACAGCACGACCCCGCGCTACCAGGGCACTACGCCGTGGCTGCAGCGGCAGTCGGACGGGCGGCTCGCCGCCTTCGCCGTCCTCTCCGGCCAGGTGGTGCACTGGAGCGAGGCGACCCCCGGAGGCCGCTGGAACGCCGGGATCCGCCTGCCTGAGCGGGGATTCGTGCCCAGCGTGAACGTCGTGCGCCTCACCGACGGCCGGCTGTCGATCCTGGGCCTCCAGGTGTCACCGGGCCCCACGATGAACCGCCCGGTTCACCGGGTGCGGATGGCGATCCAGGAATACCCCGGCGGGGGGTTCGGTGAATGGCGGGACCTGGGCAACCCCGCAGGATCACGTGAGGCGTGGCGGCGCGATGTCGGCATGCCCGTCGCAGCGGTTGACGGGACCGGCCGGATGACGGTCTTCGCGCGCAATGCCGGCCTTGGCGTCAGCGCCTGCGTCGAGCAGACCGACGGGACCTTCGGCCCCTGGAAGGACCTCAGCGGACTGCGCATTCAGGAGGGACTGGCCGCCGCCACCGACTCGGCCGGGCGCATCGAGCTCTTCGCGGCCGCCCTGCCCAATCGGTGGAGGTGGCGGAACCCGGCCTCTGGAAAGCCGGGCATGTGGCATTGGCGGCAGACCAGGCCGGGCGGATCCATGAAGTCGGTCGGATGGTTCATCTCGCCGACCCCGGCCACTGGGCCGATCACCGTCACCAGCGACCCCGAGGGCCGCCTGGTACTGGTCGCCCGCGAGCCCGGCACCGGAAGTACCTTGGTGCTCCACCAGAGCACGCCCGGTGGCAGCTGGCCGCGAAGACCTCAGCATGCCGCCGGACCCGGCGCTTTCGGTCCGGTGAGCGCCGTGGTGACCGCCGACGGCACGCTGTACCTATGCGGGCGCGACGATCATGGGACCGTCGGCATCTTCGACGGGCGGACCTGGTCCGCCTCGGGGCCGTTGTTCGCGCACGCCCCCGCACTCGCGCTCGACCACACAGGCCGCGCCGTGGCGGCGGTCCTCGGCTGCGATGGCCGCCTCCAGGTGGCCAGGCAGCCGTCGGGCTCGTCCTGGTCATGGCAGGCGGTCGAATCATGAGATTTGAGGCGTCCCGAGCATGAGCGTGTCACGCTATCTGCGGCTGGCCCGCACGGACCCGGTGGGCTTCGCGCGCAGAGTACGCGAAGAAGCCGAGGCCGAAGCCACCCGATTCAAACGCAGGGTACGCCAGGAGAGCCGTGACGCGGTCCGGACCGCCGTCGGCCGCTCAGGGGCCGCCAGGCTGGTGGCACGCGGGCCACTGGCCGAGGCGGCCTACTTCGCCATCCTCGACGGCTGCACCCTCAACCTGCACGCGCGCCTGCCCAACGACGTGGGGGGTGACGGTGCCGAGATCGTCTTCACCCTGCGTAACCGCGAGCTGCGCGCTCCCGCCATTGTGACACGCGACGTCCTGGGGCAGGCCTCGGTCAGCGCAGCGGTGCTCCTGGGCGCAGAGCTCGGGGGCGTACACGTCGGCGAAGGCTCCTGGCGGGTCGCGCTGGTGCTGAGATCGGACGGCGCCGAGCGGCTCGTCCGGCTACGGGGACGGCTGCGGACCGCGGACTCCGGCGATGGGCCGACCATCACCGATCCGTCCTGCGCACGGACCGGGACGAGGTTCACTCCCAAGGTCTCCTCATCCGGGCTGTGCCTGATATCAGTGACCCCGCCCGCCCCGTCCGCCGAGGTCACCCGGCTGAAGGTGAAGGCATCAGGTATCGAGATCGAAGGCCGACTTGTCGGTCTCGGCCCGGCGCCTGGCGTCATCGTGCGGTTCAAGACCGGTGGCGGCGCGGGACATCAGACCATCGCCGCCACGGACGGAACCGTCTTCCGTGCCCGCATACCGCTGGAGGAGATGGCACCCGATGGGGCGTCCAAGGAACGGGTCTGGGACGTCTTCGCCGACGTCGAAGGTCACGGCCTGCTGCGGGTTGGGCGTCACCTTCATGATCTCCGCGATCCACGGCGGACACTGCGGCTGCCCCAGCGTGCGGTGGCCCCGCCGATCGGCGGCCTGGTGCGGGTCCGCCCGTACTACACCGGGGCAGGCGATCTTTCGGTCGCCTGCGCTCACATCGACACCTTCTCCGGAGCCACGCGATGAAGATCACATTCCTGCTGACGTGGGCCGACGCCATGGGCGGCACCGAACGCGCGGTGTTCAGCCAGGCGGAGTATCTCACCGCCCACCATGACGTGGAGATCATCAGCGTCTTCCGCAGCAGCAAGGACCTGTTCTTCGACACGGCCGTGCCGGTTCGTTTCCTCGTCGACCAAACCGGACCGGAGCCGCGCCCGGTGCGTGCGTCTTCGCTGGACGAGGCGGCCTGCCGAGCGCTCGCGGCGAGTCCGAGCCGTCTGATCGAACCGCTCTGGGAGCCGGCGTTCAACCGCCTCTCCGACATCGAGGTCGAACACGCGCTGCGGGAACTCGACTCCGACATCATCGTCTCCACGACTCCGGCGCTCATGGCCGTCACCACCACCCTCACGCCGTCCCGGGTCATCAAGGTCCATCAGGAGCACCGCACCTCCGAGCTTCGTGGGGGCACCGGCGATCCGCTGTTCCAGTTCGCTCCCAGGCTCGACGCCCTCGTGGTGCTGAACGAGCGGACCCTGGAGTGGTTCGCCGGGACCATGGGCGACTGCGCGCCCCACCTGGAGACCATCGTCAACTCGATGCCCGCGGGTTTCCGGCCCATGTCGACCAGGCGCACCCAGACGGTCACCATGGCGACGCGGCTGACCCCCGAGAAGCAGGTGGACCACGCCATCGCGGCCTTCGCCCAGGTCGCCACCACCCACCCGGACTGGGTACTGCGGATCTTCGGTGACGGACCCGAGCTGGCGAGACTGCGCCGCCAGGTGATCAGTCTCGAACTGCACGATCAGGTCCTGCTCCTCGGATCGACGGCGACGATGGCCGAGGAATGGGCCAAGTCCAGCATCGCGTTGCTCACCTCGCGCGCGGAGGCGTTCGGGCTCGTGCTGGCCGAGGCTCTCGCCGCAGGAGTGCCCGCGATCAGCTATGACTGCCCGACCGGGCCCGCTGAGATCATCATGCACGGCGACAACGGGTTCCTGGTCGGTGACGACGACATCGACGGTCTGGCCGCCGCGATCATCAAGCTGATCGAGGATGAAACGCTGCTGCACTCCCTCGGGGAGGCCGCGCTGCGCTCGGCGGCTCGGTTCGACATCGAGACGGTCATGCCCCGCTGGGAGCGGCTCTACAGCAGGCTGCTCGACGAACGCGCCGATCCGGCCCGCGCGGCCCGTACGGCCGACCGGGTCGCGGTGTGGACGGCCCGCACCGGCGGATCCGGCTTCGCGGCGACGGTTCCGCCTTCGGCCAAGCGCCTGTCGGGTGCCGACGAGAAGGAACACGAGGCGCGGATCGGGGCGGCCTCCGCCGACCTCGTACGCTCCGGCGGCCGGCTGGCCCGGCCGACCGACGCGCTGATGCCCGGCGATGTCCTCCTCACGAACCTCGAGACCGTCGCCGACGCGCTGGAGCGGCGCGGGATTCCATACCTCCTCTTGCGTGATGACGCTCCCCGGCATCGGGTCGTGGTCCTGGCCGAGCAGCGTCCCGCCGCACTGGCCGCCCTGGCGGAGGCGTGCGCCGAACGCGCGGTCTACGCCGAGACGCTGCGGCCGGGGGGCAAGGTCGCTGGAGTGACGCTGGCCGCCCTGGTGCGGCCGGACGCGATCGACACTGCGGGAATCAGGGTCTACGAGCCGTTCGTCACCCTGTCGCGGACACTGAACTATGGCCCCGCCTACGGCTGTGACCTGGAGTTCTGGGAGGAGTCCGACGACGGGCAGGGCCGAGTGCCGCCCCGGCGCACCCTGATCGGGGACACCGTTCCCAAGGGCGCCATGACGCCTGGCACGACCACGATCGGCGGACGTGAATACCCCTGCCTGGAGGTGCTCAACACCGTCCTCACCAGCGACATCGACTTTCCGATCGATGTGGTCTACACCTGGGTGGACGGCGACGAACCCGCCTGGCTGGAGCGCAAGAACGCCACGCTGGCGGGAATGGGATTCCCGCCGGTCGATGCGGCGGCAAGCGAGGCACGCTTCAGATCCCGTGACGAACTGCGCTACTCACTACGCTCAGTGGAGATGTTCGCCCCTTGGGCCCGCCATATCTGGATAATCACCGACGACCAGGTGCCTGCCTGGCTGGACACCAGCCACCCCAAGATCACCGTGGTCTCTCATAAGGAGATCTTCGGTGATCGGGGCAGCCTGCCGACCTTCAACTCCCACGCGATCGAGTCCCAGCTCCACCACATCGAGGGACTGTCCGAACACTTCCTCTACCTCAACGACGACATATTCCTCGGCCGGCCCCTTCAACCGACGCTCTTCTTCCACCCGACCGGCCTGGCCAAGTTCTTCTCCTCGCCCACCTCGGTACCGCTCACGCCGATCACCGCAGATGACGATTTCAACTTCAGCGCCGGCAAGAACAACCGCCGGCTGATCGAGTCGGCCTTCGGACGTACGCTCACCCATGCGTTCCTGCACGCGCCGCATCCGCTACGCCGCAGCGTCCTCACCGAAATTGAGGAGCGCTTCACCGACGAGGTCACGCAGACGGCGAGCAGTCAGGTCCGCGCAGCCACCGATCTGTCCATCGCCTCTTCACTGCACCACTACTACGGGTACTTCACCGGCCGCGCAGTACCCGGCGCCATCCGCTGCTCCTACGTCAACATCGGCGACGAGACGGCGCATCCGCGGCTCACCCGAATCCTGACCCGCCGGATCTTCGATGCGTTCTGTCTCAACGACGCCTACGACGGCGAAGTGGCGGCCGAGGAGCAAGAGCGGGTCATCCGCGCATTTCTGGAGAGCTACTTCCCCGTGCCCTGCAGCTTCGAGACAGGCAGCCCGCGCAACCAAGCGTGATCCATCAGGGTCGAGATCCACGGGTCAGGACAAACCCGCCGACACGTCCAGACTCAGGTCGACGACCAGCGAACCGGCCCGCTCCTTGGGCGCCGCGACCTGCAACTCCAGGGTGCTGCCGCCCCGCAGGTCCTCGACCGCGCGCGGTGGGATCTCCACCTCCGCCTGGGCGGCGACGGGGAAGTAACGCAGCGGGCTGCCGTCGCAGACCAGCACGACGCACACCATGTCGTCACTGCGATTGACGACGCGGAAGCGGACGGCCCGTGCCACACTGCCGCCGGGGACGGTGTAACGCAGGCCCGCGTCCACCGGGAACGGCTCGTGCAGCCCCTTCCCCTCGAAGGCGAAAACGCCCTGCAGGAGATGGGCGTCCGAGTTCATGGCGGGTGTCCGTTCACGTGATCTCACCTCTGCCATGTTTCGTTGTCATCATTATCGGGAGGTAGCGTGCGCGTTACGCTCCCGTACACCTCGATCCGTTGCCACGAAGAGTTCCACGAGCACTAACATCAAGATCCTGTTTGACGTGGTCAGCACGGAGTGGACCGAGATGGACGATCATGGGCGCCGGCAGCGCCTGCCCGCAGGACTGCGTCAGTTGTTCGCCGACGGCGGCGGCGGGCGGACCCTGGCGACCCCGCTTCCCCCGGGCGGCGTGGTCTGGCCCGACCCGGATTGCCCTCAGCACCAGCCGACAATCCGCCCCGCGTTCTGGCTCACCGGCGAACCTGTGACCGGTGAGCTGTGGGCCCGGCTGCGGGCCGAGCACGAACGGTCGGGCCTGTGGCCGGTGCTGCTCGACGACTCGACCCAGCCGTGGTCGGCCGGGCAGGTCGCCCCCGAAGCGTCGGCCGACATCGACGGATATGACGCGACCGCGTTCATGACCGAGGTGTGGGCCGACTGGGTCGAACCTCAGGACGACGACTTCGACGACCTCGCCCCCTTCTACCGGCACTGCCCCGGCCTGGCCGAACCAGGCGAGCTGATGGCCGACCCCGCCACCGTCGCCGACTGGCACGCCGGAATCCTCGCCGACGGCACGACCCCTCTGGGCCTGGCCGCGGTGAGCCGCGGCGCCGACACTCTGGCCGTGATGGGCTGGCAGGGGGCGCTCAACCACAACGAGTGGACCGCGCCGCTGGCCGCCGTAGTGCGCAGCTGGGAGGACCGCTTCGGGGTACGTGTCGTACGGATGGGCTTCAACACCCTGGACCTCAGCGTCGCCGCGCCCCCGCTCACCCTGGAGCACGCCGTGCACGTCGCCGCCGAACACTGGACGTTCTGCCCGGACAACATCGGCCAGGGCCCCGGCACCCTCGCCGGCTATGCCGAGCAGATCCTCGGCAAGAACACCTGGTCGTTCTGGTGGGACTGACCGGGAATCAGCGGGCGAGCTCGGCGCGGAGCAGGGCGAATCGGCCTACTTCACGGATCCGCGCCGTCGCCGCCGATACCAGGTGATCGGCAGCGCCCCGGCGAAGCCGAGCGCGAGCGGGACCCCCTGCAGGGCCGCGCCGGCCGACCCGGACTGCTCGAAGGTCTTCGGGATCGGCAGCGTCTTCCACCGGTCGACGGGCCACAGCACCACGAAGGCCCGCCCGATCACCCGGTCCTCGGGGACCATGCCCCCGCCCTCCTCAGTGCGGTGGAAGCGGGAATCCGCCGAGTCGGAGCGATGATCGCCCATCATCCACAGCCGCCCCTTGGGCACGGTGACGTCGAACTTGTCCAGCGAGGGAACGTCCTGCTCGCCGGTCTCCGGATCGGTGTAGAGGTAGGCCTTCTCCTCGAGCGGATGCCCGTTGACCATAAGGCGCCCCTGCTTGTCGCAGCACTGCACACGGTCACCGCCGACACCGATGACCCGCTTGATGAAGTCCTTCTCACCGGGCGCCACCCCGAAGGCCCTCCCGATGACGTTCATCGCCTTGGAGACCGGGTTCGTCGGCTTGGCGAAGGTCCCCTCGGGGTTCCACGAGGGGGGCCCGTTGAAGACCACGACGTCGCCGCGGTGAATGTCCCGCGTGTGATAAACGATCTTGTTCACCAGGACCCGATCGCCGACCTGCAGGGTGTTCTCCATCGACCCCGAGGGGATGAAGAACGCCTGGACCGCGAACGCCTTGATGACCAAGGCCAGCACCACCGCGATACCGATCAGCACGGGCAGTTCCCGCCAGAAGGAACCTTTCTTCCCCTTGCCCTTCTCGGCGCTGTTCTCTGGGCTCTCCTCTGCGCCCTTGTCGGCGCCTTTCGAGTCGGGCCCGGCCTGCTTCCCATCCGGCGCAGCGCCCTCGGTCTCAGAACGCACGTCTCCCCCAGCAGCCTGGTCATCATCGGTCATCCGGCTGACCTTACTGAAGATCACAGCACTTCCAGCTCATCTTCACCCGTTGATTGCCTCAAGAACCGGCTACCACCGCCAGGCGTCGAGCCGGCCACCGCCCGTTTCGGGCGGATTCGGGGGCTGCTGCGATCCACTATTGCCCAGCACACTCGCCACGCCGGCCCGCCGGCCCTCCCGCACCGACTGACGCAAGATCATCACCGTGCTGGGGCCCGGGACCAGGGCGATGATCACGGCGGCACCTGCGAAAGCGATCAGGCTCTGCAGCATTCACCCATGCTGAGCCACCCCCCACCAGCCGCGCAACGCCTTTTACAGCGGTCCCCCGCCGCCCGGACCGCCAGTGTCACCGGGGGTGGGCGAATGCGGCGACGGGCTCGGTGACCCCTTGCTCGGAGTCGGCGACGGAGAAGGAGAGGGAGATCGCGGACTCGGACTCGGCACACTGGTCTCGGACGGCACATCCGACGGAGGCGGCGGCTTGGGAAACGGCGTCGACGGCCGGCAGGCGAACAACACCGCCAGCAACAACGCCAACAGGGCAAGCAGACCAGCCAGGAACAGAACCGTCCCGGCCAGACTCCGCCCGACCGGCAGTTCCGGGGCCACCGGCGGGCCCACCGGCTCCGGCCACGCGAGAGCGGGCTCATGTGACCCCGCCCAGTACGGTTGGAACTGCGGCCCCCGACGTCCCCACCGGCCGTGGAGACGTCCCTCGAGCAGCACCGCGTCCAGGAACCGCTCAGCGCCCGGCCGGCCCGTCTCCCGCAACGTCGCCACCCACGGAGCCGGACCATCCGGCTGAGCCCCCGCCACAGAACCCAACTCACCGGTGATCGCGGTTCGGAACCGATCCCGCGCCGCCGCATCCGACGCGGCACCACGGTTGAGCACAGCGACGGTCACCTGCCGCCCATGCGGATCCACACCCTCATAAACGATCCCGGCCGGCGACTCACCCAGCCGGGCCGACAAGCGGAAAGGTCCAAGCTGAGAGGGGTCTCCGGGCGGCAATGGCCTCGACATGCGCGTCACCCTAGTACTTCACTCCCATACCCTCGCCTTGCCACCCCCTGGTGCCGGATCTCTCAACCAGGCCGGTGTCGCGGCCATCCGAGTGAATCTCGTCGCATAGGGTCAGGAAATCGCACGCATGCTTTCGTACGGACAGTGAGGCCCTTCATGACCGTCGCCGCCCACGACACCGAACAGGCCGCCGCGCTTCTGCAGCGAACGGTCGCCGAGGTGAAGAAGGTCATCGTCGGCCAGGAACACATGGTCGAGCGACTCGTCATCGCACTGCTCGCCAACGGCCACTGCCTCCTCGAAGGCGTCCCCGGTGTCGCGAAGACGCTCGCCGTAGGGACCCTCGCCAAGGTCGTCGGCGGTTCCTTCGCCCGCCTTCAGTTCACTCCGGACCTCGTGCCGTCCGACATCGTCGGCACCCGCATCTACCACCCCTCCACCGAGCAGTTCGACGTCGAACTCGGACCCGTCTTCGTCAACTTCGTGCTCGCCGACGAGATCAACCGAGCCCCCGCCAAGGTGCAGTCCGCCCTCCTGGAGGTCATGGCCGAACGCCAGGTCTCACTGGCCGGCCGGACCTTCCCCCTCCCCGAACCCTTCGTCGTCCTGGCCACCCAGAACCCGATCGAGTCCGAAGGCGTCTACCCCCTCCCCGAGGCACAGCGCGACCGCTTCCTCATGAAGGTCGACGTCGCCTACCCCGGCGCCCACGAGGAACTCCAGATCCTGCAGCGGATGAGCGTCGACCCACCCGAAGCGACCCAGATCCTCGACCCCGGGGAACTCATCGCGCTCCAGCGGGCCGCCGCCGAGGTCTCCGTACACGAACTCGTCGCCGACTACATCGTCCGCCTCGTCATGGCCACCCGCGAACCCGAGCAGTACAACCTCCCCGACCTGCGGAAGACCATCGAGATCGGCGCCAGCCCCCGTGCCACTCTCGGCCTGGTCTCCTCCGCCCGCGCACTCGCCCTCCTACGCGGCCGCGACTACGTCCTGCCCGAAGACGTACGCGACGTCGCCCACGAGGTGATGTCTCACCGGATCATGCTGACCTTCGACGCCCTCGCCGACGGCATCGACACCCACGAGGTGGTCGCCCAACTGCTCGCCGCCGTCCCGCCACCCCGCGTCGTCTGGAACCACGGCCAAGGCACCCTCACATGAAAACCGACCGCAAACTCGCCCACCTCGCCCCCGAACGGTCACTGCGGCGCCTCGAACTCAAGGTCACCCGCCGCCTCGACGGACTGCTGCACGGCGAGCACCTCGGCCTCATCCCCGGCCCCGGCACCGAACTCGCCGAGGCCCGCCTCTACCAGCCCGGCGAAGACGACGTCCGCCACATGGACTGGGCCGTCACCGCCCGCACCACCGCACCCCATATACGGGACCTCATCGCCGATCACGAACTCGAAGCCTGGGCCCTCGTCGACCTGTCCGCCAGCATGGACTTCGGGACCACCGAACTCGAGAAACGCGACCTGGCCGTCGCCGCGCTCGCCGCCGTCGGCTTTCTCACCGTGCGGCTCGGTGACCGCGTCGGCGCCTACGTGCTGCACCACGGCGCACTACGGCGCATCCCCGCCCGCACCGGCAGAGCGGCGATGTACGCACTCCTCCAATCGATCCTCGACGCCGAACGTACCCCCGCCGAGACGACCGGCCCGACCCTCCCCGAGGCCATCACCGGACTCGCCCGCGGGCAGAAGCGGCGCGGACTGCGCGTCATCATCTCCGACTTCATCGACCCCGCCGACCTCACCGGCGACCAGCCCGCCTGGGAACGCCCTATGCGCCGCCTCGCCGCCCGCCATCAGGTCCTCGCCGTGGAGATCATCGACCCACGCGAACTCGACCTTCCCAACGTCGGACTGGTGCACCTCGCCGACCCCGAGACCGGCGCCGTACACGAGGTCATGCTCTCCCCCCGCGTGCGCGCCGCATACGCCCGGGCGGCCGCCGCCCAGCGCGAACGCACCCGGCAGGCGCTGCGTCGCTGCGGAGTCTCCCACCTGGTGCTGCGCACCGATCAGGACTGGGTCACCGACGTCGCCCGCTTCGCGCTACGCCAACGCCGGGTCGCCGGCCGCGCCAGGCCCGGGGTGGGCGCGTGACCTTCCTCTCCCCCGGCCGGCTGGGGCTGCTCGCCCTGGTCCCACTCCTGATCCTGGCGTACGTCCTGCTCCAGTGGCGGCGCAAGAAGTACGTCGTCCGCTTCACCAATCTGGCTCTTCTCGCCCAGGTCGCCCCCAAACACCCGGGCTGGCGGCGGCACGTCGCGGCAGGCCTCTTCCTCGCCATGATCACCATCATGGTGGTCGGATTCGCCCAGCCCGCCTCCACCGTGAAGGTGCCCCGTGACCGTGCCACCGTCATGGTCGCCATAGATGTGTCACTGTCGATGGAGGCCACCGACGTGGCGCCCAGCAGGGTCGAGGCCGCCAAGAGCGCCGCGAAGAAATTCATCCAGGACCTGCCCTCACGGTTCAACGTCGGGGTGGTCAGTTTCGCGGGCAATGCCAGCGTCATCGCACCCCCCTCCGCAGACCGCGAGTCCGCGATCACCTCGATCGACCAGCTGCAGCTCGACCGGCGGACCGCGATCGGCGAAGCCGTGTTCACCTGCCTGCAGGCGATCCGGTCTTTCGACGCCCAAGCCACCGCCGATCCGCCGCCGGCGCACATCGTGCTGCTGTCCGACGGGGACAACACCACCGGCCGCAGCGTCACCGAGGCCGTCGACGCCGCCAAGGCCGCACACGTGCCCGTCTCCACGATCGCCTTCGGCACGCCCTACGGCACCGTCACCATCGAGGGCGAGACCACCCCGGTCGAGGTGAACAAGCAGACCCTGCGGACCCTCGCGGAGGACACCAAGGGCAAGGCCTACGAGGCCAGCGACGGCGGTCAACTGTCGGACGTCTACCAGAACATCGGCAGCTCACTCGGCTGGAAGACCGAACACCGCGACGTGTCCGCACGCTTCATCGGCTTCGGCCTGCTGCTGGCCTTCGCCGCCGGCGGCGCCTCCCTGATCTGGTTCTCCCGCCTTCCCTGACACCACCGGACACGGCCGTGGGTCCATCAGGGTGCGGGACGGTCCACAGACCGATCAGCCAGAGGCCCCGATGCAGATCACCGGTATCGCGACGGTCCCATTCCCGTGATCAGGTCCGTGGCCTCGGACGATACCCAGTCTGACCTGGGATGGTGCAGAGCGACATGCTGATCACTGATACGGTCGGCCGACGTGGGGGAGCACTATTTCGCGGAACAGCCGACGGCCGCGAGCCGTCCGGGCAGTGTCGACCTGGTGCTGCCCGATCTGCACCTGCGGCTGGAGACCGACCGGGGCATGTTCTCCCCGGACCGCATCGACCTGGGCACCCGGATCCTGCTGGAGACCGTTCCCCCTCCCCCGCAGTCAGGAGACCTCCTCGATGTCGGCTGCGGCTACGGACCCATCGCGCTCACCATGGCCAAGCGCTCCCCGCAGGCGAGCGTCTTCGGGGTCGATGTGAACGCGCGAGCGCTGGCGCTCGCGGAGCGCAATGCCACCACCGGCGGCCTTGACAATGTAAAGTTCAGCTTGAGCGACCAACTCGATCCCGCACTGCGGTTCGCGGCGATCTGGTCGAACCCGCCGATCCGTATCGGCAAGCCGGCCCTCCACGAACTCCTCACCACCTGGCTCGACCGCCTCACCCCCGACGGCCGCGCCCACCTCGTGGTCCAGAAGCACCTCGGTTCCGACTCCCTGCAGCGGTGGCTGAACGACCAGGGATGGGCCACGGAGCGTGTCGCCTCCCGGTCCTCCTACCGGATCCTCGCCGTGTCCGCCCGCGCCGATTCCACCCTTACAGAGGACCCAGCGCCATGACCTCACCCGAAACCCAACCCGAACAGCCCGACCGCAAGCAGCTGCGGGCCACCGACGTGAAACGGCTCAACCGCACCTGGCGGCGACGCACCGAGGCCCGTCTCGGGCTGCTCGTGGAATCGGTGACCCAACCGTTCAACATCGGGTCGATCGTGCGCTCCGCGGCGGTCTTCGGCGTCGAGCACCTATGGCTGGCCGGTAATGCCACTCCCCTGACCCACCAGAACGTCCGTAAGACCGCACTGGGCACCGAGCGGCTGGTGCCCTGGGATCACGCCGGGACCCCCGCAGAGGCCGTGAAGGCCGCCCACGCGGCCGGCTTCCGCGTCGTGGCGATCGAGCTCACCACCGACGCCGTGCCGCTGTACGAGGCGCCCCTGGACGGCGACATCTGTCTGGCGGTCGGCGGCGAGGACCATGGCTGCTCGCCCGCCCTGCTGGCCGCCGCCGACGCGGTCGCCTACATCCCGCAGATCGGGCGGGTCGGTTCACTGAACGTCGCGGTCGCCACCGCCATCGCACTGGCCGAGACCCGCCGCCGCGAATGGGCCCCGCCGCAGGACTAAGAGGCTGCGGGGCGCCCAGGCGGCGCATCCACCTGGTCACCGCTCGCAACGAAAGTTCGGTGCTGAACGATCCTCGATCCGAACCGCACGCCGCGTCATGACCGCAGATCGACGACTCGGCGGTATCTGACGCTCCATGGTCGTTCAGCCGGCCAGCGTGCCACCCGCCGCCATGAAATCAGCGAACTCCTCAAGGGAGATCTTGCCGTCACGGTTGCGGTCGCCGCTCACCACGACCTCCACCGCCCGCGCGTCGGTGATCTCCTGGCCCAGCGCGCGCATCAGGCTCTTGAACTCGGCCGCCGTGATGAACCCGTCGCCATCGACGTCCACCAGCTCGAACGTCGCCTTGTACTCGCTCGCATCCGCCACGTCGCGCCACCTCTCGATTCCAGGACTTTTCAGGCGAAAGGAACGTAGCACCGTTGCCAAGGATGGCGGGCCGATATGGGGTTCGACACTCACATCGCCGACCACCTTTACGTTGTAAGGTTACTCTGGGTGTGCCGGATCGCGTACCGGCGGACCAGCCGTCATACTCGGATGGGTGCCGAGCTCGCATGAATTCCTCGATCACCCCGGTCCCATCCCCTTCGCACACCGCGGTGGCGCCAAGGGCTTCCCCGAGAACTCCATGCCCGCGTTCCAGCGGGCGGTCAGCCTCGGCTACCGGTACCTCGAGACCGACGTCCACGCCACCGCCGACGGGGTCCTGGTCGCCTTCCACGACCGGACCCTCGACCGGGTGACCGACCGGAGCGGCCCCATCGCGCGCCTGCCCTACGCCCAGGTCGAGCGGGCGCGCATCGACGGCACCGAGCCGATCCCCCGCCTCGAGGACATCCTCGGCAGCTGGCCGGACGCCCGCATCAACATCGACATCAAGGACGAGCCGGCGATCACCCCTCTCGTCGAGACCCTGCACCGGACCATGTCCTGGCACCTGGTGTGCATCACGTCCTTCTCGACCCGGCGCCTCGTCCAGCTGCGCGCCCGGCTGCCGCTGTTCACCGATGAGGACGTCTGCATGTCCCTCGGCCCGCGCGGCGTGATGGCGCTGCGGGCCAGGTCCTATGGCGGCCCGGTCAGCAAGTTGGTCCGGCTGGCCGCCACCGGGATCGCCTGCGCACAGGTCCCCCATGGCCTGGGCCCGGTGCCGTTCGTCACCGCGACCTTCGTCGAGCAGGCCCACGTCCTCGGCCTCAAGGTCCACGTCTGGACCGTCAACAAGCCGGCCGAGATGGAGCGGCTGCTCGACCTCGGGGTGGACGGGATCTTCACCGACGACCTGGTGGCGCTGCGGGACGCGCTGGCCGCCCGGGGTCTGTGGCACAGCGCGTCGCCGTCGAAGAGCTGATCGGGCCGCGACCTTTACACAGAACCGGACGCGCTGAGCTCAGGCTCTGAACCCAGGTGGCCGTGGCGGGCCCCCAGGTCGATACTGCGCGGCGATCCGCAGCGGGTCGGGCTTCGGGGTCTGTGCCGGCTCAGCGGCCGGACCAGGGCCCGTGCCCGTGAGGTCCACCCGCTCCCCCGCGACGCGCTCAAGCAGCTCGAGGTCCTCCGCCGACACGATGGCGGCCACCACCTTGCCATGCCGGCTGAGCGGGATCCGCTCCCCGCCATAGGCGACTCGATTGACCAGCTCCGCCAGGTCTTTCCGCGCTTCCGTCACCGGAACCTCTTCGCGTGCCACGACACAGATCTTAGCATTCTGTATTTTCCTGCTAGAATGTACAAAACGTACGCTCCATGAGCGTGGCGCACGAGAATTCAGAGGGAGAGGCCCGTGTACAGCCAAACCAACGGCCCCAGGCCGGAGACCTATGCCCCACGCAGCCAAGCGCAGGTCCTGGCCCCGGACCTGCTGCGGGAACAGCTCTCACAGCGCCTGCTGGCCCAGCGCATCGTCTTCATCGGCGCGGAGATCGACGATGAGCTCGCCAACCAGGTCTGCGGTCAGCTTCTGCTGCTCTCCGCCCAGGACGGCGGACGGGATCTCACCCTCTACATCAACTCCCCCGGCGGATCGGTCGACGCCGGCATGGCCATCTACGACGTGATGCAGTACCTGCCCAACGACGTCGCGACCGTCGCCCTGGGCCTGGCCGCCTCCATGGGGCAGTCCCTGCTGTGCGCGGGCACTCACGGCAAGCGCTACGCCCTCCGGCACGCCAGGGTGATGATGCACCAGCCCTCGGGCGGGATCCGGGGCACCGCCTCCGACATCCGGATCCAGGCCGAGCAGTCGCTCTATCTCAAGCGGGTCCTGGCCGAGCGGACCGCCGTCCACACCGGCCGGCCCCTCGAGGAGATCGAGCGTGATGCGGACCGTGACCGGTGGTTCACCGCCGAGGAGGCCAAGGATTACGGCTTCGTCGACCACGTGATCGACAGCACCGAACGCGTGGGCTCCTAGGCGTTTTCCGCGTGCCGGAGAGTAACCCCATGGAAACAACAGGGTTGGATCGGGTCTAGTGCGGGAATCTTGTCACGGTATCCAGCGTTGGTCAGGACAAGACCGCAAGCCGTCTGGGGAGGCACGTCACGATGGCAGAGCGCGCACTTCGCGGTACCCGTCTCGGAGCCACGAGCTACGAGAATGACCGTAACACCGACCTGGCCCCACGCCAGGAGATCGACTACACCTGCCAGCGGGGCCACTTGTTCACCGTAACACTTGCCGCCGAGGCTGAGGTGCCGATGACCTGGGAATGCCGCAATTGCGGCGTTACGGCACTCCGCGTCGATGGTGAGATGCCTCAACCCAAGCGAGGCAAGCCACCACGTACCCACTGGGACATGCTCTTGGAGCGCCGGACGGTCGAGGACCTCGAAGAGGTGCTCGCCGAACGCCTGGCGATCCTGCGAGCAGGACGGCGCAAGAGCGCCTGACCTGTCACATCTCACGCGACTGGGCCGTACCGCCACACCGGCGGTACGGCCCAGTCGCATGTCCGCCCCCGGCCGAACGCCGGCTCCCAACGGGATGCCCGCTTCAGGACTCGGGGCGGTCCTCGCGGATGACCTCGCCACGGATGGTCGGCCCGTCCTGCGCGCCCACGGAACCGCCGCGGGGACCGTCGGAGAAGACACCGGGCGGGAAGACGCCCTCGCCCATCGAGGCGCTCATGCGCTGCACCATCCGCTCCTGCGTGATCCGCACCCGGCGGGTGACATAACCGCTCAGAGTCCGGCGGACCAATGGCCGGGTGAAGGGCAGCACGAACAGAAACCCGGCCAGGTCGGTGATGAATCCGGGCGTGAGCAACAGCACGCCGCCGACCAGCACGAGGGCGGCGTCGGCCAGCTCCCGGTCGGGCATCGCACCGCCCGTGAAGGCCTGCCGCAGCGCTTTCCAGGCCCGCCGGCCCTCCCTGCGGACGATCCAGGCGCCCAGCAGGCTCTCGGCGAGCAACAGCGCCACGGTGGGCCAGCCACCGATGACCGCCCCCACCTGAATGATCACGTAGATCTCCAGGACCGGCAAGACCAGAAAGGCGATGAACAGAGCGAGCGGCAGCATGGAACCCATCACTATGAACGGCAGCGCTTACATCAACGTCAACGCCGTCGCGTACGGGATCGTTCCGCCCTCTATGGGCGGCCGCGGCGGGGGTGCAGCCGGCCGCCGATCCCCCACACCGTGACCCGCCACATCGCCTCCAGCACGATGTTCTGACTCATCTTGCTGGTCCCCCGCACCCGCTCCACGAACGTGATCGGCACCTCGACCACCCGCAACCCCTGCCGCACCGCCCGCAACGCCAGATCGATCTGAAAGCAATAACCCCGCGAATCCACCTCGTCCAACCCGATCTTCTCCAACGCCGTCGCCCGGAACGCCCGGTAACCACCCGTGGCGTCGTGCAACGGGACCCGCAGCATGACCCTCGCGTACGCGTTGCCACCCCGCGACAACACCTCACGCGATTTCGGCCAGTTCACCACCTCACCGCCCGGCACCCACCGCGCCCCGATCACCAGATCCGCGTTCCCCAGGGCGTCCAGCAGCCGCGGCAGCTCCTCCGGCTGATGCGAACCGTCCGCATCCATCTCCACCATCACGTCATAGCCATGCTCCAGCGCCCACCGGAACCCCGCGATATAAGCCGCACCCAGCCCATCCTTCGCGGTCCGATGCACCACCTTCACCTGGTCATCGACCGCGGCCAGCCCATCGGCCAGCTCCCCCGTCCCGTCCGGACTGTTGTCATCGACCACCAGCACATCCACCACCGGCACCGCCGCCCGCACCCGGCCCACGATCGACCCGAGGTTCTCCCGCTCGTTGAAGGTCGGAATGATCACCAGCACCCGGCCGACCTCGCCTGAGACCTCCACCCGTCAAGCCCCTTCGCGTCTGTTGTTCCTGAAGGCCACGGCGACGGCCCCGATGCCCAGCAGGGCCAGCGCCCACTCCGCCAGCGGCCCCACCCGATCGGCGATGGTGCGTGCGGTGCGCGCGGGGACGCGCGCCACCTGGATGTCCGGGACGAACTCCCCCGACTGGGTGCGTACGCGGCCGTCGGGCTCGACAATGGCCGAAATGCCGCTCGTCGCCGCCACCAGCACCGTACGACCGTGTTCGACGGCCCTCAGCCGTGACATGGCGAGCTGCTGCCAGGGCAGGCTGGTGTGGCCGTAGGTGGCGTTGTTGGTCTGCACGACGAGCATCTGGGCGTCCGCCACGTCCCGGACGATGCCGTCATAGGCGACCTCGAAGCAGATCACGTCGCCGATCCGGACCGGGCCGAGCTGGAGCAGCCCCGGCCAGGTGCCCGGCAGGAAGTCGCTCGGCACCCGGTCGAAGCGGGTGATGAGCTTCTGCAGGACGCTGCGGAACGGCACGTACTCGCCGAACGGCACCGGATGCCGTTTGGTGTAGTACGTGCCGGGGCCGGTGCGGGGGTCCCACACGATGCCCCGGTTCTGCACGTTGTGGCCGTCCGGCGCCGTGACGACCGCGCCGACGAGCACGGGTACCCCGATCTCCTTGACGACATCGTCGATCGACTGACGGGCGTCGTCGTTGGTGTAGGGGTCGAGGTCGCTGGAGTTCTCGGGCCACACCACCAGCTCCGGCTTGGGCACCTTGCCCGCCCGGATCTGTGCGGCGAGTTCCCGGGTGCGCCGGATGTGGTTGTCCAGGACCGCCTTGCGCTGGCCGAGGAAGTCCAGCCCGAGCCGCGGCACGTTGCCCTGGATGACCGCGACGGTGACCTGCCGGCCGGTGTCGGGCACCGGCACCAGCAGTCCGCCCACTCCGGCGACGGCCGCCGCGGCCAGCGCCAGTCCCGCCATACGAGCGCCGCCCTTGATCTTCCTTCCGCGGGCGCGGAGGAGTGCGAGGGCGAGCAGGGCGCCGATGAGGGCGGTCACGAAGCTGACCAGCGGTGCGCCGCCGAGCGCCGAGTACGGTGTCAGCGGGCTTGCGGTCTGGCTGAAGGCGAGCCGGCCCCAGGGCAGCCCGCCGAACGGCCAGCGGCCGCGGACGAACTCCTCGGACACCCACAACGCCGCGGTCCAGAGCGGCCAGCCCCGGAGCCGGCCGACGACGGCCACCCCGGCGCCGAGCGGCGCGAAGTAGGCCGCCTCGGTGAGGCTCAGCCCGGCCCACGCGTCGGGGCCGATGACGCGCACCCAGTCCAGGAGCACCAGAAAGAACGAGAGCCCCGTGAGCAGGCCGAGCCAGGCGCCGGTGCGGGCGCGTACGCCCCTTACGGCCAGTGTGAACACGGCGACGCCGACCGGCGCCAGCGGCCAGATCCCGGTCGAGCCGGCGGCGTCGGAGAGCAGATTGGGGGGAAAGGCCAGGAACATGAGCAGGCCGGCGGCCACCGCCGCGGCCGTACGGCCCCATCCGGCGCTGCCGCCTGAGCGCAACCGGTCCCGCCGGCGCACCGGCGCGGCTTCCACGGTCGTATCACTCGGCTGATCTCCGGTGACGATCTCCTGCACCACCACTTGCTCCTTGGCTGAGGACCCCTGGCCGGAACGTTATCGGTCCGCGGGTAGTACGCCGACCATCGGCCGGGCCGAGGAGCGCGGGAAGACGCGATCTCAGGGCGCCCGATCATCGCGGGAGTGGAGTGTGCGCAAGGGGAGAACGGAAGAGGGCCCGGACATCGGTGGGGCCGGAACCGTCTCACAGGCTGTGAGAGCGGAATTCCGTTGTCTACTGGATGTCCGGACCCTTCCCGGGTCCAACCCCCCACCCGATCGCGCCGTGCTCAGGCCGGCCTCCCTCTGGAGGGCTCGCCGCCGGCCTCAATGTCCGGAAGCGGCACCAAGACCGCCGCGCCTGGTGTGGACGGTCGCGCATCATCACGTGTCTATCCGTCGCGGGCGCAACGTCCGGCGGGGCCTCAGCCGGTCGATCAGGTCAGTCCTGTGCTGGACTGCGTGCCAACCTACCGAGTTCCGAAGTGTTGTCAACACCGCCATGTTCTGCATGAACTCACTCTTCCGCCAGGTCAGAAGCATGATCGAGAGCTCGCGAAAATCTCCGCAGTCACACGGGTCACAGACGGCCCCTCGATCCGGCCCCACCCCCGTGAGAGCGGGGCCGGGCCCGGCCCGCTCAGGCCGCGCCGATGCCCTGGTCCGAGGGCTGCAACCCGGGGATCAGACCGCCGCGGAACGCGTCCACGAACAGGCGATGGTCGTCTCGAACGACCCTGGCGTAGTCCATGCCGAACTCGATCATCGCCTCGACGAACTCGCTCTCGTCCTCGCCGATGACGGCGTTGATGGCCTCCTCCACCTGGAAGCCCACCAGGGCGTGGTCGGAGTCGCGGTCCGAGACACAGTGGACCTTCGCGGTGGCCTGGCCGAGGTAGCCGAGCACGGGCAGCATCTCCGGCGGCTCGGTCAGCGACGACCAGTCCAGGTCAGCCTCATAGGGGGAGAGCTCCTGCACCACATAGCCGAGCCCGTCGATCTCGGTGTGGCCGAGCCAGGGGTCGGTGTTGGCCTGCAGCGCCCGCCGTGACACGGCGGTGCGATGACCGTGATGCTCGAAGAAGGCACGGATCTCGGGGTCGTCGACGACCCGGCTGGGCGCGGCCACGTTGCCCTGCTTCATCGACAGGATGACGTCGTTCTCCAGTGCCTGGCTGCGGCCCTCGACCAGGATCGTGTAGGCCGACAGCCCGGCGGAGCCGATTCCGAACCCGGAGCTGGCCACGACGTCCTTGATCCGATAGGTGATGCTGCTGAACCGCTTCTCCTGCGGGATCGTGTAGAGGTACGCCTGGAACGCCTCCTCGACCTTGGCCCGCTCGGCCGCGTCGGGGCGGCGTACCCCTGGGACCAGCTGGAACCGCCGCTCGTACCGCTCGACCAGGGTCAACTCGTCGAGCAGCCCGATCCGGGTCGACGACAGCGCCTTCAGGAGGACGCCGCGGACGTGTCCCTCCGTGGTGTCCAGGGTGAGCGCCCACTCGTTGTCGCGGTCGCTCTCGACGAAGTAGCGGACCTGGTCGACGTAGGCGCGCACGTAGGTGTCGATGAGCCGCCGGATGTCGGCATCGGACAGGGCCTTGGTCCAGGCCAGCAGGGCGACGCTGGCCACCAGCCGCTTGATGTCCCAGGTGAAGTGACCGACGTAGGCTTCGTCGAAGTCATTGACGTCGAACACGAGGACGCCGTCGTCGTCCATGTAGGTGCCGAAGTTCTGAGCGTGCAGATCGCCCTGGATCCACACCCTGCTGGTGCGCTCGTCGGCCCACGGGTCGTGGTCGTCGATGATGTCGGCGTAGAAGATGCAGGCGCTGCCCCGGTAGAAGGCGAACGGGTCGGCGGCCATCTTGCGGAACCGGCGCCGGAAGGCGGCCGGGTCGGCCTCCATCAGCCCGGAGAACGCCTCCACCAGGACCTCGACGAGCTGGGCCTGGCGTTCCCTCGGGTCACGCTTCTGCAGGGACTCGATGATGCTGGGCAAAGGGTGACTCTCCTCGTGGTCCGGCCACACTCCCTGCCGCGGGGGCACGGCCACACTCATGTCTTCCCGCATCGTGCCGCACTTGAGAGGTAAAGAGACGATGAAACACCACACCGTTCGGGGATCGGGACTCCGGCCCCGGGGAACAGGTGACCCTTGCCCCATGCCGGATGGGACGGCCCCTGTGGCACGATCGGGACGTGATCGTGGAACGCCGGGTCGAACTGCGGTTCGACCGCCGAAGTCGGGATGCCGGGACTCACACCAACCTCTCCGCCGTACGACAGGACGCGACCTGCCTCTGGGTCGCGGGCGACGAGACCGCCACCATCGAACGGCTCACGGCGACGACCGACGCCGTGGGCGACCTCACCTGCTATGACGGGCAGCGCACCTTCGCGCTGGCCGATCTCGTGGAGTTGCCTGCGGGCCGTGACGAAGAGGCCGACATCGAGGGTCTCGCCCGGACCAACGGGTGGCTCTGGGCCGTCGGCTCGCACAGCCTCAAGCGCCGGCGGGTCAAGGCCGGCCTGCCGGACGCCAAGGCCCGCAAGCGCTTGGCTTCGGTGCTCCGGGAGGAGAACCGCTTCATCCTCGCCCGGCTCCCCCTGGTGACGGGTCCGGACGGGCTGCCGGAGGTCGTCCGGCGGGACGGTGACCGCACCGCCGCGATCCTCGGCGGCCACGGGGACTCCCTCACCGACCTGCTCGAGGACGATCCGCACCTGGCGCCGTTCCTGGCGCTGCCCGGCAAGGACAACGGCGTCGACATCGAAGGCGTCGCCGCCCACGGGGACCGCCTCTACATCGGGCTGCGGGGTCCGGTGCTGCGCGGCTGGGCGGTGCTCATCGAGATCTGGCCGGAGACCCATCCGGATCACCCGGAGCGGCTCCGGTTGCGTCGCCTGGACGACGCGGGCTCGCGCTATCGCACCCATTTCCTGGACCTCGGCGGCCTGGGTGTACGGGACCTGTGCCCGGACGGGGACGACCTGCTCATCCTGACCGGGCCGAGCATGGATCTGGACGGGCCGGTTCGAGTGCTGCGCTGGCGCGACGCCGCCAAGCTCGACGCCCCCGGCATCGTGCACCCCGAGAGGCTCGAGGTCCTGGGTGATCTGCCATACGGCGACGGTGACGATCACGCCGAGGGCATCGCCGTGCTCGATTCGGCCGACCTCGAGGGCACGCGGCTGCTCGTGGTCTATGACAGCCCCGCCGCCGGACGGCACACTCCTGACGGCGGCATCCTCGCCGATGTCGTCGTGCCGTCCGGGTGATCCGAGCGGCACCTTTACGTTGTAGATTTCTATGCACCTCGAATAAGCGCTCACTTTCACGCTCTGGTTGGATGAGCTGTCAACAGACGGCCGTCGAGGGTCGTTCCGGAGGTGAGGTGCACCGTGATCGAGTGGTCCGACGAAGAAGTGATGGTGCGGGACGCGGTCCGTGACTGGATCGGCAAGGAGGTACGCCCGCATCTGGACGCACTGGACTCGGGCGAGCTCCCCCCGTACGGGATCATTCGCAAGCTGTACTCCACGTTCGGCTTGGACGGGATGGCGCGGTCGTCCTTCCACGCTCGCATCGAGAAGGAGAAGGCCGGTACGGCCGAGGAGCCCACGGCGGGCAAGGGTGACAGCAGCGCGGCGTTCAGACTGCTGCCGATCATCGAGCTGTGCAAGGTCTCCCCCGGCCTGGTCACCGCCATGGGCGTCAGCCTGGGCCTGGCCGCGGGCACCATCATGAAGCGCGGCACCATCGAGCAGAAGGAGCGCTGGGGCCTCGACCTGCTCACCCTCGAGAAGATCGGCGCCTGGGCGATCACCGAGCCGGACTCGGGTTCGGACGCCTTCGGTGGTATGAAGGCCACCGCCCGCCGCGACGGTGACGGCTATGTCCTCAACGGCAACAAGACCTTCATCACCAACGGCCCCGACGCCGACACGATCGTCTTCTACGCCAAACTGGACGACGGCGAGGATGCCCGGGACCGCGAGATCCTCACCTTCGTGCTGGACAGCGGTATGCCCGGCCTGGAGCAGAGCAGGCCGCTGCGCAAGATGGGCTGTCACTCCTCCCCGACCGGTGAGCTGTTCCTGTCCGACGTCAAGGCCAGCCCGGACCGGCTGCTGAACTCCGGCGGGGGCGGCGGCAGGGAGTCGGCCAAGCAGAACTTCGTCACCGAGCGGGCGGGCGTGGCGGCGATGGCCCTCGGTGTCATCGAGGAGTGCCTGAAGCTGTCGATCGAGTACGCGAAGACCCGGATCGCGTGGGGCAAGCCGATCGGCGATTACCAGCTCATCCAGCTGAAGCTGGCCACGATGGAGGTCGCCCGCCTCAATGTGCAGAACCTGGTGTTCCGGCACGTGGAGATGCAGAGGGCGGGCCGTACGCCCACGCTCGCCGAGGCCTCCGCGATGAAGCTGTACTCCGCACGGGCCGCCTCCGAGGTGGCCATGGAGGCTGTCCAGCTGTTCGGCGGCAACGGCTACATGTCGGAGTACCGCGTCGAACAGCTCGCCCGGGACGCCAAGGCCTTCCAGATCTATGCCGGCACCGACGAACTCCAGATCACCCACATCGCCCGGGACCTGCTCTCGCGCTGAGCCGGCCCTTCATCGGAACCTGCCCTCGCCCGGATCTCCAGGCGTGGGCGGGTTCCGCCTTCTCCGCGATCTGCGGGTCATCGATCGGCGCGGTCACCCTCAGGCGCACGCGTCGCGCGGTCGCGTCCGCCGAGGAACGCGTCGACGCCGAACCGACCGCTGCCCAGCACCGCGAGCAGAAGGCTGGTCGCCCCGAGTACCAGCACGAACTCGAAACCGTGGCGGGCGAGGAACATCCCGTGGCCCGCATGGACGAACAGGAACGCGCCGGCCATGTCGGCGAACAGCAGAAGACCGGCGATCGGCACCGCCACACCGATGATGAGGGCGCCCCCGCCCAGCAACTCGACCCAGGTGGCGTAGAACGCCGAGATCTCCGGCAGGGGAACGCCCATCTGCCTGAAGGCCGCCGCGGTGGCGGTATGGCCCTGGTCGTTGAACTTCTGCCAGCCGTGTCCCACGAACACCACACCAAGCGCTACGCGTGCCACCAGCAGGCCGAGATCGGTGATATAGGGGATACGTCGAATGAAGTTCATGGCGTGTCGGCTCACGTCGATGACCACCTGAGGTTATTCAGATTGAATTACCATCACATTGAATGACCATGACGCTGGCTTTAGCCTCCACTCACGCATATTTCCGAACATTTCCCGAAACGGCGCCTTCGCGCCGTCCCCGAGGTCGGTGACGAACAGCGGAATTACCTCGTCAGGATACTGGTACCGCCCGTGGTCGTCGCGGTGTCGGATCGGGGCCGGCCGGATTCCGGAAACGTTCGGGCGTCACTTCACGTCAATGGGCCGGCGTTATCGGAGAGGCACAGCAGATCCCCTGACGACCGTTTCCGTGCACTGGAAGAAGCCCTCAGCCCGGGGAAACCCAATGGGCGGCGACGTCGCGTGACAGCGCGCGGGCCGCCGTGACGACCGCGGGCGCCAGCCGGCGCGGATCGGCCGTGCTGTTGCGGGCGACGATGGAGAGGGCGGCCGCGACCCGCTGGTCGGCGTCGCGGACGGGGGCGGCCACCGAGCAGGATCCGAGGGTCATCTCCTCCCGGGTGACCGCGAAGCCCCTGCCGCGGATCTCCCGCAGATGTGCGCGAAGCCGGTCGGGGTCGGTGATGGTGTGCGGCGTATGCGCGGGCAGCCCCTCGGCGATGGCCTTCTCCGCAACCTCCTCTGCGGCGAACGCGAGCAGCACCTTGCCCACACCGGTGGCGTGCAGGGACAGCTCAGCGCCCACGCGGGTCACGATGGGCACGGAACGGGGTCCCCGGAGTCGTTCGAGGTAGAGGGCCTTGCCCTCGCGGAGCAGCGCGAGCTGCACGTTCTCGTGGGTGACCTCGTACAGGTCCTCCATATGGGGCAGGGCGAGCTCACGCAGACCGGCGGCGGCCGAGGCCTGAGCGCCGATCCGCCACAACCGGATGCCGATCTCGTAGGTGCCGTCGAGGCGGCGCTGGAGAAAACCACCGCCGGTCAGCTCGCCGATGAGCCGGTGGCCCGTGGCCAGCGGCAGACCGGCATGCCGGCAGATCTCGGTCAGGGTGAGGCCGAGGTCGCCGGGTGTGAAGGCGTCGAGGATCGCCATCACTTTGCCGGTCACACTCGGGGATCGCTCCATAACTGCCATAGTGGTCCATTTTCGGTTGAGCAGAACACTCTCGTCAGGTCAAGGAGACGGCCTTCGCCTCCCCCTGCCCGCTACAGCCGCTCGTCCTCGATCGGGAGGAATACCTGGAATCGGGTGTCGCCCGGCGTGGACTGCACCCGGATGTCCCCATGATGCTTGTTGACAACGATGCGATAGGAGATGTCCAGGCCGAGGCCGGTGCCCTCGCCGACCGGTTTCGTGGTGAAGAACGGTTCGAAGATCCGCGGCCGGATCTCCGGCGTGATACCGGACCCGGTGTCGGACACCTCGACGACGAGCCGGTCATGGTCACGCCCGGTGCGGAGGGTGAGGGTTCCGGTCTGGCCCATCGCGCCGACCGCGTTGTCGATGAGATTGGTCCACACCTGGTTGAGCTCGGCGGCATAGGCGGGGATGTGCGGCAGCGTCCGGTCGTAGTCCTTGACCGTCCGTACCCCGGAGGGGATCTTCGCCTGCATCATCACCAGCGTGGCGTCGAGCAGTTCGTGTACATCGACGATCTGGTGCGGGGCCCGGTCGATCTGGGAATACTGCTTGGCGGCCCCGACCAGCGTGGAGATACGGGTGACCGCGTCGTCGATCTCCCCCATGAGCAGCTCGGATTCGATCGTGTACGTGAGCCATCGGACGGCCGCCTCGAGGTTCGCCTCGCCGAGCGCGCCGGTGATCTGGTCCAGCCACGGCGCGTCGATGCCCCCGGCGACGAGGGTCGGGGCGAGGTCCCAGCCGCCCACGACGTCGTGGTCGTCCAGCCAGTCGCCGAGCGCGTCCTCGGCATCGGAGGTCGCCATCGCTGACAGGGGCGGCGCGGCGGCGATCCGCTTGACGGCCGCGTCCTGCAGTTCCACGAGGTCGTGCAGTTGTGTGCCGTCGAGCCTGCCATCGGCGATCATGGCGAGTTTGTGGCGCATGCCGGCGACCCGCTCGCGCAGCACGGCGGTGGCCCGTACCGCCGCGGCCGCCGGGTTGTTCAGCTCGTGGGTCAGCCCGGCGGACAGCGAGCCGAGCGCGATCAGCCGCTCCCGCTCGCCGATGATCGCCTGGTTGTTGCGCATGCTGAGGAACAGGCCCTCCAGCAGGTGCATCGCCATCGGGAACCACTCACGTATCGAGTCGGCGAAGATATCTGCGGGCAGCTCGAACAACTCTGCGTCGGTGACGGCGCGCATGCTGTTGGGATAGACCTGATGGTCCTGCTCGACACCGTCGACGAGATACGCCTGGGTGATGCCGGCGTAGACGCCCCGCTGCTCGGTGCGGACGATCTCGACCTCGTCGCCCCGGACGCGGCGGCTCATGGAGATGGTGCCGCTCAGCAACACGAAGAAGCAGGTCGCCGGCTCCCCTTCGGTGAAGATGTCGGTCCCACCCGCCCAGCGTTCCACCCGGCCCTGCTCCGCCAGCCGTTCCAGCTGGCTCTCGTCGAGCGACTCGAACAGGAAGAGCGTGCGCAGCTCCTCGGGGGTCAGCCGTTGGCCCTCGAGGAATCGCAGCTCGTTTCCCGAGATCGGCCGCTCACTCGTGCCGGTCATACCGCCACCTTCGTCCGGGTCATTGCGCCTCCAGGTAACGGTGAGCCAGCGACACCGCCATCGCACCCTCGCCGACCGCGGACGCGACGCGTTTGACCGAATCGGCCCGTACGTCGCCGGCGGCGAAGACACCCGGCGCGCTGCACTCCAGGTGGTAGGGGTCACGGGGCAGGAACCACCCTGCGGGCCGCCGCCCCTCGACCAGGAGGTCGGGCCCGGTCAGCACGAAACCGCGCCGATCGCGGGCGACCACTCCCTCGAGCCAGTCGGTGTGCGGCTCGGCACCGATGAAGATGAACAGCCATGAGGTGTCGACCGTGCGGGTCTCGTGCGTGCGCGGGTCGCACAGCGTCAGCCGCTCCAGATGCCCGGTGCCCTCGCCGCAGACCACCTCGGTGTGCGGATGCACCTCGATGTTGGCGATGCCCTCGATCTGCGCGATCAAGTATTGCGACATCGACCGCCGGAGGTCGCCACCGCGGATGAGGACGTGCACGCGCTCGGCGTAGCGGGCGAAGTGCACCGCCGCCTGTCCGGCGGAGTTGGCGCCTCCGACGATGTAGATCTCCTCGCCCGTGCAGCTGGGCGCCTCGGTCGACGCCGAACCGTAGAACACACCACGACCGGTCAGATCGGACAGGCCTGGCGCGTTCAGCATGCGGTAGGACACGCCGGTCGCCAGCACCACCGTGTGGGACGCGATGGCGGAGCCGTTGGCGAACCGCAACAGGCGGGTCGATCCGGCGCACTCGAGACCGACGACCTCACGAGCGCTGAGCAACTCGGCGCCGAACTTCAACGCCTGCCGGCGGGCACGTTCGGTCAGCTGCTTCCCGGACACCCCGTCCGGGAAGCCCAGGTAGTTCTCGATCCGGCTGCTCTGGCCGGCCTGCCCGCCGGTCGCCCGCTGCTCCACGAGGACCGTCCGCAGTCCTTCCGACGCACCGTAGACGGCCGCGCCCAGCCCTGCGGGCCCGGCGCCGACGACCACGAGGTCGTAGAAGTCCGCGGTAGGGGTGGTGGTCAGCCCGACGTGCCGGGCCAGATCCGCCTCGGACGGGTTGACCAGCGACTTGCCGTCGGAGGTGATGACCAGCGGCACGTCGTCGGGTGTCAGGCCCGCGGCCGACAGCAGGCGTCCCCCTTCCGGCTCGTCGGACAGCAACCATCGGTAGGGCACGAGGTTGCGGGCCAGGAAGTCACGCACCGTGAACGACGGGGCCGACCAGCGGTGCCCGACGACCCGGGTCTCGGTGATCGTCGGGTCGGAGGTGGCCAGCCACACCTCCAGAAGCGCGTCGACCACCGGATAGAGATTCTCCTCCGGCGGGTTCCAGGGCTTGAGCAGATAATGATCAAGGTCGACGACGTTGATGGCATCGATGGCCGCGTCGGTGTCGGCGTACGCGGTCAGCAGCACACGGCGGGCCAGCGGGAAGAGATCCATCGCGGCCTCGAGGAACTGGATGCCGTTCATCTGCGGCATCCGGTAGTCGGCGAGCATCAGTGCGACCTGCTCGCCGCGCAGTTTGATCTCGCGAAGCGCCTCCAGAGCCGACTCTCCGGAGTCGGCCCGGACCACGCGATAGTGCTCACCGTAGCGACGCCGGACGTCACGAGCCACTGCTCGGGAGACGGCCGGGTCGTCGTCGATGGTCAGGATCGCCGGATTCGCCATGAATCAATCAAAACATGCTGCAGCGGTCGACTGGTCGATCAGTGTGCCTCTTCCGGGGCGTAGGCCAGGAGCCGACCGGCGAATCCGTCATCGTCTCCCGCGGACCGATACGAGATCGGCTCTCCCGGGACATGGTCGGCGAGGTCCTCCCCCGCGGCGATCCTGACCACGAGACCCGCGAAGTGCTCGGGGGCGGGCAGGACTCCACCGCCGAACTGACCATGCTCGAAGTCCTCCGAGGGCCACCCTCCGATCCGCCGGGAGTAACCCCACCCATGCTCCTCGGTCCACCCCAGGTCCAGCGGTTCGATGAATCCTCGCCGCCCGAGCACGAGTGCCTCGACGGACCCCGTCAGCACCGCGGCTTCCGCGACGTCGACGGCCGCGATCTCCACGCCGAAAGACTGGAGGGCGGCTTCACACGCTCCGAGATATCCCACCTGCGCCCACTGCGACCTGCTCATCGGCCACTCCCGTCATCGCCGCACACCACGGTCACCCCTGGACCTGCCGCCCCACCGCGCTCCACCTCGGGCACCTGCCCGAGAGCTCGAATTCCACCGTAGACCTGACTCCGCTGGACAGCAGGGCATCGGATATGAATACTCGCAATCATGGACGGTCAGCCCTCGTATCCTCTGCGGGCGTCCGACGTTGAGCGCGATCATGCTCTTGAGGTGCTGCGCGATCGCGTGGCCGAGGGACGCATGTCGACCGATACCTTCGAACGCCGGGTCGATCAGGTGCTCCGGGCCCGCAGCCAGGTCGAGCTGGCCGACATCGTCCATGATCTTCCGCCGCGCAGCAACCTCATCAACCGGCTGACCGGGCTCGTGTCCTCGTTCTCCTCGGTGACCGCCCGGGTCGAGTCGGCCTGGCGCGCTCCGCGGCTCCCGCGCTTCGCGCTGCCGCCGGCCGGGCTGAGCCGCATCCTCATCGGCCGCGCCCCCGGCTGCCAGTTCGTGCTCACCGACCTGACCGTCTCCAGGTTCCACGCGGAGCTCTACCGCGGCGACGGCGGCTGGATGATCTCCGATCTGGGCTCGATGAACGGCACCCGGGTGAACGGCTGGCGGCTGACCGGCCCGGCCGTGGTCCGCCCCGGCGACGAGATCGGCTTCGGAAACCTCACCTTCATCGTCGCGTCACACTGACGGACCACCTCTCGGACAAGTAAGCAACGATCCGGTATACCCCTCTTGACGCATTCGGAAGGGACCTTTACCTTCCTCGCAAGGTTAGGAAACTTTCTTAACGCCGCTTCATCACATGGCGCCCGACCTGCGAAGGAGGCGGAGTGACCATCCCCGTGCCGGGCACGCCGAGCCTTCTGCGCGCCATCAACGACCGGGCGGCGCTCGAGATGCTCCTCGTCCACGGCCCGCTCACCCGTCCCGAGCTGGGGAGCCTGACCGGCCTGTCCAAGCCCACCGCGTCCCAGCTGCTGTCCCGGCTGGAGCAGGCCGGGCTGGTCGTGCTGGATGGGATCCGGGAGGGCTTCACCGGGCGCACCGCGGAGGTCTACCGGATCAACCCGACGGCGGCTCACGTCGCGGGACTGGACGTCTCGCCGGCACGGATCCACGCCGCCATCGCCGATCTCACCGGCACCGTGATCGGTGAGCACACGCTGCCCACACCAGGCCGGACCCACGTGGACGCCGTGGCCCGCACCCGGGCCGCCACCGAAGGTGCCGCCCAGGTAGCGGGCGTCCGGCTCGGGGAGCTGAACCGGATCGTCATCGGCATCCAGGGCGCCCTCAACCCCTCGACCGGGCGGCTGGCCTACGCCGCCCACCTCCCCGGCTGGCACCTGCCCGACCTCACCGGCCGGCTGTCCGGGGGGCTGGGCCTGCCTGTCGCCATCGAGAACGACGTCAATCTGGCCGCACTCGCCGAGCTCGACCACGGGCAGGCCACCGAGGCCCGCGACTTCGTCCTGTTGTGGGTGAGCGATGGCATCGGCCTGGCGGTGGTGCTCGATCGCACGCTGCACCGGGGGGCCCACGGCGGAGCGGGCGAGGTGGCCTACATGCCCCTGGCCGGAGCTCCGCTCGTCCGCGGCGGACGGTGGGCCCACACCGGCGGTGTGCAACAAGCGGCCGGGCATCCGGCGGTCCTCAAGCTGATGCGGTCGCACGGGTTCCGCGGCACCGACGCCGTCAAGGCCGTCGGCCGGGCCACGGCCGCGCTGGACCGGCGCCCCGCACCCGCCGTCTCCGGGGCGCCGACCGCGCCCGGCACCGCGAGCCGTACCTCGGCCGCTGCGAGACGTACCTCGGAACGGGCCGCCGAAGAGGGCGACCGGGCCACGGCCGCGCTGACCGAGCTGGCCACCCGGCTGGGCGTCGCGCTGGCCAACGTGGTCGCCGTGGTCGACCCCGAATTGATCGTCCTCTCCGGCGACGTCCTGCTCGCCGGCGGAGAGGCGTTGCGCTCGCTCATCGAGCGTGAACTGCAAACGATGACCGTCCCCAGGCCACGGCTCCGGCTCAGCTCGGTCGACGGCAATGCGGTCCTGGCCGGGGCCCTGCATCTCGCCCTGACCCAGACCCGCGACCAAGTCTTCTCCAGCACCGTCACGTAGTCCCTCCAAAAACGTCGTCCCCCCAGAAGGAGAACCGGAGTGCGTACATCACTGCGCCGGATCGCGATGGCCACGGCCGCCGCGGGACTGGCACTGACGTCGGCGTGTACCGCCGGCAGCAGCTCGACGAACACCAACGCCGGGCCCAAGGCCGACGCGCCGCAGACCATCACGGTCTGGCACGGCTGGACCGCCGACCACGAGGTGCAGGCGATCACAGATGCCACTGCGGCGTTCCACACGGCGCACCCGAACATCACCGTCAAACTGGTCAAGGGCATCCAGGACGACAAGATCACACAGGCGATCCGGGGTGGTAACCCGCCGGACGTGGTCTCCTCCTTCACCACTGACAGCCTCGGCGCCTGGTGCCACAGCGGCGCCTGGCAGGACCTCGGCCCCTGGCTCAAGAAGGACAAGGTCGACACCAAGCAGTTCCCGACGGCGATCCTGAACTACACCCAGTACAAGGGCACCCAGTGTGCGATGCCGCTGCTGGCCGACACCTACGGGCTCTACTACAACAAGACCCTGCTCGGGAAGAACCCGGTCCCCAAGACCGCGAGCGAGCTCACCGCGCTGGCCAAGAAGCTCACCACGTTCAATCCGGACGGGTCGATCAAGGTCGCCGGGTTCATCCCGTCGGCCGCGTACTACGAGATGATCCCGGACCGGATCGGGCCGACCTTCGGCATCACCTGGTTCGGCCCGGACGGCAAGTCCAGCGTCGCCACCGATCCCGCGTTCAAGGCCTACGCCAAGTGGGACAAGGACCTGGTCGACTTCTACGGCTATGCCAAGCTGCAGAAGTTCATCCACGGCCTAGGCCAGGAATTCGAGAAGAACAACCCGTTCGAGGCCGGCAAGGTCGCGATGAGCATCGACGGCGAGTGGCGCACCAAGTTCATCGCCGAGGAGGCGCCCAAGCTGGACTACGGCACCGCCCCCGTGGTCACCGCGGACGACAAGACCAACGTGTACGGCGGCGGCTTCCTGAGCGGCACGCTCATCGGCATCCCCAAGGGTTCCCCGCACGCTCAGGCCGCGTGGGAGTACATCAAGTACCTCACGACCAACACCGACTCCCTGGTCGGCTTCGCCAACGCGCTCGGCAACGTGCCCAGCACCTTCGCGTCTGCGGCCTCGCCCAACCTGAAGCTGCCGGCCCAGTTCCAGACCTTCGCCGACATCTTCAAGAACCCCAACAGCAAGAGCAGCCCGCCGACCATCAACGGCAACACCTACATCACCGACGCCCAGAAGTTCATGGCCGAGCAGTGGGAGGCCGGCAAGGTGCCCGACCTCGACAAGGGCCTCCAGGATCTCGCCGCCAAGACCGACAAGGCGATCCAGCTCGCCGGAGGATGACACTGAAATGACCGCCACCACGCTCACGCGGGTGCGGAAGGTGGCGGTGTCGCGTGAGCGACGCCGCCACCGCCTCCGGGTCCTCGCGTACATGTCCCCATGGCTCATCGGGTTCTCGGTGTTCTTCGCCTACCCACTCGCCGCGACGTTCTATTTCTCCTTCACCCGCTACGACCTGTTCAACCTCCAGTGGGTGGGCCTGACCAACTACAAGTTCCTGCTCCAGGACGAGGACGCCTGGCAGGCCATGCGCAACACCCTGTGGCTGGTCGCCGTCATGGTGCCGCTGCGGCTGCTGTTCGGGCTCGGCATCGCCCAGCTGCTGACCAAGGTCAAGCAGGGTGGCAACCTGCTGCGGGCGATCTTCTACCTGCCGTATCTGCTGCCGCCCGTGGCCGGCTCGGTCGCCTTCGTCTTCCTGCTCAACCCGGCGACCGGCCCGATCAACTCGCTGATCGACGGGGTGTTCCTCGATCCCATCAACTGGGTGATCGGTTCCCATCTGCACGCGCCGGACTGGTTCAACGACCCCGGATGGTCCAAGCCGGGCCTCACCCTGCTGGCCCTGTGGGGCGTCGGCGATGTGATGATCATCATGCTGGCGTCGCTGATGGACGTACCGAAGTCGCTGTACGAGGCGGCCTCGATCGACGGGGCCAACTCCTGGCAGCAGTTCCGCCGGATCACGCTTCCGACGATCTCGCCGGTGCTGATGTTCGCCGCGGTCACCGGGGTCATCCAGTCCCTGCAGTACTTCACTCAGGCGATGGTCGCGGGGAAGGTCGCCAGCGGCCAGACCGACCTTCCCGGCCAGACGCTGCTGCCCGGCTATCCGAACGGGTCCACGCTGACCTTCCCGCAATGGCTGGTCGACGAGGGCTTCCGGCAGTTCAACATGGGCTACGCCTCCGTGCTCTCCCTGGTGCTGTTCGCCGTCTCGATCTTCTTCACGATGTTCCTGCTGCGCAGCTTCCGCGCCTTTGATGAGGAGGCCGCATGAGCACCACGGTCCACACTCGGGTACGGGTTCCCGCGCCGGCCGCCCAGGTCTTCCGGGGAGGCCGGCAGAAGACCCGGCGGAAGCTCTACTGGGTCGCCCAGCACTCGATCGCGATCGCACTGGCGATCATGTTCCTGGCGCCGCTGTTCTTCATGCTTCTCACCGCGGTGATGAACGACGGCGACGCGCTGACGGGCAAGTTGTGGCCCGATCGCTGGGAGTGGTCCAACTTCGCCGACGTCTTCGGCGGCGAGATGTGGACCTGGATCCGCAACACCACGCTGTACGCCGTGCTCGGCACGCTGTTCATGCTGGTGTCGAGTATTCCGGTCGCCTATGCCCTGGCACGGTTCCGTTTCCGTGGGCGCAAGCTCGCCTTCGTGCTGGTCATCTCCACGATGATGCTGCCGCCGCAGGTCACGGTGGTGCCGCTCTACATCATCTGGTCGCGGTTCCATCTGACCGGGACGCTGTGGCCGCTCATCCTGCCACTGCTGTTCGGCGACGCCTTCTCGATCTTCCTGCTGCGGCAGTTTCTCATCGGCATCCCCCGGGACTATGCCGACGCCGCCAGGGTCGACGGCTGCGGGGAGTTCCGCACGATGGTGCGGATCATCCTGCCGATGGCCAGGCCGGCCATCGCCGCGGTCGCGCTGTTCCAGTTCTTCTACTGCTGGAACGACTACTTCGGCCCGCTGGTGTACGCGAGCCAGGACCCGAGCAACTGGACGCTCGCGATCGGGCTGGCGTCCTTCCGGGCCCAGCACCACGTGGAGTGGAATCTCACGATGGCCGCGACGCTGGTCACCGTCGCACCGGTGATCCTCTTGTTCTTCGTGGCCCAGAAGGCCTTCCTGCAAGGCATCACCATCAAGTCGACAGGAGTGAAGGGTTGAAACCGGCCGTTGTCCTGGAGGAGCGCAGCAGGGCCGACCTGCCATCGGGTCCCCCGCGCCTTCCCACCCACGAGATGCACAGTCAGACAGGGATGGCTCGATGAAGCTGGCCGTTGTCGGAGGAGGGTCCACCTACACCCCGGAATTGGTGGACGGGTTCGCGCGGCTGCGTGACACTCTTCCCGTCGAGGAGCTCGTCCTCATCGATCCGGCGGCCGACCGGCTGGAGCTGGTCGGTGGCCTCGCCGAGCGGATGTTCGCCCGCGAGCGCCATCCGGGGAGGGTCCGGTGGACATCGGACCTGGTCTCCGGAGTGAAGGGCGCCGACGCGGTGCTGCTGCAACTGCGCGTCGGTGGCCAGGCCGCCCGCCACGTCGACGAGACGCTGCCGCTGGAGTGCGGCTGCGTCGGTCAGGAGACCACGGGCGCGGGCGGCCTGGCCAAGGCGTTGCGCACCGTACCGGTCGTGCTGGACATCGCCGAGCAGGTGGCCACCCATGCGCCGGGCGCCTGGATCATCGACTTCACCAACCCGGTGGGCATCGTCACCCGGGCGCTGCTCGACGCCGGGCACAGAGCCCTCGGCCTGTGCAACGTCGCCATCGGGTTCCAGCGGAAGTTCGCCGGACTGCTGGGGGTGCCGCCGTCCCGAATCAGCCTGGACCATGTGGGTCTCAACCATCTGACCTGGGAACGGGCCGTCCACCTCGACGGCGAGAACGTGCTGCCCCAGCTGATCGCCGAGCACGGTGCGGAGCTGGCCGAGGAGATCGAGCTGCCGGTCGAGGTGATCCGCCGGCTGGGCGTCGTCCCGTCCTACTATCTGCGCTACTTCTACCAGCACGACGTGGTGGTGGAGGAGCAGCGCGCCAGTCCCTCGAGGGCCGAGCGGGTGTCGGCCATCGAGCGGGAGCTGCTGGACCTCTACGCCGACCCGGCGCTCGACACCAAGCCCAAGCTCCTGGAGGAGCGCGGTGGCGCCTACTACTCCGAGGCGGCCGTCGACCTGGTGGCCTCGCTGCTGGGAGACCGGGGCGACGTGCAGGTGGTGAACGTGCGCAACAACGGCACCCTGCCGTTCCTGTCCGACGGCGCGGTCGTCGAGGTACCCGCCACCATCACCGCGCGGGGAGCCGCTCCCCTGCCGGCCGCCCCGCTCAACCCGCTCTATGCGGGACTGGTCGCGCACGTCTCGGCATACGAGGAGCTCGCGATCGAGGCGGCACTGTACGGCGGCGTGGAGCGGGTCGCCACGGCCCTGCTGGCCCATCCACTGATCGGCCAACTCGGACCGGCCGACCGGCTGGCCCAGGACCTGATCGAGGCCAACCGCGCCCATCTGGGGTGGGCGTGAGCGCGCCTCTGCTCCTGGCCATCGACGGGGGAAACAGCAAGACCGACGTGGCGGTGGTGGGCGAGGACGGCAGCGTGCTCGCGACCGCCCGCGGCGGTGGGTTCCAGCCCCACGCGGACGGGGAGGAGGCGGCGGTCGATGTCCTCGCGGCCGCCGTGGCGGAGGCCCTGGACCGGGCCGGTGCTCCGGACGCCGTCCTGAGCCATGTCGCCGCCTACCTGGCCAACGCCGACCTCCCGGACGAGGAGGAGTCGCTGACGAAGGCGCTGCTCGCCCGTGGCTGGGCGCGCACCGCCGTCGTCGGCAACGACACCTTCGCGCTGCTGCGGGCGGGTGCGTCGGCCGGCTGGGGCGTCGCGGTGGTCTGCGGCGCGGGCATCAACTGTGTGGGCGTCGGCCCGGACGGTGCCACGGCGCGCTTTCCGGCGCTCGGGGTGATCACCGGGGACTGGGGTGGCGGGGTTCAGCTCGGTGAGCTGGCGCTGTGGCATGCCGTACGCGGCGAGGACGGCCGCGGACCGCGGACCGTTCTCACCCGGGCGGTCGCCGCCCATTTCGGGGTGGACCGTGCCATCGATGTGGGGCTCGGGGTGCATCTGGGCGAGTTCGACCCGGACCGGCTGCTGGAACTCACCCCCCTGCTGCTCGACGCGGCGGCCACGGGTGACCCCGCGGCCTGCGAGGTCACCGACCGGCTCGCAGAGGAGGTGGCTGCTCTCGGTGCCGTCGCACTCGGCCGCCTCGATCTGCTCGGCACCCCGGTGGAGGTGGTGCTCGGCGGGGGGGTCCTCGCTGCCCGGCACCCGGTCCTGATGGCGGCGATCGAGCGGCGCTATGCGGCGCAGGCACCCCAGGCCACGCTGCTGGTCGTCGACGCTCCCCCCGTCCTGGGAGCGGCCCTGCTGGGCCTCGACCACCTGGGTGCCCCACCGGAGTCCTACGCCACCCTCCGCTCCACCTTCCAGCGCTAGAGCAGGTCCCTAGCCTCCCGCCCCCTTCATGATCATGCGATGGTCTCGAAGACATCGCATGATCACGAAGGGGTGCGGACCCGGCGGACGCGGCGGGCGTATTGACGGCGGCCGACCCGCTCGAGATCCGAGGCGACCTTCGTGTGCTGTGCCTCCATACGCAGGACCAGATCGGCCCCGAGGTCCACCCTGGCCAGCATGATGATCTTCTTCACACTGGGGAACGTGCTCCGAGCCTCCGCCTCCGCTCTTGGAATCCCCTGGTGGCCCTCTTGGAGCCGACACGCTTACGATGTGGGACGAGATGGTGCGAATCGGGGTGCTCGGACCGTTCGAAGCCGAGGTGAGCGGTTCCGCGGTCCCCCTCGGTGGCCCGCGTCAGCGCGCCGTGCTCGCCCTGCTGGTATCGGCCCGGGGCGAGGTCGTGTCCGTGGATCGGATGATCGACGACCTGTGGCGGGGCGAACCGCCACCCCAGGCCATCGCCTCACTCCAGGCGTACGTCTCGAATCTGCGGCGGCTGCTCGAGCCCGGCCGGTCCCGTCGGGCCCGGGCCCAGGTTCTGGTCAGCGCGCCACCCGGGTACGCGATCCGGCTCCCCGACGACGCCATCGACGCCTGGCGGTTCGAGCGGCTGCTTCGGCAGGCGCGCGAGGCCGGTGCCTCGGATCCGGCGCGGGCCAAGACGCTCCTGCACGAAGCGCTCTCCCTCTGGCGCGGAGCGGCGTTCGCGGAGGCCGCCGACGAGCCTTGGGCCGTCGCCGAGGTGGCCCGGCTGGAAGAACTACGGCTCATCGCCCGCGAGCTCCTGGTCGCGATGACGCTCCGTTCCGGAACAGCGGCCGAGGCGGTGCCGGCCGCGGACGGGCTCACCCGGCTGCAGCCGCTGCGCGAGGAGGGCTGGCGGCTGCTGGCCCTGGCCCTCTGGGCCAGCGACCGGCGGGCCGACGCGCTGGCGGCCGTAAGGCGGGCACGGCGCACGCTCACCGACGAACTCGGCCTCGATCCCGGACCGGCCCTGATCGAGCTGGAGAGCGCGATCCTCAACCAGCGCCTCGACGTGCTGTACGCCTCCGCACCCCGCCCGGACGAACGACGCCCGCCGTCGCCGCTCACGGCCACGCCGCACCCATCTTCCGGACCGAACAGGTCTTCCGACCCGGGCATCGCCGGACGCGCCCGGGAGCTCTTCGTCGGCCGGGACGCCGAGCTGTCGTCGCTCACCCGGATCGCCGCAGAGGCCGCGGCCGGTTCGCCGTGCATCGCCCTGGTCACCGGCGAGGCGGGGGTCGGTAAGTCCGCTCTGCTGGCCCGCCTGCACGAGGACCTGGAACGCGAGGGCTGGCTGGTGGCGGTGGGGCGCTGCCCGGAGGCGGAGGGTGCGCCCCCGGCGTGGGCGTGGTTCGAGGCCCTGCGGTTCCTCTCCGGCAGCGTGCCTCCCGGCGAGTTCACCGAACCACTGGCACCTCTGCTGGGAGAGGCCATGCCCGAGCGGGGCGCCGACGCGGCCGCCGGCCGGTTCCGGCTCCACCAGGCGGTGATCGGCTGGCTGCGGGTCGCGGCCGGGCAGCGGCCGCTGGCGATCGTCCTGGACGACCTGCACCGCGGCGACGACGAGACGCTCACTCTGCTGGCCGGGGTGGCCGAGGAGCTCACCGGGGTCCCTCTGCTGCTGGTGGCGGCGTTCCGGCCCGACGAGCCGAGCGAACGGCTGACCGAGGCCCTCGCCGCCCTCGCCCGCTGTTCCCCGCACCGGCTGCCGCTTGCCGGACTGTCGGCGGCGGCGGTGGAGCACCTGGTCAGCGCCGTTACCCCGGCCGACCATGAGACCGTCGCAGTGCTGGCCGAGCGCACCGGCGGCAACCCCTTCTACGTACGGGAGAGCGCGCGGCTGCTGGCCAGCGAGGGGGCGCTGGTCGCCACCTCCGAGGTGCCCGAAGGAGTACGCGACGTCCTGCGCAGGCGGCTGGCCCGGCTGCCGGACCCCGCCGTGGCGGTTCTCCGGCTGGCGGCGGTGGTCGGGCGGGAGGCCGAGGTCGAAGTGCTGGCCGAAGCGGCGGACACGGACGAGACCGGGGTATTCGACGCCCTCGAGGCGGGGCTGATCGCGGGCCTGCTGACCGAGCCCGCGCCGGGGCGGGTCAGGTTCGTCCACGCCCTGGTCCGCGACACCCTCGTCCAGGATCTGTCCCAGCTTCGGCGCATGCGGATGCACGCCCGGGTCGCCGAAGCGCTCGAACGGCTCCACCCCGACGATCTGTCCGCTCTCGCCCACCACTACGCCCGTGCGGCGAGCGCCGCCACCGCCTCCCGCGCGGTCGACTACTCCGTTCGCGCGGCCTCGCTGGCCGAGCGGCGGTACGCGCACGACGCGGCGGCCGATCTGCTCACCCAGGCGCTGGACTCCTTCGAGCGCGTGCCCGGCGAGGTCGGCGACCCGGACGCCCGCCGGGTCGAATTGCTCGGCATGCTCCTGCGGGCGCAGATACGGGCGGGAGCGGTGTCGGCGGCACGCGCCACCCGTGAGCGGGCAGCCCAGGTCGCCGAGCGGGCGGGCCGCGACGATCTCCTGGTGGCGGCCTTCACCGCCTGGACTGAACCCACCCCGTGGCAGACCCGGCCCTACGGTTACCTCGACGAGCACGCCGTCGGACTGCTCACCAGGCTGCTCCGTGACGACGGGCTCGACCCGGTGACGCGCTGCAGGCTCCTGGACGCCTTCACCGCGGAGCTCGACGGCGAGGCCGACCCCCGGGCGCGGGCGGCCGCCACCGAGGCGGTGGCGCTGGCCGAGCGGATCGGCGATCCCGCGCTGCGGGCACTGACCCTGGCGTCGCGGACCCGGGAGGTCGACTTCGAGCGCGAATGGGAGCTGCGCGACACACTCGGAACGGAACTGACCCGGCTGGGCGCCGAACACGACCTGCCCGCCTACCGCTGGTACGGCGGGTTCATCGCCGCCACCGCCGCGGCCGCCCAGGGCGACCTCGCGATGACCCGCCGACGTCTGGCTGAGGGGCTCGAGCTCGCGCGCACCTACCGGATGCCTGAGCCCGGCGACGTCCACGTGTGCGCCGAGGCGATGTTCGCCCATGTCGAGGGGCGGTTCGAGGAGTCGGAGCGGCTCTACACCGAGGCGACCGAGCGGATGATGCGGCGCGGCTCCCTGCATGCGGGGGCCTTCCGTACGCTTGCCCTGGTCACCCTGCGGATCAGCCAGGGCCGGATCGCCGAGTACGCGCCGGTCGCCGAGGAGCTCTACGGCCTGTACGGCCCGCTCGTGGCCGACGTCGCGGCGGTGATGCTCACCGCCGAGGGCAGGGCCGGCGAAGCGAGGGGGCTGCGCACGACGCTTCCCCCTCTGCGGACCGACTATTTCTTCTCCGTCTTCGCCACACTGCGGGCGATGGCGGTGGTGGCGCTCGGTGAGCTCGACCGGGCCCAGGAGGCGTACGACTCGCTGCTTCGCATCCGGGACCAGCTGCCCGGCGCACCGAGCCTGTCCCTCGCGATGCGGCCCGTGGAGCACTCCTTGGGCGACCTCGCCGTGCTGCTCGGCCGCCCCGCGGAGGCGAGCGGCCATTTCGCCCGCGCGATCACGGTCGCCGAGCGCTGGGGTTCCCCGCACTGGGCGGCCGATGCCCGGTCGGCGCTCGACGCGACACGGCTCTCCCCGCCGTGATCATGCAGTCGTTCGTCGAACGATTGCATGGTGACGATCGGAGGTTTCGGCCTGGTGTCCTGCGTCGGGCGCCGCCGGGCCGGTTGAGTGCGACGTGCGCGAGCGCGGGCACCTTCGCGCGGCGCCGCTCATCGCCGACGGGGCCCTGCCGCCCGGAGGCCAGCCACGCCCACGTGGTGAGCGAGGTCCGGTAGATCCGCCGGGCGGAGGCGCCGATGCCGGCGGAGGTCCCGGACGACTCGGTTGTCAGGCCCGCGCACTTCGCGGGGAGTATGTCTTCGCCCACGACGGCTGGCCGGAGGTGCTGACGCTGCGGGTCTCCAGCGGCCGGAGCCTGCGCGGCGAGTACCGCGACCACCGGCTCGACCAGACCGATCTAGCTCGGCAATACCGTCGCTGCCGCAGCCGCGCAAGGGCGCGAGGCGGACGCCCCGTCGCCATCAACGACGACATCCTCACCATCGCCCTCCTCTGTGCCCGCCAGGCACGCAGCGGTCTGACCTGCAAGGGGACTCGACCGATGACCGGGGTCCCGGAGCAGGTCAGCGCACTAGGCTGAATTCCCACCCGTGATTGCATGATCACAGCGGGGTTCCAAGAGGACTCCAAGAACGCGGCAAGGACCGGACCGGACCGTAGGAGCGGTAACAGAACTCAGCTCCGTGCCGGAGGGCCCCATGTCCCGTTTGCTCGGCCGCGTCGGCGGTGCCGCCGCGGCTCATCCCTGGCGCACGCTCAGCGCCTGGCTGGTCATCTTGATCGCCGTCATCGGGCTCGCCGGCGCGGCCGGAGGCACCCCGCACGACGACTACACCACCCCCGGGCTACGCTCACAGGCCGGAACCGACCTGTTGAAGCAACGGTTCCCCGAGATGTCGGGCACCGACGCCCGGGTGGTGATCCATGACGGGCGAGGCGGGAAACTCGACCCCGCCCTGCTCGATGCGGTCCGTGGCCGGCTGGGCACGATGCACGGGGCCGCGGTGGTCTCGCCGCCCAGGTTGTCCGGTGATGGCGACACCGCGCTGATCGCCGTCCAGTACAAGATCCCGGTCACCGACCTCTCCGGTTCCGAGGGGGTCGACGAGCTCCGAAAGGCCGCTTCTCCCGCCAAGAGCGCCGGGCTGCAGGTCGCCTACGGCGGGCAGGTGCCGGAGAACATCTCGGCGCCCAGCGGCATCGCCGAGGTCGTGGGCATCGTCACCGCCCTGATCATCCTGGTGCTGGCCCTCGGCTCGGTGGTGGCGGCGGGACTTCCGCTGCTGGTGGCACTCGTCGGGCTCGGTATCGGCAGTTCGATCATCACGCTGCTCGCGGCGGTGACCGACATCAGCACCACCGCACCCACGATCGCCTCCATGGTCGGCCTCGGCGTCGGCATCGACTACGCACTGCTCCTGGTCAGCCGGCACGCGGAGGGGTTGCGGCGCGGGCTCACCCCGCGCGAGGCCGCACGCGAGGCGACCGCGACCGTCGGCACCTCGGTCATGATCGCCGGCACGACCGTGCTGGTGTCGCTGTTCGGGCTGAAGCTGTCGACCCTGCCGGTGTACGCCTCGTTCGGCTACGCCACCTTCGCCGTCGTGGGCGCGGTCATGCTGGGCTCGGTGACCCTCGTCCCCGCGCTCTGCGGCCTGGCGGGGCATCGGGTGCTGCACAGGTCCGATCGCGGGGCCCGCGCGGTGCGAAGGCCAGAGCGTACGACCCGTACCGAGAAATGGGCCCGCTGGGTCGGCAGGCGACCCGTCCTCGGCGCCGTCGCCGCGCTCGCCGTACTGGCCGCGCTCGCCGCGCCGATGCTCGGGATGCGTACCTGGCCGCAGGATGCGGGCAGCCAGCCCACCTCCAACACCACGCGGGTGGCGTACGACGTCGTGGCCTCGGAGTACGGGCCCGGCGCGAACGGGCCGATGCTGGTGGCTGTGGACCTGCGCATGGTGCCGGTCTCCTCCCTGGATCGGCTGGCCGCCAGGCTGCGCTCGGAGCGGGGGGTCGCCTCCGTCGCCCCGCCGGCCATCAACCGGGCGGGCGATGCGGCCGTCATCTCCGTGCAGCCGACCACGGGGCCTCAGGAACAGGCGACCACCCGGCTGCTCGAACGGCTTCGCTCGAAGGTGCTGCCCCAGGGAGCGCTGGTGACCGGTACCGTCGCGATCTTCGCCGATATCTCCCAGCGGCTGAACGAACGGCTCTGGATCGTCATCGCCTTCGTCACCGGGCTGTCGCTGCTGCTGCTCACGGTGCTCTTCCGGGCGCCCGTGGTGGCGCTCAAGGCGGCCGTGATGAATCTGCTGTCGATCGCGGCCGCGTACGGGGTGATCACGGCCGTCTTCCAGACCGATCTGGGGGCGAAGGCCGTGGGTCTCCCGCACGCCGGGCCCGTCTCCACCTGGGTGCCGATCCTCATGTTCACCGTGCTGTTCGGCCTCTCGATGGACTACGAGGTGTTCCTGCTCTCCCGGATCCGCGAGGACTGGCTGGCCACCGGAGACGCCAAGAACAGCGTGGTCCGCGGGCTGGCCGCCACCGGCAAGGTCATCACCAGCGCGGCGGCGATCATGGTGGCGGTGTTCGCCGGCTTCGCCCTCGACCCGGACGTCACCGTGAAGACGATGGGCGTGGGGATGGGTGCCGCGGTGCTCATCGACGCGACCGTCGTCCGGATGGTGCTGGTCCCGGCGACGATGGCGCTGCTGGGGAGGGCCAACTGGTGGCTGCCCGGCCGGCTCGACCGGCTGCTCCCCCGCCTCGACGGCGGCCACGGCTCCCCGGAGACCGTCACCCAGCGCAACCAGGTCACGGTGAGCTGATCGCCCACGAACCCGTGAGAGCACCCCGTCCGGCGATGGGGTGCTCTCAGGCACCTGATCACGAATGACCTTGATTTCCGCGTCGGTGCCCCGCCACCGTATGCCGTCCTGGTTGGATGGAGTCGAGCCGTAAGGCCTCGCACCGCACGCCTCGTGACCAGAGAAAACGGAGCTCATGTCGAATCGGGCCGACACCTCATGCCAGGACGCGATTCAGCACAGCTCGGGACTGCGCCTGGACTGCGAGTGCCCGTCCGGCCACGACGGTGATCATGGCCGTGACGGCTACCAGTGGGACGACAACGGTTTCGTCTGGCACATGGACAGCCCAGGGATCACTCCGGAGGGGTTCACCCGCAGCTATGGCTGGGCTCGTACCTCGGCCTGAGGTGACAGCACCGGCACGGCGACCGGGGAAGCTCTCCCGATGGACAGGGACATGCCTGCGGCGAACAGGCAGATGACCCCGGCGCCCCACCAGGCGAGGGTGTAGGTGCCGAGCGACGTACGGATCGCGCCGGCCACCCACGCCGCCATCGCCGCCCCGAGCTGGTGCGAGGCGAAGATCCAGCCGAAGACGATCGTGCCCTGGGCCGGCCCGAACACCTCCCTGGCCAGCGCCACGGTCGGTGGCACCGTCGCCACCCAGTCGAGCCCGTAGAAGATGATGAAGACGAGCATGCTCGGGTGGGGTGAAGCGGCGAACAGCATCGGCAGCGCCAGCAGGGACAGTCCCCTGAGCGCGTAGTACCAGCCGAGCAGCCGGCGGCTGTCCACCCGGTCGGTCAGCCAGCCCGACGCGATCGTGCCCACGACGTCGAAGAGCCCGACCAGGGCGAGCAGGCCGGCGGCGGTCGTCTCCGGCATCCCGTGGTCATGCGCGGCCGGGATGAAGTGGGTGCCGACCAGCCCGTTCGTGCTGGCCCCGCAGATGAAGAAACCGCCCGCCAGCAGCCAGAACTCCTTCCTGCCGGCCGCGCCGCGCAGCGCTCGCAGCGCCACCCTGGCCGCGTCCGCGTGCGGCGGCACCTGCGGCTCGGCCTCGGTCGCGCCGTACGGCAGCAGTCCGACGTCCGCGGGGCGTTCCCGCAGCACCAGGACGACCAGCGGCACCACCGCGAGCGCGGCGGCCGACACCACGAGTGCCGCGCTGCGCCAGCCGTGCTGCGCGGCGAGCCATGCCACCAGCGGCAGGAACACCAGCTGGCCGGCGGCGCCGCCCGCCGTGAGCACCCCGATAACGAGGCCGCGGTGCTGGACGAACCAGCGGTTGACCACGGTGGCGGCGAAGACCATCGCCATCGAGCCGGTGCCCAGTCCGACGAGCACGCCCCAGCAGAGCACCAGCTGCCAGCTGGCGGTCATGAAGACGGTCAGCCCGCTGCCCGCCGCGACCAGGACGAGAGCCGACGCGGTGACCCTGCGGATGCCGAAGCGGTCCATCAGGGCGGCGGCGAACGGCGCCGTCAGCCCGAACAACACCAGGTTGACCGAGACGGCCAATGAGGTCGTCGCCCGTGACCAGCCGAACTCGTCCTGCAGCGGCACCATCAGCACGCCGGGGGTCGCGCGGAATCCCGCGGCTCCGACGAGGGCGACGAACGCCACCGCCGCGACGATCCAGGCGCGGTGCGGCCGACCGACCATGAAGCACTCCTTCTTCGACGACCCGGCTACCTTGCCGGACAAGGCCGATCATGCAACAGTGGCTGGAATGCCATTGTTCCGGAGGATCTGGCCATGCACCCTGAGGTTCACCGGGTGGCGGTCCTGGCCGTGCCGCCCGTCGTCGGTTTCGATCTCACCATCCCGGGTCTGGTGCTGGGCGCGGCCGAGCTGGACGGACATCGGCTGTACGACGTGAAGGTGCACGCGGCCGAGCCCGGCCCGGTCGCCACCACCGGCGATCTGACGCTGCTGGTCTCCCATGGCCTGGACGAGCTGGCGTCCGCCGACACCGTGATCGTGCCGGGCACCCATGCCCGGGAGAACATCGACCCCCGGGTGCTGTCAGCATTGCGGGACGCCTCGGCACGTGGCGGGCGGATGGTGTCGATCTGCACGGGGGCGTTCGTGCTGGCGGCCGCGGGTCTGCTGGACGGGCATCGGGCCACGACCCACTGGAAGCACGCGGGACGGTTCGCCGAGCGCTACCCCGCCGTACGGCTCGATCCCCGGGTCCTCTACGTGGACGACGGCCAGGTGCTGAGCTCGGCCGGGCTGGCCGCCGGCATCGACTTGTGCCTGCACCTCATCCGGCAGGACTTCGGGGCCGCCGTCGCCAACGAGGTGGCCCGCTACGTCGTGGTCTCCCCCGTACGGCCCGGCGGGCAGGCGCAGTTCATCGACACGCCCCTGCCGGACTTCAACGGCCAGTCACTCGAAGGCGCCCGGGCATGGGCGCTCGAGCGGCTCGACCGGCCGGTCACCCTTGACGAGCTGGCCGGGCAGGCCCGGGTCAGCGTCCGCACTCTCACCCGGCGGTTCCGCGCCGAGACCGGGCTCAGCCCGCTCCAGTGGCTGCTGCACCAGCGGATCGACCGGGCCCGGGAGCTGCTGGAGTCGACGTCGCTGTCGGTCGATGAGGTGGCCAGGTTCAGCGGCCTGGGCACCGCCGACTCACTCCGCGCCCACCTGCTGCGGCGGGTGGGTCTCACCCCCACCGCCTACCGCACCGCCTTCACCCGGCGTCCGCATCCCGATTTCCTGCCATGACCTGGAGTCGCCGCCGGTGGAGGGGCCCCTCCCCCACCGGCGGCGAGCACGGCCCCGTGCCCTACTTGACGGCACCGGCGGTCAGGCCGGACTGGATCTGCCGCTGGAAGATGATGTAAACGATGATCACAGGGATGATCGCTATGCTCAGCGCGGCGAACATGCCCGGCCAGTCGGCGTCGGCACCCGCGCTGGTGGAGATGTTGGTGACACCCTGCGTGATCACCTGCTTGTCCGGCGCACCGCTGAGGAGCACGATCGGCAGGAGGTACTGGTTCCATTGGCCGATCACATTGAAGATCGCGATAGAGATCAGGCCGGGCTTGGCCATCGGCACCATGATGCGGAAGAAGGTCCGGGTGTGGCTGCAGCCGTCGATCGCCGCGGCCTCGGCCACCGAGCTCGGCAGCGTTCGGAAGAACGCCGCCATGAAGAAGACCGTGAACGGCAGCGAGTACGCGATGTAGACCAGGATCAGGCCCTGGTAGCTGTTGAGCATCCCCAGGTTCTTGACCACGAAGAACAGCGGCACCAGCGCCAGGAAGACCGGGAAGGTCATGCCCGAGACGAACATCAGATAAATGAAACGGTTGCCGCGGAACTCGAACCGGGCCAGCACGTAAGCGGCCATCGACCCCAGCAGCATGGTCCCGAAGGTGCTGACCGCCACGACGAAGATGGTGTTGAGCATGTATCGGCCGATGTTGGCCTTGCTCCAGGCCCGGGTCCAGGACGCGGTGCCCCAGTGATGCGGCAGGGTCCAGGGGTCTCCGAAGATCTCGGTGTTGTTCTTGAACGCCGCCAGGAAGGTCCAGACGATCGGGACGATCACCAGTAGCGACCAGATCACCAGGGCGATGTGGGACAGACCCATCAGGGGGTTGGAGCGTTCGCCCTTCCTCCTCTTGCGCGCGCGCACCGTGGGGGCCTCGGCCCGTGACCTGGTCGCCGGAATCGTGTCTGTGTGACTTGCCATGTCTGGTCCTAGTACTCGATGCTGTCGCGCCGCGTGACGCGGAGGGTGAGAGCGGCGAAGGTGAGGGTCATGAAGAACAGGACCACTCCCATCGCGGACGCGTACCCGTCCTTGGCGAAGGTGAAGGCGTTGCGCCAGGTCTCCAGGGGGAGCACGGTGGTGGCGTGGTCGGGGCCGCCTCGGTCCACCGACAGCACCTGCACCATCGCGAATCCGTCGAACGCGGCGATGCCCAGATAGACCCAGCCGACCTGAAGGGTGTCGCGCAGCAGCGGCAGCGTGACCCGGAAGAACAGCGTGAGCCGGCCGGCCCCGTCCAGGGCCGCCGCCTCGAACAGTTCCTTGGGGATGGATGCCATGCCGGCCGAGAACAGCACCACGTAGAAGCCCACGGCCTGCCACACCATCACGCCGATGATCGACCACAGCGCCAGCTTGGGCTCGGTGAGCCAGCCGACCGGGGCGATGCCGACCTTGTCGAGCAGGCCGTTGATCACGCCGCTCTTGTCCGGGCGGTAGATCGCCTGGAACAGCACGCCGACGATGGCCACCGCCAGCACCTGGGGCAGGAAGAAGATGACCTTGTAGAAGCCCGAGCCTCGGACCCCCCTGAGCTGCCCGCCCTCCAGCTTGCCGCCGAGATTGAGCAGGAAGGAGAAGAACAGCGCGATGATGACCGTGGCCAGCGGCAGGACAAGCAGAATCAGCAGGTGGTGCCGGACGGCCGCCCAGAAGATGTCGTCACTGAACAGGTTCTTGAAATTGTCCAGTCCGACGTACGAGGGCGTGGAGAACCCGTTCCAGTTGGTCAGCGAGATCTGGATCGTCTGGATGTACGGCCAGATCACGAAGATCAGGTAGAGGGTCACCGGTGCCGCCAGGAACCCGGTGATGAATCGGTACTTGCCCTGCCGCATGGTCGCGTAACTCCGTCTCTCTATGCCCCGGAGGCAGATTCCGTCAGGAGCGGGTCTGCTTGGTGATGGAGGAGTCGTTCTTGGTCTTGTCGGCGGTCTTCTGCATGGCGGCGCAGAAGGCGTCGGCGGTGCCGCCACCGTAGATCAGTTTGTTGGTCTGGTTGCGCAGCTCCGTCTCCAGCTGCTTGTACCAGGACTCGAACTGACTGTAGGTGACGATGTTGCTTCCTGCGGCCTTCTGCGCGTCAACGACGCTCTGCGCACCCGAGGAGAGAGTGAGGCCCTCGAGGGCACCCTTGACGATCGTCATGGCACCGGCCTTCTTGTAGAAGCCCTGGGCGGCGGCCTTGCTCAGCATCTGCCGCAGATACTCCGTACCCCCTGCAGGGTTGGCGCCCTTGGCCGAGACGAAGAAGTTCTCGCCCGGAGCGACCCGGATCGCCTCCACGGGGAGCTTGTCGGCGGCGGTCACACTCGGGGTCGGGGTGAGGGCGTACTTGAAGCTCGCCGGGGTCGACTTCTTCTGCTCGTTCTCCAGCCAGTCGCCGGAGGGGTAGAAGGCGACCTTGTCCTGGTTCTGGCGGGTCTGCACCTCGGTGTGGATAAGGCCCAGGTAGGACTTGTCGGAGTACTTCTGGCCGATCTCGGCCCAGGCCGCGGCCGCCTGCTTGACGGCGTCCACGGTCCAGGCGCCGTCCTTGAGGTTGTCGATGTCCAGCAGGACCTGGTTGCCACCGATCTTGGCGGCGGAGATCAGGATCATCCAGTACATGTAGTACGACGCGTTCTTGCCCGCGTAGGCGAACGGGGTGATGCCGGCGGCCTTGATCTTGTCGCAGAGCGCCTTGAACTCGTCGAAGGTCTTCGGCGGGGTCCAGCCCTTCTGCTGGAACAGCTGGGCGTTGTACCAGAGGCCGAAGGTGGAGGCCGCATAGGGCATGATGTACGGCTTGCCCTGGATCAGGCCGTACTCGACACTGCCGGCGAGGACGGTGTCCTTGAGCTTCTTGGTCGGGTCATCCACCGACGGGGCCTCCCAGAAGTTGGTGAGGTCCTGCATCTGGCCGGCGGTCACCATGGCACCCTGGTCCATCAGGTCGGTGCCGGAGTTGTCGACCACGTCGGGGATGTCGCTGCCACCCTGGAAGCGGGGCTGCAGGGTCTTGCCGATGGCTACGACGCCCTCGTGCTTGATCTTTGCGCCCGGGAACGCCGTGACGTACTGCGGCTCGTGCACCTGGGTGGCGTAGTCGTCACTGAAGCCACCCTTGAAGATGACGACGTCCAGAGGAGCGCCGGCCTTGACACCGAACGGGTTCTTCGGGTCGGCGACGTTGGCCTTCGTGGTGCTCTTCTTGTCGGAGCCGCCGCTGGTGGCGCAGGCGTTCAGCATCGAGATACCGGGGCCTGCGATCAGAGCGGAGAGGCCGACACGCTGGAGCATCGTCCTGCGGTCGATGCCCTTGGCCGGCACGGGAGTCTGTGACATGGAGGTTCCTCTCGGGGATAGAGGTGGAGCGGTTGGTGTTAATGAGTGAGAGCTGAATCGAGCAGTTCGTTGCGGGTCGCGCTGAGAGCATGCTCGAGAGCACCGGCGAGGACTGGGTTGCCCTCGACGGCGGACATCCGAAGCCGGGGCTGCGGAATGGTCATGGCGTGGAGTTCGGTTTCGATCAGCCCCCGGAGCTCGTCGCCGCCGGCCAGGAGTACCTCGCCGGTCAGTACGACGACTTCGGGGTCGATGAGAGCGGTGATGGCCGCCAGCCCGGTGGCGACCCGTACGGCCACCTCCTGCAGCGCGCTCGCCGCACGGGCCGCGGCGGCCGGATCACCACCGGTCCGGGCCCGCACCGCGGTGCTCATGGCCTGGCCCGTGGTGGTGCCGCGGAAGCCGTGGGAGCGCAGCACCGAGTGCAGCGCCCGGCCGCCGGCCAGGGCCTGGAGTCCGTGTATGGCGTAACGGCCGGCCTCCCGGGCAGTGGGGACGCCGGGCATCGGCATATAGCCGACCTCGCCCGCGCCACCGGTGGCACCGCGGTGGAGCCGGCCGCCGAGCATCAACGCCACGCCGAGGCCCCGTCCGCCCCACAACAGCACGAAGTCCTGGTGGCCGCGAGCGGCACCGTGGACGTGCTCCGCCAACGCGACCAGATTGACGTCGTTCTCGACCTCGACCGTCACTCCGAGGCCGTTCTCGAGGGCTCCGATGACGTCGGGGATCTGCCAGCCGCGGATGTGCGCCGCATACCAGAGGCGCCGCGTACCGGGGTCGATGGCGCCCCGGATCCCGATGGTCACCCGGCTGAGCTCGTCGGGGGAGATCCCGGCCGCCGCGCAGGCTCCGGCCACAGCGGCCCGGACCCGGGACACCGCGTCGGCACCGGCCCGGCCCGGCGTCGGAAGCAGGAACTCCCCCATCACGTCACCGGTGATCCCGGAGACCACGGCCTCGATCCGGGCGCCGGTGACGTCGAGGGCGCAGATGAGGGCCAGCCGGGGGTTGATCCGGTACGTCTCGGCGGTGCGGCCGGGCAGCCCCTCGCGGCGGCCGTCCAGGATGACCAGCCCGGCATCCTTGAGCCGGCCCAGCAGCTGCGAGGCGGTCGGCTTCGACAGACCCGTGAGACCCGACAGTTCCGGGCGGGTGATCGGGCCGTGCTGGAAGAGGGCCCGCAACGCGGCGCGGTCGTTGATGGCTCGCATCAGACTCGGGGTGCCCGGCTGTACGGCGGACATGCTCCTCCTCCCGGTGGCTTTGCGATCTTGCCTGGTGCTGCGATCGACTATTAAGAAACTGTCCTAATTAATGCCCGGAATCTAGAAACCAGACCCCCCGTCCGTCAAGCCCGCTTCAGTCCTTCGCAACCAACCCGTAACCGAGAATTACGATCCGTATACGTGAAACTACGCTAGATCACTACACGTGGCGGCCTAGACCAGCTCCTTTGACCTGCGACAATACAAAAGGTGCGCCCCCGCATCGACATGCGGGACGCACCTGAGGACGGTCGGCGGGCCAACGGGGCTTCACCCTGGCCCGACGGGCCATGTCTCCATGCCCGTGGTGGACGAAAAGACTCCGGTCGGATCGATGCGGTGACACACCGTGTCCTGGCGAACGCCCCAGAAACCAAGATCGAAGCGCCCGCCCCTCCCGCCGCGGGCGGGAGGGGCGGACCGGTCGGCAGGTCTAGGAGTCCCGGAACGATCGGCGGGTCAGCCGGCCGGTGACCGGCGAGCCCCCCAGCCGCGAGGAACCGACGAGGTTCTCCTCTTGATCGTCGTAGCCGGGCTGCTCGGGCACCATCGAGGGCCGTTGATCCGTGTCGCCACGCTCGTGGTGCTCGGCCTCCTGTGGAGCCTCCTCCACGTCGTGCGCACGGTCCCGAAGGCGCTCGGCCGCCTTGCGCAGTGCCCGCTCCCCGACCAGCCGACAGAGCTCCAGCCCGAAGCAGTCGAGCTTGTCCGCGTCGGTCAGGTCGTTGCGGGAGCTCAGATCGGCGGCGAACTCACCCAGCCGCTGCGCCTCGGCCAGCTCGAACCGTTGCAGAGCGTGACAGCACAGCTCGGCCAGCGCCGCGTGGTCTCGAGAGAAGTACAGCCCGGCGAGGTCGTTGTGCGAGAGCCGGCTCAGCGCCCGCTTACGCTCCAGCGCCCCATCCACGATCTTGAGCATTCCGTGCAGCAGCAGGATCGGTCCGAGGCTGATCCCCTTGTCCTGCGCCAGCATGAACGAGGTACGGAACAGTGCCGCCGCCCCGAGCCCCGCCGCCATCACCTGAACGACGTACTCACTGATCAGCGGAGCCCCTTCCGGCAGTCCGAACTGCCAGCCCGCCGCCTCCACCACCACCAGCGCGATCACCGAGGCGGTGGCGTTGACGAAGACGTAGAGCAGCCCGGACGGCGACAGCACCGCGGCGGCCGGCTTGTCGCGGTAACGGGCCACCAGCTCCGCGCCACCGATCACGCCGCCCAGCAGCGCGGCGAAGAGAAGTTGGATGATCATCTATGCTCCCTGCACAGCGAAACGGTCCAGTAGAACCTCCTCGGACTGGGACAGCGCCTGCGCCGGAAAGGGCAGGCCGGACTGTGTCTGCGCCTTGCCACGGCGTTCCGTGGTGACACCGGCGCTTGCGGCGTCAAGGAACGCCAGCAACCACTCGGCGGGACCCACCGCGGCACCCGTCCGGGCACGGGGCGGCACGTCACGCGCCTGTAGAAAGACCAGCAACCATTCGGCGGGCCCGGAGGCCTCGCCACGTCGTACTCGCGAACCCATGGACCGACCCTCTGAGGACCGGATCCCCGAGTCAATCTTGGCCGGCCGGGAAACTCGAGACCCCCGGCACCGCAAGGGATCGCGTCGACCTCCCGGAGAGTCCCCATCAAACGGGCGTTTATCCGCCGAAGCTGTCAGGCGGCGCCGGTGCGGTAGACGACGAAGGAGACCGCGATGTACTGCAGCACGTACGCGGCGACGGTGAGCGCGTGGAAGACCTCGTGGAATCCGAACCACCGGGGCGAAGGGTCCGGTCTGCGCAGCCCGTAGACGAGCCCCCCTACGCTGTACAGCACGCCGCCCAGGATCACCAGTACGGCGACCACCACCCCCGTGCCCTTCAGGAACTGCGGTATGAAGAACGTCGCGACCCAGCCCAGCCCGAGGTAGAGGGCGGTGTAGAGCCAGCGTGGCGCCTGCACCCACAGCACCCGGAACAGCACACCGGCGATCGCCCCGGTCCAGACGACCGACAGGACCAGAATCCGCACCTCGCCACGCAGGATGAGCAGCGCGAAAGGGGTGTACGTCCCCGCGATGATCAAGTAGATGTTCGCGTGGTCGAACCGCCGGAGCATGGCGTCCACCTTCGCGGACCAGTGCCCGCGATGGTAGGCGCCCGACACCCCGAAGAGCAGCGCCGAGGTCAGTGCGTAGACCGCGGCGGCCGACCGGGCGGCGAGGGTGGGGGCGAGCGCGACGAGCACCATGCCGGCGACCACGGCCGGCGGGAACGTCCCCGCGTGCAGCCAGCCCCGCAACTTCGGCTTCACTACCTGGGCCAGTTCTCCCGCACGCCCCATGCAACCTCCCTCGACCGATATCGCCAGGGTAACGACCCGACCCCGGGCCCGACCCGCCGTTCCGGCTTTCCCCTATCGTGACCACGCCACTGGGTAGAGTCGTGCAGATGAAGATCGGTTTCGCGGTCCCGGTCACGGGGTCCTGGGCGACGCCCGCCAATCAGCTCCGGATCGCCGAACGCGCCGAGGATCTCGGCTATCACTCGCTCTGGACCCTGCAGCGGCTACTCACCCCCGCGGACTCGGCCGACGAGACCTATCGCAACGTACCCGACCCGCTGGTCACGCTGGCCTATCTGGCAGGACGGACCACCCGGATCCGGCTCGGTGTGGCCGTCCTCAACCTGCCCTTCTTCTCCCCCGCTCTGCTCGCCAAGCAGGCCGCCACGCTCGACCACGTCTCGGACGGGCGGCTGGATCTCGGGCTGGGGCTGGGCTGGATGCCCGAGGAGTTCGCCGCGGCCGGCGTGCCGTACGAACGCCGTGGCGCGCGCGCCGATGAGTTCCTGCGGGCTCTGCGGGCACTGTGGACCGAGGAGATCAGCGAGTTCCACGGCGAGTTCTACGACTTCCCGGCCGTGCGGATGGATCCGAAACCGCTGCAATCGCCGTACCCACCTCTGCTGCTGGGCGGTATGTCCGAGCCCGCGCTGCGCCGGGCCGGCCGGCTGGCCGACGGCTGGGTGAGCCCCAGCCGGGCCGATCTCGGCAGCATCGGTACGTCGATCGCACGGGTGAAGACCGTCGCCGCGGAGGCGGGCCGCGACCCTGCGGCGCTGCGCTTCGTCTGCCGCGGAGTCGTACGGGTGCGTGCGGAGGATCAGGGACCGCTCACCGGGTCGCACCAGAAGATCCGCAGCGATCTGCGGGCACTCGAGGAACAGGGCATGACGGAGGTCTTCCTCGATCTCAACTTCGACCCCGAGGTCGGCGGCCCGCACGCAGACCCCGCACAGTCGATGCGCCGAGCCGAAGAGGCCCTGGAGGCCCTCGCCCCGTCCCTTTCGTGATCAGGCAATCGTTCGCCGAAGGATTGCCTGATCACGAAAGGGAGGTATGCCTGAGCTGTGGGGGGCGGCCCTCATACGGGGTGCTCAACACGACGGTCGTGCGGGTGGAGACGTTGGCCGCGGTCCGAATCTGCTGCAGCAGATCCTCCAGCGCGCCCGGCGAGGCGACCCGCACTTTGAGGATGTAGTTCTCGTCCCCGGCCACCGAGTGGCAGGCCTCGATCTCCTGTAGGTGCGCGAGCCGGTCCGGGCAGTCATCGGGCGCCGACGGATCGATCGGTTTGATCGAGATGAAGGCGGTCATCGGCAGGCCGATCTCCTCCGGATCCAGCTGCGCGGTGAAGCCCCGGATCACCCCGCGCTTCTCCAGTCGGCGCACTCGCTGGTGCACGGCCGAGACGGACAGGCCGGTCTCCTTGGCCAGATCGGTGAAACTCATCCGGCCGTCGCGGGCCAGCAGCTCCATGATCTGGCGATCCATCTCCTCCACAAATGGAGAACTTACCGCGTACGAGACGATCGCGCGGAGCTACCGGGCATTCCAGCCGGAGGACCACAACTCCCTCGCACGACCAGCTCAGTGGGCAGCACCACCGGACGGCCCCGCTCCCTGCGGGCAGGGTCGCGCAACAACAGCTCGGCGGCGCGATAACCCAGGTCACGAGCAGGGCGGGCCACCACCGTCAGCGGCGGCTCGCACAGCTCCGCCCACGGCACGTCGTCCACCATCGCGATCGACACGTCCGCCGGCACCCGGAGCGTCAGTTCGCGGGCTGCCAGCACCGCCGCCTCGCCGAGCAGATGACCGGCGGCGAGCACCGCCGTCACGTCGGAGCGGCGCTGGAACAGGCTGGCCGCGGCGGCATAGGCGCTGTCCGCCGTGGGCCGGGCACGGACGATCAGAGCCTCGTCCACCGGCACCCCGAGGTCGGTGAGGGTGCCGCGGAACGCCTCTTCGCGGTCGCGGCCCGTGGTCACCGACAGCCGGCCGCCGAGGAACCCGATGCGCCGGTGGCCGAGCCCGACGAGGTACTCCACGACCGAGCGCACCCCGGCGCGCTCGTCGGCGACCACTGAGGGGACACCGATGAGTCCCTCGACGGTACGGCCGGCGAAGACCGCGGCGACCCCGATCCGGGCGACCGCCTCCCAGGTCGCGATGTCTCCGCTCCCGGGGATGGCGATGATCCCGTCCACCCGCTGTTCGACGAACCGGTCGATGATCTCGGCCTCGCGCACTGGGTCGTCATGGGCGGCATCGATGATGACGTACTCGCCCAGGGTCCGCGCGCAGTCCAGCACCCCCGCGGTGAGCTCGGCACAGAACGGATCGGTGATGTCGGGGATCAGCAGCCCGATGCTGCCGGTCCGCTGCAACTTGAGGCTGCGGCCGAGAGCGCTGGGCCGGTAGTCGAGTTCCCGGGCGGTCGCCAGGACACGGTCCCGGGTCGCCGCGCTGACCGATCCGGTGCCCGACAGCACCCGTGACACGGTCGCGACCCCGACTCCGGCGGTGGCCGCGACGTCCTTGATGGTCACCGCCCTGCGGCTGATCGGCACCGCTCACCTCCCCATCAGATCGGTTCATCATCGCAGGTTATCCCCAAATGGAAACGTTTCCATTATGGCAGCGGCATCACCTACCGCGCCACTGCCCTGCCGCTCCGCAGCTCGCGCTGGCAAAGCCCCAGCCTGGCAACTCCTGGAGGTATCTGACGGATCCACTCTTGACAGGACATAGCGTGCCTGATGAAGTTCGTTGGAAACGTATTCATAGAAAGGGTTCACGATGGCCCAGATCGTGCTGGAGAACGTCGACAAGATCTACGCCGGTGGCGTCAAGGCTGTGGACGCGCTCAACCTGGAGATCCGCGACGGCGAGTTCATGGTGCTCGTCGGCCCGTCCGGCTGCGGTAAGTCGACGGCGCTGCGCATGATCGCCGGTCTCGAGGACATCAGTGGTGGTTCGATCAGCATCGGCGACCGGGTGGTCAACGACCTGGCGCCCAAGGACCGCGACATCGCGATGGTCTTCCAGAACTACGCGCTGTACCCGCACATGACGGTGGAGGCGAACCTCGCGTTCGGCCTGCAGCTGCGTGGCACCCCCAAGCCGGAGATCAAGAAGCGGGTCGCCGAGGCCGCCAAGATGCTCGGCCTCGAGCCGTACCTCAAGCGCAAGCCCGCCGCACTCTCCGGTGGCCAGCGGCAGCGCGTCGCGATGGGCCGCGCGATCGTCCGCGAGCCGCAGGCCTTCCTCATGGACGAGCCGCTGTCCAACCTGGACGCCAAGCTGCGTGTCTCCATGCGCGCCTCACTCAACCAGCTGCACGAGCGGCTCGGCGTCACCACCGTCTACGTCACCCACGACCAGGTCGAGGCCATGACCCTGGGCGACCGGGTCTGCGTACTCCGCGACGGCAAGCTGCAGCAGGTCGACACTCCGCAGCGGCTGTTCGACAGCCCGGTGAACCTGTTCGTGGCGGGCTTCATCGGCTCCCCGTCGATGAACTTCGTCGACGCGAAGCTGTCCCGGGACGGCGGGGCCGCCCACGTCGAGTTCGCCGGCTTCAAGCTCCCGGTCCCCGCAGACGTCTTCGCGAACAAGCCGGGCCTGGAGGGCTACGTCGGCACCGAGCTGATCCTCGGCATCCGTCCGTCGGACTTCGAGGACGCCGCACACGCCAAGCCCGACTGGGCCCTGGTTCAGGTGACCTCCACCGTCACCGAGGAGCTCGGCAGCGAGATCAACGTCATCTTCACGATTGACGCGCCACCGGTCCAGCACCAGGACACCCTCGCACTCGCCCAGGACGCCACCGAGGGCGAGGAGGAGGACACCGCGATCCCGCTCATCGACAACAAGGCGCTCTGGACCGCCCGGGTCAACGCACGTTCCCACGTCCGCCCCGGCCAGAACATCGAGCTGGCGATCGACACCCACAGCCTCCACTTCTTCGACCCGGTGAGCGGCCTGGCCATCGGCCACCCGGACGCCAATGTCGAGGTCGTGACCGAAGCCGAGGACACCAAGGCCGACGTCTGATCACCCACGACTGAGAGATGCCCCACAGTCCGATCGCCTGTGGGGCATCTTCATGCGTGCGAACCGCCGAGCACATGGGTGCGGAGCCTCCCTGTGCACAGCTCACCCACAGTGTTGTCCACAGGCTGTGGACAACACTGTCATTTGACGGAGCCGGCGAGGACTCCTTGGACGAAGTAGCGCTGGAAGGCGAAGAAGACGATGAGGGGGACGATCAGGGACAGGAATGATCCGGGGGCGATGACGTCGAGGTTGGTGCCGAACTGGCG
>JAOPYO010000364.1 GCA_025964575.1 Actinomycetes bacterium
TTGCAGCGTGCGCGGGCCGAGCCGGTCGGTGTACCGGCCGGGCAGGTGCCGCATCGTCTGGGCCAGCTCACGATGCCCCATCCCCGTCATACCTCCACCCTTACGCCGGATCCGCCGAGGCCGCCAGCCCCCGCCCAGCCGAACCAGATAAAACGCCTCCATCACCACAGAGCGAGCCATACCATCACCAATCCCCCGAATGTGTCCCGCGGTGTGCCGCAGCCATGCCGTCCCGTCGCGGCCGGCCGCCACAGCGGTTTGACCAGACCTTCCTGAACCTTGGGGTGATCAAGGACCATGCGGACGTCGCTACCATCAACGTGATCGGCAGGAGCACGGTGACCTCGTCAGGCAGCCGACCAAGGGGCATCGAGGGTGTCCAGCATGGGTGCCAACAGTGCAGAGTCGTCGCGGTTGGCGGGGGGCCGGCAACCAGGTGAGCTCGAGGCTCCGTTCCTGCGTTACTTTCAGCCCCAGCCCAGCACCACGTTGCGCGACTCTGAGTGCGACACAACCCATCTGGTTTTACCCCGCGATTCCCTCGCAGCATGACCTGCGACTACAAAGCAGCGTGGCGAGGAAGCTTCACGGCCTGTTGTGGGCGGGTCCGCCACCGGGCGCTTGTGCCTGTCATGGCGATGCGGCTAGAGAAGGTTTCGCAGTTCGTCCATGGAGAAACAGCGCAGCGTCTCAGAGGTGGCGTTGCCCCTTCCGGCGATGAGGACCGCGAGCCGGGCGACGGTCTCGTCGTCGGGCGCCTCGAGGACGGCGACCTGGTCGTACTGCCCCATGGTCAGGTAGATCCCGAGGATCTTCCCGCCGATCTCCTCGAAGAGTTCTCTCATCTGGGCGACGCGGTCCGGCAACGTGACCACGTCACGGCGACCTTGATCCGTCCATCGAAACAGCGATACGTATGTAGGCACGATCCCCCCGATCCATGTGCTCACGAGCTCATATTCCCGCGTGCGCCCGATGCCAATCAGCTCGCCTGCCGACGCCCTGCTACCTCACGACCGCCCGCACACAGGCCGATGATCACCCTTGTTTCCCCCGAGGGCGGGTCGAGCGCGAGAATCGGACCGGAGATACTCGGCTGAGGCCCTGCCTGGGTGTCCCAGAGCGCAAGACTGCGCAACGGCGCTGTAGTGGTGCGGGCACGCGCCGCGCAGTCCGCAGATTGGCCACTGGTGTCGGCACCGGATTCCTGCGCCATTGAGATCGCTGCGCGCGAGCTCCTGGGGGTCAGCTGTGGTGAGGGCCCATCGCCTTGCGGACCAGGTCGCGTATGCGGTCGGCCACCACGGCGAACGGGCCGAGGAGCAGGTTCTTCGGCGCGGACTTCCCGCCGGGGAAGATGCGGTCCATGGCCGTCGCCTCGGCCGCTGTGATTCCCACTGCCATCGCGTGACGTTCTGTGGAGTGCCCCCCACCCTCCGGACTGCGGACCCCATAGGGTTCGGTCTGGAAGGGCTGGGTGTCGGTGGCAGCGAAGAACAAGAAGTACACGCCTGAGTTTCGCCAGGAGGCGGCTCGGGAGGTCGTGGAGAAGTCGCGGTCTATTTCCGAGGTCGCACGTGAACTCGGTGTGCTCGACACGACCTTGGGCAACTGGGTCCGCGTGTACCGGCAAAAGCACAAGGGTAACGAGTCGGCGTTGGATCTGCCGGACCGCGCGCGGTTAAGGGAGCTTGAGCGGGAGAATCGGGAACTCAAGCAGAAGCTGCTCTTCCTGGAAAAAGTAGCGGCATACTTTGCGTCGGGGCAGCGGTGAGCGAAAAGTACGCTTTCATCGTGGCAGAGTATGCCACCAACAAGGCCACCCGCGCGGCCTGTGCCCCATCGATCAAGAAGATGTGTCAATGGGTCGAGGTGTCGGCTTCTGGCTTTTTCGAATGGAAGGACCGGCCGCCGAGCGCGACCGCTGAACGGCGCGCGTTGCTCGCTGAGCACATCAAGGTGATCTTCGATGAGAACGACGCGACCTACGGCTACCAGCGCGTCCACGCCGAGCTGCTGCGCGACGGCGTGCAGGGAGTCTCCGACGAGCTCGTGCGCCGCATCATGCGTGATGAAGGCCTGGTGCCGTGCCAGGTACGGCGCGGCCGATCGCTGACAAAGCAGGCCGCCGGCGTCACCGAGATTCCCGACCTGGTCGCCCGCGACTTCACCGCCGGCGTCCCGTACACGAAGCTGATCGGCGATATCACCGAGATCAAAACATGGGAGGGAAAGCTGTATCTTGCCACGGTGATCGATTGCTTCAACAAGGAGATCATCGGGTACGCAATGGCTGATCACTTCCGCACGGAACTGATCACCGATGCCATCACCATGGCCGCGACGAACCATCCGCTGGCCAAGAACTGCGTTTCCCATTCCGACCGCGGTAGCACTACACGTCGCACGCCTACGCGGAGGCACTGGCCGGCTTCGACCTGAGGCAGTCACTCGGAAGAACGGGCAGCTGTTACGATAACGCGGCGTCGGAATCGTTCTTCGCGACCCTCAAGAAGGAGCGCGTCTATCGAACCGCGTATCCGACCCGTAAGAAGGCGATGCGGGATATTGCGCGGTACATCGAACTGTTCTATAATGAGAGGCATCTTCATAGCGCCAACGGGTACCGGCCTCCGCGTGAGGTCCGCATCGAGTACCTGAAATCAGCGTAAGAGAACGCATATTCCGCAGTCCGGAAACGCAGGGGCCCTCCACTGCGTTGCTGCGGGTTCTAAGTTCGGGGAACTCCTGCTGTCTGCAGATAGTTGTCATCGCGAATCTGCACTTCGTGTCCCTGGCGTCGGAATGAGCCAGTCTCATCAGGCCGGTTCCAGGACCTGCGACCTGCGACGTCGGCGTCTGATGAGAGAACTTCTAGTCTAGGTGCGCAGTGCCGCCACGGCGTCCTGGCCGCAGGCGGCGGCGGCCTTCTCGGCGTACTGCGGGGTGGCGGCGACGCGCTGGCTGAACGGGCTGTTCGGGGTCGCCACATGGCTGCCGGTGTACTCGCAGAAGATCTCAGAGTTCTGGAACCGGATCATCAGCTTGGCGATGCCGTTCGTACCGTCCTTGTTGACCTCGTCGACGACGTACGCCTCGTCGCCGATCCCGCTAACGGCGTGCTTCCCGATGATGCGGGCGAAGTCGGTGTCGAACTTCAGGAAGCCCTGCACGGACGACATCAGGTAGCCGTGCGCGGTCTTCTCGACGGTGGCCGCCTTGGTTCCGGGCGGCGCCAGGTACACATCGACCGACACCATGAAGTCGCCCTGGTCCCCGGCCGCCGAGAAGCCCCAGCCGGTGCAGCCCCCCTGCCGGTGAATGATCGGCCCGGACAGGAGGGAGGTGCCCTCGATGCACCGGGTCCCGGTGGTGTAGGCGGACAGGGTGGCGGGCCGCAGCATCCCGCTGGCCGACCCGACGTGGGTGATCAGGGCGGGCGCGGCGCTCCCGCCCCCGGTCGCCAGCCAGGCGCCGACGCCGATCAGCGTGCAGAGCGCCACGGCCGCTGCGCCCCCGGCCGCCCAGCCGAGGTGGCGGGACTCCTTGGCCGGTTTGGCGTACCAGGGCTTGGGCGCTATTTGAGTGTCCACAACTGGATCCCCCCGTCGGTGCCGCTGTAGCGCGGGGCGGCCAGCGTGCGCCCGTCCGGGCTGATGGCCACCGGATAGTTGCTGTCGGGGAACGTACGGGTGATCTGGTGGGTGGCCAGGTTCCACATCCGCACGGTGGCCGAGCCGGGCGCCACGTTGGCGCTGACCAGCGCCGTGCCGTCGGGGGTGAAGGCCATCGAGTAGACCATCCCGGCGCCGGTGAACTGGGCCTCGTGGCCGAGCGTCGCCGTGATCCGGCCGGTGACCGTCTCGACGAGCTGGATGTTGCCGTCGACGCCGCCGACGGCGACCGTACGGCTGTCGGGGCTGACGGCCAGCGCGTTCGCCCGGCTCCCGATGAGCGTGTGCAGCGTACGGCCGGAGGCGGCGTCCAGCAGTAGCGTGTCGTTGTTGTTCGACGCCACGAGCGTGCGGCCGTCCGGCGTGTAGGCGAGCACGCCCACGTGGTCGTTTCGGATGACCACTCTGTAGGTGGCGGTGATCCGGCCGGTGGCCGGGTCGGCGATCTGGATCTTGCCGGGGCCGCCGGCGGCGACGGCCAGGATGCGGCCGTTGGGGGAGAACGCCATGGCGACAACGTTCTGCGGGAACCCTGTGATGGCACCGGTGGGGCTGCCGGTGTCGGCGCTGTAGAGCCGGACGGCCTTCTCCTCGGCGCGGGCCAGCAGCTTCAGGTCGGGGCTGAGCAGCGTCGCCTGCTCGTACTTGGGGATCGTCAGGTGCAGCACGTTCGTGCTCTTGCGGCTGGGCAGGGCGAAGTGCCAGACGGCGCCGTCGTCGGCGGCCGCGACGAAGGCGGTCCCGGTGGCGTCGAACCGCATGGCGCGCGGGAAGCGCGGCCCGGCCAGCAGTGGCTGCCCGCTCGAATCCGACGGGCTGGGGCTGGCGGCGGGCGCGGCGGCCTGCTGTTTGTCGCCGGGGAGCAGCAGCAGTCCCGGCCCGCCCAGCACGACGGCCATCCCTGCCGCTCCGGCTGCGCCCATCAGCAGCGCCCGGCGCGGGACGCCTTGGCTCGCCGGGGCGGCGCGCAGCATGGCCAGCGCCTGCTCGGCCGTGGGCCGGGCGGCTGGATCCTTGACCAGGCACGCCTGCGCGACCGGCCGCAGCCCTGGCGGGACCCGGTCGAGGACAGGCGCCTCGGTCAGCACCCGGTGCACGATGGCCGGGACGGTCGCCGCGTCGAAGGGTGACCGGCCGGTGGCCGCGTGGACCAGCACGCAGCCGAGCGCGAACACGTCGCTGGGCGGACCTGACGGGTCGCCGTGCACCTGCTCGGGCGCCATGAACGCGAACGTGCCGACGGGGGTGCCCTCGGCCGTGAGCGGGTCGGTGCCCTCGGCGCGGGCGACGCCGAAGTCGATGATGCGGGGACCGTCGCCGGCCATGATGATGTTGCCGGGCTTGAGGTCGCGGTGGACCAGGCCGCGAGCGTGGATGGCCGCCAGGCCCTCGGCCAGCCCGGCGCCGAGCGTCCGCACGACCGACGCGTGCAGCGGCCCGAGTTCGGCCACGACCTGGCTCAGCGGCGGCCCGTCCACGAACGCCGTCGCCAGCCAGGGCAGCTCGGCGTCGGTGTCGGCGTCCACCACCTGAGCGGTGTGGAAGCCGCCGACGGCCCTGGCCGCCTCCACCTCCCGCGCGAAGCGGGCCCGAAACTCCACGTCGGCCGCGTACTCGGGCCGGATCACCTTCACGGCGACCCGGCGCCCGGCCGGGGAGACGCCCGCGTACACCTGGCCCATGCCCCCGCCGCCGAGCCGGCCGGTCAGGCGGTACGGGCCGAGCTGGACGGGGTCGTCGGCGAGCAGCGCGTCCAATGACCGTCCCCCTTACGTGATGCCTTACGTGATGCCAGAAGTACAATCATGTTTGTTTGTACGATCGTACCGGGCGGGCCGCCGCCACGTCCCAGAGCGTCACCGTGCCGTTGACCAGCGTGGCCAGGGTGGCGCCGTCCGGGGCGAACGCCAGCGGCGGCTGGGCGCCGGGTAGCGTGGCGACCAGGGCCCGGGTGGCGGGGTTCCAGATCCGGACGCCGCCGTGCTCCCCGCCGCTGGCCAGCCGCTTGCCGCCGGGCGCGTACGCGACGTAGACGCCCTGCGTGGTCTGGTCGTCCAGGCTGGCCGTGAGGCTGGTGGGAGACATGTCCCAGAGCCGGGTGCCGTTGCCCCCGATGGCCAGCGTCAGCCCGTCGGGAGAGTAGGCGACCGAGTCGATGAAGTTGGCCTCGTTGTGGGTGGCCTGGACCTCGCCGCCGCGCGCGTCCGCGATCCGTACGGTGTTGCCGTCGGCACTGCCGATGGCCACGTGCAGGCTGTCGGGGTCGAAGGCCAGCGCGCCGACGGCGTCAGACTTGCCGGGGAGCGAGGCCGAGGCCGAGCCGGTGCTGAGATCCCAGAACTGGACGTCGTGGTTCTCCCCGCCGGTGGCCAGGCGGGTGCCGTCCGGACTGAGCGCCGCGACCGAGAAGCTCTCGTTCGGGCCGTTGAGGGTGGCCGTCAGTCTCCCGGTGGCCGTGTCCCACAGCTTGACGGCGCTGTGCTCGGCCCGCACGAGGGTCCGGGCGTCGGCGCCGAGGGTGAGCGCGGACCCGTCGGCCGACGTGCCCAGGCGTACGGTCCGCACGGGACCGCCCTGCACCGGGCAGCGCCACACGGTCGTCAGCCCGTCCGCGCCGACGACCACCAGCGTGCGCCCGTCCGGCGTGAACCCGAGCGCCACCACCCCGTTCAGCGCCGCCATACCTCCGCCAGAGCCCGCCCACAGCAGGGCCGCCGCGCCGCCGACGCCCGCGACGGCCGCCAGCCCCACCCCGCCTGCCAGCAGCGCACGGCGGGTCACGCCGCGCTTTCCTTCCGGCACATAGGGCACGGCGTACGGCGGCAGCGTGCTCGGCTCGTCCGGCCGGTGCGGCGCGACGACCGTGGCGTATCGCTGGTCCGTCGTCAGCGTGGCGATCAGGTCGGGCAGCGTCGGCCGCCGCGCCGGGTCCTTGGCTAGACAGTGCTGGAGCACGTCCCGCAGCCCGGCCGGGACCCCGTCCAGGCGTGGCGGCTCGTACACGATGCGGCGCACGATGGACGGGATGGCGGTGTCGTCGAAGGGCCCGTGGCCGGTGGCCGCGAAGGCCAGCACGGCGCCGAGGGCGAAGACGTCGCTGGCAGGTCCGGCCCGGTCGGCCTGCACCTGCTCGGGCGACATGAACGAGTAGGTCCCGAGGACGACGCCCGACGAGGTGAGCGCGCTGCCCTCGACGTCGCGGGCGATGCCGAAGTCGATGATGAGGGCCCCGTCGGCCGACATGATGACGTTGCCGGGCTTGAGGTCGCGGTGGACCAGCCCACAGGCGTGGATGGCCGCCAGGCCCTCAGCGAGCTCGGCGCCGAGCCGCCGGCCCGCCGCGGGATCCAGTGGCCCCCGGTCGAGCACCAGATCCCGCAGCGACGGCCCGTCCACATAGGCGGTGACCAGCCAGGGCGGGTCCGCCTCGGGGTCGGCGGCCACCAGCTGGGCCGTGTGGAACCCGCCCACCCGCCGGGCCGCCTCCACCTCCCGCGCGAACCGTGCCCGGAACTGCCGGTCGCCCGCGTGCTCGGGCCGGATGAGCTTGACGGCCACCCGCCGCCCGCCCGGCGACCGCCCGAGGAACACCTCGCCCATGCCCCCGGCCCCCAGCCGTCCCTCCAGCCGGAACCCCCCCACCTCCCGGGGATCACCGTCCCGCAGCCCCTCCATTCACGCCCACCTCGTCCTCGCCGTACTCAACCGCCCGAAATCATGCCAGAAGAACATCTCCATTTGTTTGTGACACCGCCATGACTCTGCTCCCGTGGCCCGGACATCAGCCCACCGATCGAGACCGTGTGAGGTGTGGAAATCGGGTCAGTACCGCTGACCTGCGGTTGATGGCTTGAGCATGGTGCTCTATCCTGTACCGCTTCAAAACTCGTCGCAGTGGCTTTGACCTGCGGTTTGACCCCACAGGGTGCTGCGGGCAGGATCGCGGCTTGTGTCCCTCGACGCGGAGCTCGTCGAGCGGGGAGATGGGCATAACGCCGGCGTTGTTGACGAGCACGTCAAGACGGCCGAAGCTGTCGAGTGCGAACTGGACGAGGGCGGCGACGTCGACGCTCGCGAACACCGCCTCCCCGCCGGCCCCCGCGATCTGCGCGGCCAGAGCCTCCAGGCGTTCTGTACGCCGGGCCCCCAGGACGAGCTTCGCTCCGCGCTCCGCGAGGAGCAGCGCGGTGGCCTCCCCGATTCCGCTGCTGGCGCCGGTGATGGCGATGACCTTGTTCTCGATCCCAGGCATGGTCGTGTTCCTTTGCTGTCTCTCAGACCTGTGCCAGGCCACCGTCGGCGAACGCGTGGGAGAAGGTGTCGCTAAAATTGGGTCCAGGTCCTAGTCGCAATTAGGTCCAGCGGATCAATTCTCCCCGATAGTCTTCCCGGGTCGAGATTGACTCACTAAAGTAAGAGATAATAGCGTAAGCAACAGCGCAAAAATATGGAAAAAAGACAATTATTGGATCGCCTGATACGGTTGCACCCACCCGCCGGAATTAGAGGAACAGCTACTAATCGGGCCCGCGATAATTCCCACAGGCGCCCCTATCGCGGGCGATCGGCAGGGTCCCTGTGCAGAGGTTGACCGGGTGACGGCTGTGAGCCGCTGGGGCCCACGACGGTTGCGATTCATCCGTATGGTGAAGAGGAAGGGCCATGTCCGCTAACCCCTACGTCGGCGTGCTGGAGACAACGCCTGTGCCGTCGTCGGTGAGGGCGGTCCGGATTCTGCTGTGCATCGTGGGCGGGCTCACCCTTATCACGGCCCTGGACGTGTGGTTCGTGGTGGGCGGATCGTACGGTCTCGGTGCGGGAATGGTTTTGGTGCCGCCTTCAGTCGCGAGTCTGGTGGCCGCCCGCCTCACCCTCGAGCCCCGCCGCTCTACCTGGTCGTGGGTCATCTTCCTCCAAGCGATCTACATTCTGTGGCAGCTGTCGCGTATCCCCGAGGGCGACCCCTTCGCCGTGCTCGGCCTGGCCTTCCCGACAGCGATCCTCGTCTTCGGCAGTCGCCCCGCCGCCCGCCGCCACTTCCGGCCACAGACGCGAACGAGTCCGGTACCCGACCGGACGGCCCTGGTGGCGAACGGCGACCGTGGCGACCGTGGCGACCGTGGCGATCGCGGGGAGTCGTTTCTTTCCCTTATGGCGGTCGTTCTTGTGGTCATGGCGATCACCGTCGCCTTGGTGACCTCCCCCCTTCCCGCACAGGTCTCCGGCGGTATCGAAGCGACCGTGTGCACGATCATCGGCGACGACCACTGCGCCGCCGGTAGAAGTATTGGCCAGACCACCGAGACCCAGACCACCGCTCAGCCCCCCATCAGCCGTACCTCAGTGGCTCCGGCGGCAGCGGCCCCAAAACCCACCACCCCCGGCGGTGACGGGAACGGGAACGGTGGTGGCGACGGCTGCTGGGTCCGCTGGTATTGCGAAGCCACCGACGGCATGAGCATGAGCGTCCAGACCCAAGCCACCGACGCATGGCGTCAAGCCGGCTTCCTCACCTGCCTGACCGGCGTGTGCGGCCCCACCCGCCTCGGCAAAAACCAAGCGGCCGTAGGCAAGGCCATCGGTCACTTTTTCACCACCAACCCCTGGACCACCGCCACAACCATCTGGGACCAAACCACCAAACCAATCCGCGATGACTGGAGCAACGGCCACAAAGTCCGCGCCATCGGCCGCACCATCCCTACCATCCTCGGTTTCGTTTTCCTCGGCAAAGGCCTCAGCAAACTAGGAGAACTCGCCAAAGCCGGCAAGCTCGACCACCACGGCGGCGGCCGGCAGGGCGGTAACTCCGACGGTTCACCCGGTGGCAACGACGGTGCCGGCAAGCCCAAGGGCGACCACGGTGCCGTCCCGCAGGGTAAATACACTATTCGCTCGCCGACACGGAGCGATGTCGCCGCTATCGCTGATGCTTATAAAAGGGACGCTGAGCGCATCGGGCAATGGAACAGGCTTCGATCACCTCAGCAGGTCGAGCAATGGGTGCGCTCGCAAGGGCCCACGTATAGGATATATCTGATAGAGGATCGCAGCAACGGCGGCTTGGCTGGCTTTGGCTCTATCAGTAACATTACGCGCACCACTTCCTCCTCCTCGGCTGTTCTCGGCTTCAACGCCTTCACGCCATACGTGGGCCGCGGCTGGATGACCGAAGGCCTGCAACGGGTGATCACCAAAACCTTCACCCCGGAAAGGGACGGCGGCCTCGGGTTGGACCAACTCGAGTTGGAGGTCGAGGTCGGTAACGAACGGTCGAGGGCGCTGGCTGTCCGGCTCGGGGGCCGATATCAGGGAACCGTGAACGCGTTTCGCTTGGGTGCAATGCGTGAGTACGAGCGGTTCATCATCAAGGCGAAGACTCTGAATCACCCGCCATGATCCACAGCTTCGCGAAGCCGTTCGGTACCGACAGCGCCAGCCGCGTGGTCGGTACCACCACCAGGGCTGATCGGGTTCTCAGATGCTGAGACGTCCGGACAAGCCAACCGTGCGGTGTGGTGGTTGAAGATCACGTGTTGGAATCCACTCACCGAACCGTTGACCGACGTCGATTCCCGGCACGAGTTCCCGACACAGACGAGGCTGTCGACACTCGCAGCCGGTCACTCAGAGCTACTTTGCACTTCATGGCGCCGACCCGGGCGGGGAACAATGTGGCGCGGCTCGTGACGGCCGATTGAAGGTGATCGTCGCCTCGGTGATCCCGGACGCGAACTACATCGCGGCTTTCGCAGCTGATGGTCAGCAGGTACACGATGCTTGAGTCAAGGTCAAGCGTTGTATTTCTTTTCGCCCATCCAACGTAGGTAGTAGGGGTCGTTATTCTTGTACAGCCAAACTTCTACCATCACCGTGCCCTTCTCTGGAATCTGGGGGAAAGAGTGACTCCTGCACTGGCCGTTTGAGGTCGTGTCCAGCACATTTGGGGTCGATTTATTGTAGGCGTAGGCACGATAGTCCCACTTAACCCGGGCGCCTACCGAATAACCGTCCCTCCGCATGTCGCATACGATGAGCTGGTCGCCGTTAGCCACAAATCTGGCGATTCCCGCGTGATGGCTGTCGGTGGTGAGGGTCATGTCGTTCGCCACCGCCTGTGCGGGTGCCGCGGGGACCGCAATGGCACCGGTGAAGGCAAGCGCCGCCGCTGCACCCAGACCGAGCTTTCTGGTGAATTTCGCCTTGCCCATACTTCCGACTCCTCAGAGATTATTAAATCCGGTGTAGCGCCCAGAGGACAGATTTCCGCCGCTGCTGCAGATGATGACTGCGTTTATCTTGCGCCTTAGATTGACCGGAGCTGATCATCATCCATGCTTCCTAGCCAGCCAAAACCCCACCAGGGCCCCTGGGCCCAACTCACGGTCCTATCCTCTGTGCCCGAAGAATGTCCCGGGCCCGGTCTGGCCAGGCCTTGGCGCTATCGCCTCAGCCCTCAGGCGCTCTGAACACCGAGTCCTTGGTTCCGCGTTCGTCCCCGTCACCGGCGGCGGGCAGCAGGCCGCCAGATAGCTCTGCAGTTCAGCCAGAGCTC
>JAOPYO010000366.1 GCA_025964575.1 Actinomycetes bacterium
TGGGCCTGCGCGACGGGCTGCGGTCGGGCGATGTGTTCGTGCCGGGGTCACGGCGCTACGCCGACCCGGCCACCTACCTGTACACCCCGGCGCAGTGGAAGCCCAAGCAGGCCGACTACTGCCGGCTGGTCGGCAAGCCGGCCAAAGCCGCCGACGCGCTGGAGCAGGGCAAGGAGGAACTGCACACCGCCCTGGCGGAGATGGAGAAGGCGCTGGCGGGGGCGCTGCCCGATGACACCGGCACGGTCCGCCTGGACGCCGATGACCATCTGGTGATCCCCAAGCTGACCGCCGAGGACATCCCGGCCGAGGCCAAGGAGCTCAAGGACGAGCTGTCGGGGATGCTGCCGTTCGCGCCGATCGCCTCGCTGCTGATCGAGCTGGACGGGCGGACCGGGTTCCTGGACTGCTTCACCCACGCGGGAGGCCGCAAGCTGGCCCACTCCCCGGAGTTGCGGCGCAACATCCTGGCCGTGCTCATAGCGCTGGCAACGAATTTGGGCCTGGCCAGGATGTCGGAGGCGTGCGGGATCTCCTACGACGTACTCGCCTGGACGATGGAGTGGTACGTCCGAGAGGAGACGCTGCGCGAGGCCAACACCGCCATCGTCAACCACCACTACGGGCTGGAGCTGTCCAAGATGTTCGGCGGCGGCACCATGTCCTCCTCCGACGGGCAGCGGTTCCCCGTCCGCGGCAAGTCGCTGACCGGCCGGGACATGGTCATCCACGGCGGCCGGGTGCTGTCGACCTACACCCACGTGTCGGACCAGTGGTCGGCCTACGGGACCAAGCAGATCGTGCCGACCGCCCGCGAAGGGCACTACACCCTGGACGAGCTCCTGGGGAACGCCACCGATCTGCCGATCCGCGAGCACGCGACCGATACCCACGGCGCCACGCTGATCAACTTCGGGTTGTTCGATCTGGTGGGGAAGGCGCTGACCCCGCGGATGCGGGACCTGACGAAGATCACATTGGTACGCGACGACACCCCGACAGAGATCGGGAAGCTCTACCCGCACGCCGGGCCGCTGCTGGCCGCCCGCTGGAACGAGGACCTGGTGGCCGACTGCTGGCCGGATCTGCTGCGGATGGGCGGATCGTTGAAGTACGGGCAGGCGACCGCGTCGCTGATCGTCGGGAAATGGTCGGCCGCGTCCCGGCAGAACACCATGGCGGCCGCGCTCAAGGAGTGGGGCATGCTGCGTCGTACGATCCACACCGCGCGGTACCTGTCGGATCCGGTGTACCGGCGGCGGATCACCCGGCAGCTCAACAAGGGCGAGTCGCTGCACGCGCTTCGCCGTGACCTGCACTACGCCCAGCAGGGCGCCATCACCAAGCCACACCTGACCGAGCAGACCGAACAGGCCTGGTGCCTGACCCTGCTGACCAACGCCCTAGTGACCTGGACGACCGAGTACTACACCCTGGCCGTCAAGCAGCTACGGGCCGACGGCCGCTCGGTGCCTGATGAGCTGCTGTCCCACATCTCACCCGGCCACTCCGACAACATCAACTTCTTCGGCGTCATCAACGTCGACATCGAAGCCGAACTGGCCAAACTCACCGGCGGATGGCGGCCCTTGCGGCCTGCCCAGTTGCGTGAGCTCGGGTTGTGAAGCGATCCGCCGGGTGCCGGCGTCACCTTCTCCACACCGCTCATGGTCGCGTGACTTCCTGCGGCTGGGTCGCCTGCTGCTTGGCGCGATCGAGAACGCGGTAGACGGTGGCGCGGCCGACGGAGAACACCTCCATCAGCTCGGCGATGGTGTACTCGCCGCTTGCGTGCATGCGGACCAGCTCGGCCTGCTGGCGGGTGGTGAGCTTGGGCTGCTTGCCCTTGAGGCGGCCGCGGCCTTTGGCGATGGCCATGCCCTCCCGCGTTCTGAGCCGCAGGAGATCGACCTCGAACTCGGCGAAGGTGGCCAGGATGTTGAAGAACATCTTGCCCATCGGGTCGGCCGGGTCGTAGAGGCTGCCGCCGAGGGAGAGCTTGACGCCGCGCTGGACGAGGGAGTCGCCGATCTGGCGGGCGTCGGGGACCGAGCGGGCGAGCCGGTCGAGTTTCGGTACGACCAGGGTGTCGCCGATGCGGACAGCCGCCAGGGCCTGGTCCAGGCCGGGCCGGGCGCGGTTGGTGCCGGTGAGGCCCTTGTCGAGGTAGATCCGGTCGGCGGGGACGCCGAGCGCGGCGAGGGCTTCGCGCTGGGCGGTGAGGTCCTGCAGGACGGTCGAGCATCTGGCGTAGCCGATGAGTTCTCCCACCCCGCCACAGTACCGTTTAGCCTCCCATCACCGGACTCTTTCGCGGACTACCTATGTGAGACGACGTTCGGCCAGGTCGCGCGTCTCGGAAAATCGTGATCTTGGCGTCCCGTTCAGCGAACCTCTTACGGACACCCCCCGGGCGTGAGAGCTACCCGGAGCTTCATCTCATCCCCCGCGGCCCAACACGCCGCACGCGATCAGACCACGACATCCCGCCACGGGACCGCAGCCTACCGCCCCCGCCGTGGGCGCACAGGACCGTCACCACGCTTTGGGGGATTGGCTTCAAGGCCCAATCGCAATGGCCATGTACTGGGTCTCTGGGCCCTGTTCGTGGCTGAGTTGATCCAGCAGAATCGCACACGGATTTTCTTGACTCGAGGAGAGGAACGAGTGTGCGAAAGATTCGCTGGAACGTCGTCGTCGGCGCGACCGTTCTTGGGGCGGCCGTGTTCTCCATGCCCCCCGCGTCGGCTGCCCCGCAGGCGACCCCGACAGCGCAGACCGGCGTCGTGACGCCCATGAACGCCAGTGGGTGCAACGTACATACCTGCATCAAGGTCACCGGCAAGAAACTATACGTCGAGAGCGTGACAGCCAGCACAGGTGGATTTTATGGTCATGCTCACTGGCCAGGCTGTCATCGCGCCCAACTCCTGGGGGCGAGGAGGGGCGAAACGTGGCTGCATGTTCTCGGCACTAGCAGCAAAGTATGCTCGAAAGCTTTCTTCACCAGTTTTTCTTTCAAGTGGTACACGAAACACAATTTCCCGGACGGTTACCAGCTGTGCGTTCAATGGATAGGTCTAGGGGGTCTGCCATGCGAGTACATCCATAAGTAAGCGGGCGCGGCGTCATCCGAGATCAGAATCAGGCGCACAGTCGTCTTCGTAATTAAGAAATAAGCCCAGAGTTCCGGTACAGCCCTCCACCCCGTTTAGCCCCAGGACCAGGGCGTTCTTCATGTTGAGGGCGTCGGTCCGGCGCGGTTGAGGAAGTCTCGGGATCGGTAAAGCTTCTCCTGTGTCGTTGAGGTTCTTGCTGCGGTACTGAAGACGAGGAGGCGCGTGCCAGGCCCTGTCCAGGACGCCTCGCTCCGGTGCCGGCGTCACTGTGACCGGAGAACACCTGCTCACACGCGGTCGGCTCCGTGTGCGAGCTCAGGCGCTCCGGCCATCGGACGGGTCGATTCGTCCGGTGCCGCCTCATCCGGCACCACGGCAGGACCCCGGCTGGCCGTACGTGGTGCCGGGTTTCGACGAACCCAAGGGTGCAGTCCACCCCAAAGCTCTGGCGTGCACCCTTGGGAACGCGGGAACTCTAGGGTTTCTTGGCGCTCGTGCCGTCGCCGTTGTACCCCCAGGCCGAACTCGGGCTTCCCGACGAGGAAGCAGGGGGGCGAACCCGGGCGTTCTCAGCAGCATCGTGAGGATCTCGCACGCCAGCGTCAGCGGATCCACCGCGACCCCGGCGGTCCACACCCGCAGGAGACCCCCGGTGCGGGCCGGACCCGCCGATGGTGTGGATGATCACCGACGAGGCGGAGGTTCACGGTCGCGCGCGACGAGACCTACCACCAGTGGCGGTACGGCACGCGCGGCGCCGACGGCTTCGGCACCGGGATTGCCGCGAGCAGAACCCCACATCCAGCGGCTGGTCCTGGCCGGGCAGCCGGTCGGGCACGAACTCCCTGGTCAGCTTGCGGTGGGTCCTGATGAACTCCACCGCCTCCAGCACCGAGGTATCCGAGCTGGTCGACTCCAGCCCCAGATGATCCAAAATGTCGACCATCGCCTTGCGGTGCACCCTGAAGAACCTGGCCAGCAGCGGCATGTAGTTGTTGCCGTGATGGGCGGAGATCTCCGCATGCTGCTCCGACACCAACGAGACCCCACCGGCCTTCACCAGCGGGACCAGCATCAGCTCCCCGGCCTTCTCATGCAGCGCCCGGATCTCCCCCTCAACCCCGCCCTCCTCCTGGTCGCCAATGTCCCCGGCCTCCGCCGCGGTGCCGGTACCGTCAACCGAGCCCGCCGCCGCGCCAGCCTCACCGGGCGCCGCCGCGTCCTTGCCGGCACCGGCGCTTGCGTCGGGGTCCGCGCCGTCACCGTCCGGCCCGTCTTCTTCGAGACCGATGGCGACCCGGGCCCCGGCCAGCACCTCACCGAACACCCCCCACAACCGCTCGGTCTCGGCGCGTTCGTTCTCCCGGATCTCCTCCAGCTTGTCGCGGCCCCTCTTGTGCAGCGCCGCCATCCGCCGGCACAACATGCCCGCCAGATCATCACGGCCCCGCACCCGCGCCGTGTGCACCAGGCACGCCAGCAACGCCAACCGCTTGGCCATGTTGAAATCGCCCATCTCGGCGGCGTCCAGCACCCGCGCCTCCCCAGCGAAATGCGCGACCTTCGCCGGGGGCACCCCCTCCAGCCAGAACTCAGTACCGCTCTTCATCACACTGGTGCCGCCGAACCACTCGTCCAGCTCCGCCAGCCACTCCAGGTGCGCCTTGATCCGCGACAGCTACGGGCGCCGGGCCGATTTCTTCAACTCGTCGAACTCACTATCGCAGGTCAGAGGCATATCCGTTGGATCTTTCGTCAGGACTACGGGGACCCCTGGTGGTCCATCGGGGCGCGTACGCCGGTAGACCGGTTGGCGGGCCGGCTAGCGTGAAGGATCGCGATTGAAGAGTTTCTTCGCCCAGAGGTAGCCGATCAGTGTGATGCCGGCGCTCCAGGCGATCGTGAGGATCGCGCCATTGCCGATCGGGGTGCCTAGCAGCAGTCCCCGCAGCGTCTCGATGACAGGTGTGAAGGGCTGGTACTCGGCGAACCAGCGCAGTCCGGCCGGCATCGATTCGGTGGGGACGAATCCACTGCCGAGGAACGGCAGGAGCATCAGTGGCATGGGGGCGTTGCTGGCGGCCTCGGCACTCTTGCTCACCAAGCCGAGCGCGACCGACAACCAGGTGAGCGCGAGGACGAACAGCGTAAGAACGCCGGTGGCCGCTATCCACTCGAGGGGTCCTGCGGTGGGTCGGAATCCGATCAGCAGGGCGACACCGATGACGACCGCCATGCTGAGCAGCGTCTGAATCACGCTGCCGACGACGTGTCCGGTCAGCACTGAGGCGCGGGAGATCGCCATGGTGCGGAACCGGGCGACGATTCCTTCGGTCATGTCCATGGCTACCGATACCGCCGTTCCCGTGGCGGCGCCGGCCACGGTCATCAGGACGATTCCGGGAGTCACGTAGTTGACGTACTCGGCGCGGCCGCCTGAGGCGCCGCCGAGTCCGGCGCCCAGGGTGCCGCCGAAGACGTAGACGAACAGCAGCAGGAAGATCACCGGCATGCCGACGAGCATCAGTGTCATGGACGGGTAGCGCAGCATGTGCCGGAGGTTGCGGCGCAGCATGGTCGCCGAATCGCTCGCGGCGTATTTCAGCGTGGTCATCGCACGGTGCCCTTCGCTTGTTCGGTACGGCCGGTGAGGGCGAGAAAGACGTCATCGAGATCGGGGGTGCGGACCGACAGCTCGTCGACCTCGATCGATTCATCGTCGAGCCGGGCGAGCAGGGCCCGCAGTGACCGGACGCTGCCGTCGCTCGGGACCCGCAGGGTGAGTTCGTCGTCGAGTGACGCCTCACTGAGGGTGAGGAGGGCCGATTCGAGTTCGCTCGCGTCGGCGAACTGCAGACGAATGTGGCCTCCGGGGATGAGGCGTTTGAGTTCGTCCGCGGTGCCCTCGGCGACCAGCCTCCCGTGGTCGAGAAGTGCGATCCGGTCGGCGAGCTCGTCGGCCTCCTCCAGGTACTGCGTGGTGAGGAAGATCGTGACTCCGCTGGCTACGAGGTCGCGGATGATCTGCCACATGGTGCGTCGGCTTCGCGGGTCGAGGCCGGTGGTCGGCTCGTCGAGGAAGATGATGCGCGGGTCGCCGACCAGGGTCATCGCGAGGTCGAGCCGGCGCCGCATGCCGCCGGAGTAGGCGGCGGCCGTCTTCTTGGCCGCCTCGACCAGGTCGAACTGTTCGAGTAGTTCGGCGGCGCGCCGCCGGCCCTGGGCCCGGCCCAGGTGGTGCAGGTCCGCCATCAAGATCAGGTTTTCTTCACCGGTGAGGAGCTTGTCGACCGCCGAGTACTGGCCGGTGACGCCGATCGCGGCGCGTACCGCGTCGGGATCCCGGGCCAGGTCATGACCCGCGACTCGCATCTCGCCGCCGTCGGCGCGGATCAACGTGGACAGGATCTGGACCATGGTGGTCTTGCCGGCGCCGTTGGGGCCGAGCAGTGAGAAGACCGTTCCCTCGGCGACCTCCAGATCGACGCCGTCGAGCACGATCTTGTCGCCATAGGACTTGCGCAGCCCAGTTGCCGCGATCGCCGGTTGGGATGGGGGGTTGGTCATGTTCCCTCTCTTGCGGCTAGATGGAGTTCATCTGGGTGATCAGGGACGACGGATCACGATGTCGCCGTAACCGGTGCGAGCGCGCACCTCGACGGTCTCGTCGGACTGTTCGGGGCTGTCGATGGCGTCCAGATCGCTGCGTACGCTGCCGTACTGCGAGCTGGCGTCCAGCCAGGCGGCCGTGCCCTCCCTGACCCCGAGCTCCAACTCTCCGAAGCCGGTCTCGAGCACAACCGAGCCGCGCACCACCTCGCCGATCCGGACCCTGCCGAACGCGGTCTTGGCGCCAACGGCGGCCAGGGCACGGTCGACGGTGATGTCGCCGTTCGCTGTGTTCAGCCGTACGTCGCCGGTCACCTCGCCGACGGTGATGTCGCCGTTGGAGGTCTTGACCACCGCCGTGCCGTCGATCTCGCCGATCCAGATCTTGCCGGACGAGGTGGTCACGTCGGTGTGCCCGCCCGCCCGGCCAACCGAGATGTCGCCTGCGCCGGTGCGCAGCTTCAGCCTGCCGGTCTGGTCAAGGCGGATGGAGCCCGCGGCAGTGTCGAACGTGGATTCGCCAATGCGGCCCTCACTGCGGAAGTCCGCCCAGGCCTTCCCGTCAACGCGTGAGTCGCTCGGCAGCTCGACCGTCACGTCAATCGACCCAGGCCGGCCGAAGAGCGAACGGATCTTGTTCTTGGGCGCTTTTACCAACAGCTGGCCGTTGGCGTACTCGACCTGGGTCTGTTCGGCGGCCTGGATGTCGGCGTCCTCGGACTTGTCGAGCGGACGTACCTCGACGACCGTGTCGGCGCGGTCGCTCGCGTGGATCCGGACGTGACCGGCCCCGACGTCGATGGTGGCGACGATCGGTTCGGGGGTGTCGAATGTTGGCATGGCAATGCCCTCCTCATGGCTTCAAGCAGGTGTCCCGGCTAGGGACAGGGACGAATGGTGGTGTGGGCGGGTGTCGCTAGCGCACCCAGCCGGTGTAGCGCCGCCCGAACTGCTGGCCCCCGCCCTGGCCCGACCGGTGATCTCGGTCGTCCGGTTCGAGGGCCGCGGACACGGCGCGGACGAGCCAGGCGTTGACCGACAGCCCCATCCGGCTGGCCGCCTCGTCGATGCGCGGCTTGAGATGTTCGGGGAGGCGCAGCGTGACCCGCGAGGTGCCACCACCGTCGTCGGTCTCCAGCGGGGCCGGTGGAGCGGGCGGCCGGACGCCCATCGCGACCTCCACCGCGCCGGCCAGCGCGGTCCTCAAGCTGCTGCTCCCGGGTCCCTCTTCGGACAACCGGTCGGCCGGCGGTGGTGTCACGACGAAGTCGGGGTCGCGCCCGCGCAGGCGTACCTCGACCGAGCCCGGCGCAAGGTCGCGGGTGATCTCGTCCGCGGCAGCCGACAGCGCCTCCAGCAGGGCGAGCCGGGCGGCCGACTCAAGCGGTGCGGTGAGCCGCTCGGCAAGCGCGCGAGCGTCCTCGCCACCAGCCTCGGCGGCGACCGCGAGCTCGCGGCGGAGGTTGTCGATGTACGACGTGAGGTCCATGGCATCACTATGACGTCTTAGTGGCGTCAGAGTCAAACGCTAATGGGGTCAATCTGACATCACGCGTAGATCGCCGCCGCACCAGCCTCGCCGCCGCCGTCCGCCGCGCCTTCACGCGCCACCGGCAACGCCACGCCCGCGAGGCAGGCCGTTCAGAGCAAGTACCAAGTCCTGGAACAGGCGACCTGAGCCCTGCTGATGGTCACATCTCCTCGTCTTTGTTTTCGCCGCGCTGATCAGCTTCACCTGCATCAGCAGCGTGAACAGATCCAGCGCGTCGTCGACCGCCGCCTCCAGGTGGCGGACCACCGCGGTGAGCATCGCTGTGCGCTTCGGCTCCGGCGTGCGCTCCAGGTTCGGCGCCTTGCTGCCCAGTCCGTTCTTCGCCAGCGCCGGGAGCCGGTTCGGCGGGATCTTCGTCACCTTCACCCGACCCAGGCGGAAGGCGGAGACGGATCCCGTGCAGGGCGCTGAATGCCAGGGTGTCCTGCGTGTCCTGTGCGGTGCCGGACGGGTGGCCGCGGACGATCTTGCCGCTCATGAGCAGCTGGTTCGGCTGATTCCCAGCGGGTCGGCGTCCGCGCCGATGACCACCAGCTCGCCGCGGGGGGAAAGCCCGTCCACGGTCGCCGTGATGGCGTCGGAGTCGGCGGCGGTGGCCAGGACGACCTTGGCGCCGCCGAGGGACTGCAGCGCGTCCGCGACGGTGGTGTCCGCTGTGCTGTCGATGTAGTGGTGCGCGCCGAGCTGCTTGGCGAAGTCGGCCTTGCCGGCCTCGCGGGCGATGGCCACGGTCTCGAAGCCCGTCGCGGCGGCGTACTTCACCCCCAGGTGGCCGAGGCCGCCGATGCCGAGCACGGCGACCAGGTCACCCGCCCGGGCGGAGCTGCGCCGAAGCCCGTTGTACGTGGTCACCCCCGCGCAGGCCAGGGGCGCCGCATCGGTCGCCGCCAGCGCGTCGGGGATCCGGGCCAGGGCGTCTGCCGGGGCGATCATCGCCTCGGCATAACCCCCGTCATACGCCCAACCGGGGACCTTCAGGTTCTCGCACACGATGAAGTCACCCTGTCTGCAGGGCGTGCAGTGGCCGCAGCTACCGCCGAACCAGCCCACCGCCACCCGGTCGCCCACCTGCCAGCCGGCGCTGTGCGTGCCCTCGCCGAGCTCCTCGATGCGCCCGGCGATCTCGTGCCCGGGGACCAGGGGAAACCGTACGCCCGGGAGCTCGGCGTTCACGAAAACGGTGTCGCTGTGGCAGATCCCGCAGGCGTCCACGGCAACCCGTACGTGGCCGGGGCCCGGCTGCGCCACCTCACGCTCGACGATCCTGATCGGACCGCCGGGGGCGGCGACCTGCGCGACTCGATAGGTGCTCATCTGGATCTCTCCAGGCTACGGGTACGACAGCCCCCGGAACGAGTAGACCAGCTCCGGCCCGATAGCGCGCGCCGAATGCAGCAAGTGAGGGGCGAGCCTCGCCCGGACTCGCCGGAGATCCGCGTGCGCCGACGCCGGGGACTACCGACTGTCATCAGTGCTCGGGATATCACCCGGATTTGCTCGTACAGTGCTCACGGAATCGCGGACCCCCACACCAAGATCACTGCATAGCGCCAACGGCTGTTCCGTTGTTCCAGCATGCACCGGGGCCGCAGTGGGCTAGAGGGTGCTGCCGACCAGGAGGGCCAGGTCGATGAGGCGGTTGGAGTAACCCCACTCGTTGTCGTACCAGCCGACGACCTTGACCTGCGGGCCGAGTACGCGGGTGAGTTCTGCGTCGAAGACGCAGGAGGCGGGGTCGTTGACGATGTCGGTGCTGACGATAGGTGCCTCGGTGTAGGACAGCAGGCCCTTGTACGGACCGGCGGCGGCCTGGGCGTAGGCGTCCTTGACCTCTTGCACGGTAGTGCGGCGGCTGGTGGTGACGGTCAGGTCGGTGACCGAGCCGGTCGGGACGGGCACCCGCAGGGCGAAGGCGTCGAGGCGGCCTTGGAGTTCGGGCAGGACCAGGCCGATGGCCTTGGCGGCTCCGCTGGAGGTGGGCACGATGTTGAGGGCAGCGGCCCGGGCGCGACGCAGGTCCTTGTGCGGGGCGTCCTGGAGGTTCTGGTCCTGGGTGTAGGCGTGGACGGTGGTCATCATGCCGGAATCGATGCCGACGGCGTCGTGCAGCACCTTGGCCAGTACTCCGAGGCAGTTGGTCGTGCACGAGGCGTTGGAGATGATCGCGTGGCGTTCCGGGTCGTAGGCGTCCTGGTTCACGCCGAGCACGATCGTGACGTCTTCGCCGCTGGCCGGGGCGGCGATGATGACCTTCTTCGCGCCGCCGTCGACGTGCGCGCGGGCTTTGGCGGCATGGGTGAAGATTCCGGTGGACTCGATGACCACGTCCACTCCCAGATCCCCCCACGGCAGGTCGGCGGGGTCGCGTTCGGCCAGGACCGTGACGGTGGTGTCCCCGATCCGGATCGCGTCGGGCTCGGCGGTGATCTCGCCGGGGAAGCGGCCCAGGATCGAGTCGTAGGCCAGCAGATGGGCCATGGTCGCCACGTCGCCGAGGTCGTTGAGCGCGACGATCTCCAGGTCCGCGTCCCGGGCGGCTGCCGCGCGGAGGACGTTGCGGCCGATCCGCCCGAATCCGTTGATGCCGATACGAACAGTCATGGGTCCCTCTCCTTGCGCTGACGAGGTGTGACGCGCCCCGCTCGCACGCGTCCACGAGAACATCATAAGCATCTTAAATAAGTGTGCGATATATTTCTGCTGTGGACGACACTTCGAACGACGACCTGGACGTGGACGCCTTCACCACGGCGATCGAGAACTTCAACCGCTTCTACATCCGGCTCCCGATGCTGGAGAAGCTGTCGTTCACGACGCTGTCGGTGCTGGACACCCTCGCTTGCGGCGGCAGCCCGATGCGGCTGACCGACCTGACCAAGACCGAGCAGGTCAGCCAGCCCGGCATCACTCAGCTGGTCACCCGGCTGGAGCGCGACGGACTGGTAGAGCGCCGCCCCGACCCGAGCGACGGACGCGCCGTCCTCGTCCACATCACCCAGGCCGGCCGGCAGATCGGCCGGTCACGCCACGACGACCGGACACGCCACCTGGTTCCGCTCATCGCCCAGCTGACCACCGAACAGCGACAGGCGATCACCAACGCATTGCCCGCCCTGGCCCGCCTCGCGGAACTCGGGCGAGGCCTGTCGTAAGACAGTGCCTTTCGGGTTCCTGGCCGACGCCGCCGGTGTCGCCTCCGTACGGCCCGTACGCCGCGCTCGCCGGGGCCGGTGGCGCCGACGGCGCGGGCGCCCTTCGTATGGTCCGGGCCGGGGATCAACGGGCGCCCGCTTCGATCTGACTCGGGACGGCGGCGGCCAGGCCCTCGTTGGTGCCGATGACGATCAGCTCGCGGATGAACTCCGCCAGGGCGGCGAAGACGTGGAAGACGAGCCGGCCGCCGGGGGTGGTGGTGTCCAGGTTCTCGTGCAGCGAGGTGAAGCCGATGCCGCGCTCGCGGAGCTCGGCGACCACCTTCCTCGACGGTGAAGATCGAGAGCCGAGCGAGATGTGCCTAAGATCATCTACTGGCGGCTTCGGGGGTTACCTGGTTCATGCCCCCGTATCGTGGGCGCGCGACGACCTCGTGGTCGCCGCGGACAGAGAGGCCCACCGCGTGCACCCACCTACCGACGCCCCGACGGTCCCCTCGATGGTTCACGTCCCCGGTGGCGCCGTGGACCTTCGAGACGACCGACGCGGCACCCGCTGGCGGGCTGAGATCGCTCCTTTCCTGTTCGGCCGGTATCCCGTCACGGCGAACCTCCACCGTGCCATCACGGGAGCGGATCTCAATCCCTCTGCGAGCGGAGTCTCGCCTGTGACGAACGTCAGCTGGCTCGACGCGATCGACGTGTGCAACCGAATCTCGGCCCGGTCTGGACTGAACCAGGCCTACTCCCGCGACGCACAGAGCGGGGAAGTGACCTGCAACTGGGCGTCCAACGGCTATCGCCTGCCGACCGAGGCGGAGTGGCAGTACGCCTGCAAGGCAGGTACCAGCGGGTACCGGTACGGGGAGATCGACGACATCGCCTGGTACGCGGACAACTCCGGAGG
>JAOPYO010000373.1 GCA_025964575.1 Actinomycetes bacterium
GTTGCGGCGGCAGGCAGGAGAAGGTGGCCGTCGATGACGTGCTCACCGTCGACAAGCTGGCCGGGAAGACCGGCGAGACGGTGACGTTCCCGGCGCTGCTGGTCGTCGACGGCGAAAGCGTCGTGAGTGCGCCCGCCGAGCTCGCCAAGTACGAGATCACCGCCGAGATCCTCGGTGCTCTCAAAGGCCCCAAGATCGACATCATGCACTACCGGAACAAGACCGGGTACAAGCGGCGGATGGGTCACCGTCAGCCGTACACCCAGGTCAAGGTCACCGGTATCACGGCCGGTTAATAGGTTGTTCGCCCCGCGTAGCGGGGTTGGTCCAGGAGGGGCAGAACATGGCACATAAGAAGGGCGCCTCGTCCAGCCGGAACGGCCGTGACTCGAATGCGCAGCGCCTTGGTGTGAAGCGGTTCGGTGGTCAGGTCGTCAACGCCGGCGAGATCATCGTGCGCCAGCGTGGCACCCACTTCCACCCCGGCCTCAACGTCGGCCGTGGCGGCGACGACACGCTGTTCGCTCTGGTGAACGGTGCGGTCGAGTTCGGCCGTTACCGCGGTCGCCGGGCCGTCAGCATCGTGCCGGCGGCGGAGTAATCCGCCACTGAAACAGTCTTTGTCAGGGGGCGACCCCTGGAACCCCGAATGGGGTCGGGCAAGGGGCGGACCTGTTCGGTCCGCCCCTTGTCTGTGTCTGAGTAGGAAACTGAGGGGGAGGCATGGCCGGACGGGCCGGAAGTGCGCATGGAGCGCAGTTCGTGGACCGCGTCGTCCTGCACGTAGGGGCGGGCAGCGGCGGGCATGGTTGTGCCTCCGTACATCGCGAGAAGTTCAAGCCCCTCGGCGGCCCGGACGGGGCCAACGGTGGGAACGGCGGGGACGTGATCCTCGAGGTCGAGATCAACACTGCCAGCCTGCTCGACTACCACAAGCGCCCACACCGCAAGGCGGGGAACGGGCGCCCGGGACAGGGCTCGCACCGTAACGGTGCCGACGGTGACGACGTGGTGCTGAAGGTGCCGAACGGGACCGTCGTGAAGACCCCGGAGGGCGAGGTCCTGGCCGACCTGGTCGGGGCCGGCACCCGGTACGTCGTCGCCGAGGGCGGCCGAGGCGGCCTGGGCAACGCGGCGCTGGCCTCGGCGAAGCGCAAGGCTCCCGGGTTCGCGCTGCTCGGCGAGCCGGGCAGCGAGTTCGACATCGTCCTGGAACTCAAGACGGTCGCGGACGTGGCGCTGGTGGGGTTCCCCAGCGCGGGCAAGTCCTCGTTGATCGCCGCGCTCTCCGCGGCCCGTCCCAAGATCGCTGATTATCCGTTCACCACGCTTGCGCCCAACCTCGGTGTGGTGAGCGCCGGCGACCATGTCTTCACCGTCGCCGATGTCCCCGGGCTGATCGAGGGCGCCAGCGAGGGCAAGGGCCTGGGCCTGGAGTTCCTGAGGCACATCGAGCGCTCCGCCACGTTGGCGCACGTGCTCGACTGCGCCACCCCGGAGCCCGGCCGCGACCCGGTGAGCGACTTCGAGGTGATCGAGCGTGAGCTGGCGGCGTACGACAGTGACCTGGGCGACCGGCCGTTGTCCGACCGTGCCCGGATCGTGGTGCTGAACAAGATCGACGTTCCGGACGGCCGGGAACTGGCCGAGCTCGTCCGGCCCGAATTCGAGAAGCGCGGACTGCGGGTGTTCGAGGTCTCGGCCGCCTCTCACGAGGGGCTGCGCGAACTGTCCTTTGCCATGGCGGAGATGGTCGAGGGCTACCGTGCCTCGCTGCCGGTGGAGGAGCCCACCCGGCTGGTCATCCGGCCCAAGCCGGTCGGCGGGGTGGAGTTCGACGTCAAGTTCCTCGGCGAGAACACCTACCTCGTCACGGGCGAGAAGCCGCTGCGCTGGCTGCGCCAGACCGACTTCCAGAACGAGGAGGCGGTGGGCTTTCTCGCCGACCGCCTCGCCAAGATCGGCATCGAGGCGAAGCTGCTCGAGGCCGGCGCCGAGGCCGGTGCCACCGTGATGATCGGCACGGTTGAGGAGTCGGTCGTCTTCGACTGGGAACCTGACGTCATCGCCGGTAGCGAAGGCGGCTTCGGCCCCCGCGGCACCGACAGGCGACTCGGACACCTGTAAGACCCGCAGAGTCAGGGGAGGAAGCGTGCGCTCGGCCGTCGCGAAGGCCCGTCGTATCGTGGTCAAGGTAGGGTCCTCGTCATTGACGACGGCCCAGGGCACCATCGACGGCGATCGCATTGACGCGCTCGTGGACGTGCTCGCGGAGCGGCGTGCATCCGGCGGCGAGATCGTCTTCGTCTCCTCGGGGGCCATCGCCGCGGGGCTGGGGCCACTGGGGTTCGCCCGGCGGCCCGGTGATCTGGCCACCCAGCAGGCGGCGGCGAGTGTCGGGCAGGGCCTGCTGATGGCGCGCTACACGGCCGCCTTCGCCCGGCACAGGCTGACCGTCGGCCAGGTGCTGCTCACCGCCGACGACATGATGCGCCGTGCTCACCACCGCAACGCACAGCGCACTCTCACCCAGCTGCTGGCGCTCGGGGTGGTCCCGATCGTCAACGAGAACGACACGGTGGCCACCGACGAGATCCGCTTCGGCGACAACGATCGGTTGGCCGCGCTCGTCGCCCATCTGATCAGGGCCGACGCGCTGGTGCTGCTCTCCGACGTGGACGCGCTCTACGACGGTGATCCACGGAAGCCCGGCGCACGGCGGCTCGATGAGGTCCGCGTCGCAGCCGACCTCGAGGGGGTCGTGTTCGGCAAGCCGGGCAGCAAGGTCGGCACCGGCGGCATGATCACCAAGGTCGAGGCGGCCCGGATCGCAATGGGCGCCGGGGTGTCGGTCGTGCTGACCAACGCCGCGTCCGCCGCCGCGGCTCTCGCCGGCGAGCCCGTCGGCACCTTCTTCCACCCGGACGATCACCGTCCCTCCACCCGGCTGCTCTGGCTGGCGCACGCCACCACCGGCCAGGGACGGCTGCTGCTGGACCCTGGTGCGGTCGAAGCGGTCGTACGGCGCCGCAAGTCGCTGCTGCCCGCCGGGATCACCGGCGTGCGGGGCGATTTCGTGGCCGGCGACCCCGTGGACCTGTGCGACTCCGAAGACCGGGTGGTGGCGCGCGGCCTGGTCAACTATGACGCGGGGGAGATCCCCGAGCTGATGGGCCGGTCCACCCGGTGGCTGGCTCGGGAGCTCGGTCCTGAATACGAACGCGAGATCATCCACCGTGACGACCTCGTACTGCTGAATCAGAAGGACATACTCACTCGCCGACCGTCAAGGTGAGGTGTCACCTTCACGATCGGCGAACGAAAGGAGCCGGCGATGGGCGACGACACGTTCCAGCAGGCGCAGGAGCGGGCGGACTTCCTCCGGGTGGCGAATCGCGCCAAGGAGGCCGCCGCGACGCTGGCTCCTCTGCCGCGTGCGGCCAAGGACGCGGCGCTTCAGCGCATCGCCGAAGTGCTGGTCGCCAGGGTGCCCGAGATCGTCAAGGCCAACGAACGCGACGTCGCGCGAGCCCGTGAGACCGGGACCGCCGAGTATATGATCGACCGGCTCAGTCTGTCCGAACAGCGCATCGTCGCGATCGCGGACGCCGTACGCACGGTTGCCGCACTGCCCGACCCCGTGGGGGAGGTCGTCCGCGGCTACACGCTGCCCAACGCGCTCGAGGTACGGCAGGTACGAGTCCCGCTCGGCGTCATCGGCATCATCTACGAGGGCCGGCCGAACGTCACCGTCGACGCCGCGGCCCTCACCCTCAAGAGCGGCAATGCCGTGCTACTGCGCGGCTCGTCCTCGGCGTACGACTCCAACAGCGCCCTTGTCGAGATCATGCAGGACGCGCTGGGCGGGACGGAGGTTCCGGCGGATGCCGTGCAGCTCGTACCGGGTCGTGGCCGGGACTCGGTCAAACAGCTCATGCGGGCCCGCGGGCTGGTCGATGTGCTGATCCCGCGCGGCGGTGCCTCCCTGATCAACTCGGTGGTCGAGGAGTCGACGGTTCCGGTGATCGAAACCGGCGTGGGCAACTGCAGCGTGTACGTGGACGCCGCCGCCGACCTCGACATGGCGGTGGACCTCCTGATCAACGCCAAGACCCAGCGCCCCTCGGTCTGCAACGCGGCCGAGACCGTACTGGTCCACCGAGATCTCGCCGAGGCCTTCCTCCCCCGGGCGCTGTCGGCCCTCCGCGACAAGGGCGTCACCGTGCACGGCGATCCCACGGTTCAGTCGTACGGCTCGGACGTGGTGGGGGCGACGGAGGAGGACTACTTCGCCGAATACCTCTCCCTGGACATCGCCGCCGCCGTGGTCGACTCGCTGGAGGATGCGGTCGCGCACATCAGGAAGTATGGCTCCGGGCACACCGAGGCGATCGTCACGACGTCGCAGCAGGCGGCCAGGCGCTTTGTCGCGCTGGTCGACTCAGCCGTGGTCATGGTCAACGCCTCGACCCGGTTCACCGACGGCGAGGAGTTCGGCTTCGGGGCGGAGATCGGCATTTCCACCCAGAAACTGCATGCCCGAGGCCCGATGGGACTGCCCGAGCTGACCTCCACCAAGTACGTCGTCACCGGCGAAGGCCACCTTCGCTGACACCATCCCGCCGTGATCACGCAATCGTTCGACGTGATTGCATGATCACGGGAGTGAGGGCTGCGGGTCAGTTGTTGCTGGTGTTCTGCGGGCCGTTGCCGCCGCCACGGCGGCTGAAACGGTCGAAAAGGCCTTCGGCCGCACTGGCCGCCCCCTCGGCGACGTCGCGGATCTTGCCGATGAACGGGTCGGCGCTCTCGCTCCAGGACTGGCGGTAGGAATTCGCGGCGTTCTTGACCTCGTCGGAGATCGAGGCGCTGCCGTCGTCGGCCCGGCGCGGGTAGGCGCCGGCCAGGATCCCCTCGTACTCGCCGTTGCGCGCCCACTTGTCGATCTCGGCGAACCGGATCACGGCGAACGGGTGCGACTGACGCAACAGGTTGAGGAACTTCAGCAGGCCATCCCGGACATCGCCCGCGGACTCGTACTCCTGCGCCTGCGCGAGGAAGGCCTCGGTGTTCATCTCGGTGAGCTTGGCGCCACCCGCCATCTTCATGAGGGCGCGTTTGACCGCCTCGGGGTCCTGCGAGCCCAGCAGCCCGGCCCGGTCGGCGGACAACTCGGACTTGCGCTGCCACTCCTGCAGACCCATCAGAATCGCGGCGATGCCGATGTTGCCCAGTGGCAGCCAGGCCAGCCGGGAGCCGAGCGAGGCGAGGATGAGCGCGAGTGTGCGGTAGACCGCGTGGCCGGACAGGATGTGCCCGACCTCGTGTGCGACGACGTAGCGCAGTTCCTCGTCGTCGAGCAGCTCGATCAGGCCGGTGTTGATCACGATGAAGGGATGGTCAACGCCGATGGCCATCGCGTTCGGGGTCGGCTCCTGGATCACGTACAGCTCCGGGACCTCGGGGAGATCCAGGATGTACGCGGCGTCGCGCACCATGTCGTGCACGTTGCGGAACTGATCCTCGCTCACCCGGACGCTGCCGCCCAGGTACATGAGCCGGATGGCGCGTTCACTGAACAGCCCGGACATCTTCCGGAGCACGGTGTCGAAGCCGGTGAGTGACCGGAGAGCGACGAGTGCGGAACGATCAGCGGGGTGTTCGTAGGCCCGGGAGCTGATACCGGGGAGGCGAGTGCGGTTTCGATCCGGGGTGTTCGACGTCATATCCGACATGCTAATTCCGACGAACACCTCGGGCCCAGGGTTCCCTCAATCGATTCATCGCACGGTCATCCGGATCCTCAGAACATATCGGGGACCGTGAACGCCGCCCCGAACATACGCCGGGCCGAACTCCTCGGCCACCCCGGTGATCTCGATGGAACCGCATCGCATACCGGCGAGCTGGGTGAGCAGGGCCCTGACGAGGTGCTACCAACCGGGCCGCGTCGGTCCGTTCCGGGCCGTACGCCTCGGCGGTCAACCGGCCCTCCCCGCCGGTAGCGGAGATGACCACAACCGGCAGCGTTCCCTGCGGTGGGTTCACCGGAACCCCGCACAGTTCCGGGCGGCCGCGGAGGAACCGCACGACAAATGCCGTCATATCGGTCACGGCCCTACGATCTCGCACTGTGTCATTGAGATTCATTCAATGTGTCAATTCCGCAGGGGGCGGCGTGCGGACCCCCTCGGACCACTCGTTAGGGTCATGACATGCTGGAAAAGCGTCGTTTGGGGGTTATGGGTGGCACCTTCGACCCGATCCACCACGGTCACCTGGTCGCTGCCAGCGAGGTCGCACACCTCTTCGACCTCGACGAGGTCGTGTTCGTGCCGACCGGTGAGCCCTGGCAGAAGGACGGCCGCAAGGTGGCCGAGGCCGAAGACCGCTACCTGATGGCCGTGATCGCCACCGCCTCGAACCCGCGCTTCCGGGTGAGCCGGATCGAGATCGACCGGCCCGGCCCGACGTACACCATCGACACCCTTCGAGAGATGCGCGAGCTGTACGGCCCGGACACCGAGATGTTCTTCATCACCGGCGCCGATGCCCTAGCCAAGATGCTGACGTGGCACGACGCAGAGGAGATGTTCACCCTCGCGCACTTCATCGGCTGTACCCGGCCCGGTCACCACCTGGAGGATCCGGGGCTGCCCGAGGGCCGGGTCAGCCTGGTCGAGGTGCCCGCCCTTTCCATTTCCTCCAGCGAGGTACGGGATCGGGTACGCGCCGACGAGCCGATCTGGTACCTCGTTCCAGACGGCATCGTTCAGTACATCAATAAAAGAAATCTCTATCGGGACGCCTGATGACCATGGGCGGCCCATCCTCGGGGCTGTCGCACCCCAATCCCGTTCGGTTATGTCGGCTGGTACGGATATTCTCGTTGGGGAATGTCAACAGTGGGGCCGCCGACAGGCGTCATGAGAAGGTGGACGTGGCAGCACCCCTAACTAGGAGGACCACGACCGCATCGTGACCGCATCTGAAAGGGCCACCCAGCTGGTCCAGCTCGCCGCCGAGGCGGCCTCTGACAAGCTGGCCGACGGCATCATCGCCTACGACGTGAGCGAGCAGCTCGTCATCACCGACGCGTTCGTGCTCTGCTCCGCACCCAACGACCGGCAGGTCCGCTCCATCGTCGACGAAGTCGAGAAGCGGCTGCGTGAGGACGCGGGTGCCAAGCCTGTCCGCCGTGAGGGCGAGCGTGAGGGCCGCTGGGTGTTGCTCGACTTCATCGACATCATCGTCCACATCCAGAGCGAAGAGGACCGCACCTTCTACGCCCTGGAGCGTCTGTGGAAAGACTGCCCGCTGATCGAGCTGCCGGACGAGGTAAACGCACACGCCGCGCAGCGGGTCCGGGCGGGCGAGGCTCAGTAAGCGAGCCGCACGCGCGCGGCGCCCTCTCGACCTGGGGACCGCGGAGCGAGGAACGAGTGACCAAGAGACGAGAGAAGCGTGCGCCGGAAGGCGCCCGTGAGGCGAGCGAGGCAACACAGTATGAGTGATTCTTCGGCGCGGAGCGGCAACCGCAGGGTCGTGCTCTGGCGGCATGGCCAGACCACCTGGAACGTCGAGCGGCGTTTCCAGGGCAAGACCGATATTCCGCTGGACGAGACCGGCATCACCCAGGCCGACCGGGCGGCCCGGCTGCTCGCCGGGCTGAGGCCCACCGCGATCACCGCTTCACCGCTGCAGCGAGCCGCCAAGACCGCCGAGGCGCTGGCCGCGGTCACCGGGCTGCCGGTGACCTACGACCAGGACCTCGTTGAGCGCGACGGTGGCAAATGGGAAGGCCTCGACGCCACCGAGATCCGCGAGCAATACCCCGCGGAACACGCCATCTGGCAGCCACCCGGCGGCGAGACCAGCGAGCAGGTCGCCAAGCGGGTTGGGAACGCGCTCGAGCGGGCCATCGCCCGGCTCCCCCAGGACGGCGTGCTCGTTGTGGCCTCGCACGGTGCCGCGCTGCGGCTCGGCATGGCCCACCTGCTCGGTTTCCCCGAGAGCATCTGGGAGCGGCTCGGCGGGCTGTCCAACTGCTGCTGGTCGGTCCTCGCCGAGATGCGGGACGGCGGCTGGCGGCTGATCGAGCACAACGCCGGCACCCTGCCCGAGCCGGTGCTCAGCGACGACCGCGCAGAGAACGGCACCTGATCAGAGAACGGCACCTGACCCAGGAATGAATTCGAACCAGGGTCCGGTGTCCTATACACTGACGAGGCGCTGCGGGGATGAACGTCCACGCAGTCGCGCGGGGCTATGGCGCAGCTGGTAGCGCGCCTCCATGGCATGGAGGAGGTCTGGGGTTCGAATCCCCATAGCTCCACTCGAGTTGGGGTCGGCATGTCTTGAGCAAGCTCAAGACCGGTCGGCCTCTTCGTCATTTCTGCCGGGGGGGCGACCCCCCGAGCCCCCCGGGGTGGGGGCTCCGCCCCCACGCCCCCGGGTGGTGGTGCGGGTGGGGTGCGGGCTGGAGTGGAAGGGTTGTTTCTGGGCCCGGGTGGTGGTGCGGGTGGGCTGGAAGGGTGTGCTTCTGCGCTTCGGGTGGTGGTGCGGGTGGGTGCGGAGCGGTTCGCCGTCGTCGAGCGCAGCCCCATCGTCTGGCCCAACCTGCCCCCGGCGTTCGTGCACAGGGCGGCCGTACCTCGGAACCGGACGAGGTCCGCAGAGATGCCCGGAGCCGTGCGTCAGCCATCCTCACGGGCCGGCGCGTCGCCCGACGGGTTCACCGGCGGTGCAGCCGGGGGCTCCGCCGGTGGTCCCAACGGCGGTCCCAACGGCGGTCCCAAGGGTGGTCCCGACGGTGTCCCCGGCGGGAAGGACGGTGTCCCCGGCGGGAAGTAGGCCTGACCGGACGGCCCTGGCCCGGACGGTGCCCAGGGCGGCTGGGGTGGTGGCTGCCCCCACGGAGGTTGCTGTCCGTAGGGCGCACCAGCAGGCCAGGAGCCTGGCTGCTGGTGTCTACGCTCTGCGGATCTCACGATGACTACGCGGGGAATGGTGATGATGACGGCCACCGTCGTGGCGACAAAGTCGAGAAGAAGATAGATCTTGTTCCGGGACAACCCCTGGAAGATGCCGCGGATCCCCTCCACCGACGACCCGTAGTGCCGCACGGGGAAGGCGACGGAGGCCGCCACTATGTCGCCGGCGAAGGTGGCGATGAGCGCGGCCAGTGCGGCCACGAACACGACGGCCCAGGTCTTCGGCCGGGTGAACAGCGCGGCCGAGCCCACGATCGCTCCGACGATCAAGCTCTCCACCGCACCCACCAAGTAGTAAGGGGGGTCTGAGTGGAACGTCAGGTAGTAGCTGCCGAAGGTGATCCCGGTCTCTATCGCGGTGGCGACCGCGCCACAGCCAATGACTGCGGCGATGACCACCCCGGCGCTGGTGGCCGGCCGATTCTGCCTCATACGTGGCATTTCTACATGAGAAAGGGGCGCTCGAACATGAAATCGTCCGTACGGCAGGTGGCTTCGCCAGCGCACAGGCCTCCGCGGACACGGCGGGTGCCGGTGTCGCCATGCCGACGAGCCGGACTTCCGTTACCAGACCCGCTGCTCACCAAGATGCGAGCGAAGGTCACCGGTCCTTGTTGGTGACGGCGACGTGGCTCGTGCCGTTGGCCACCCGCTGTGCCTCATCGGAGCAAGAGCACTGGCCACAACCGGGCTGAGTTTCCATATCTCCACCTTCCCTCGGCAACTGCACCGAGCGTAAGTCGTGTAGCCAGGTCTGTTACCTGTCTCGACGGCGACGTTGCCGCTACCGCTGGAGGGCGTACGGATCCGAGCGGGTGTCCGGTGGGGCCTGTTGTGGTCGTAGGACCGGGCGGGGACCGGTAGGATCAACTCTCGTTGCCGGGACAGGTTTCCGGCGCGGGGCTATGGCGCAGCTGGTAGCGCGCCTCCATGGCATGGAGGAGGTCTGGGGTTCGAATCCCCATAGCTCCACAGATCGACGTGTTCTGCGAACCGCCTCCGTCTCGGGGGCGGTTTCGTCGTTTCCGAGGATGGGCTGAGCCGGTAGAGCAGCTACTCCGCGAGGGCCGGTAGCCGCTGAACGACACGAACCAGCGCGGTTACGCGGACTTTTGGGGGGTAGACGCGAGCCAGGCGAGCAATCAGGGTGGATCGGTTCGTCACGACCACCTGATCTTTTCAAAAGGGCCGCGTTCGCGCGGCTCTTTTCTCGTGAGTGGCCCAAAGGCTGCTTTCTCGCGAGCAGATGATGTCGGTGGCCATGACTTTGTGGCCCCAAAAAATATGGAGAAGGATAATTCCGTGGTCGACGTTGGGAGGCTCGGTCGCTCAGCGCCATGACATGTCGACCACGTGCAACGTATTGACCAGGTGGTTTGTGACAGTGGAGACAGGGGTAGGGCCTTGAGTTTGACGGGACTCCAGGGACTGCGTAATGTTCTCCATGTCGCCAGGGGATGCGGGACGCCGGAAGGCGGACGGCCCCGGGGACGTCATTCCAGCGGAATTCGGGTTTGGACTTGGTCTGAACCGGTGTAGGCTGGGGTGAAAGCCCAGACGGGATGCAGGACGCCGATTG
>JAOPYO010000374.1 GCA_025964575.1 Actinomycetes bacterium
GGTGGTTGTTGGGCCAGTTCGTCGGTGACGGCCTTCAGTTCGGCGAGGTCAGGCCAGTCCGGCTGCTGGACGGCCGGGAACTCACGCCAGGAATCGAGACCGGTCATACCGGTGTTCGTGCTCACGACATCTAAGGCTAATTCACTACCGGGAGTACGGCATCCGGCCCCGGGCGTAGATGCCCTACGCCGCCACCTGGTGGCCGGGGCGCTCGGCCTCGTCGGCGAACTGGCGAAGCCGCCGCAGTGACCGGTCGGTGATCTGCCGCACCCGGTTGTGGCTGAGCCCGTAGCGGGCACCGATCTGGGCGTACGAGAGGGGTTCACCGTCATCGAGCCCGAACCGGGCACGCAGGATGTCGGCCTCGCGGGCAGGCAGGCGATCCAGCAGCCGATCAAGACCTTCAAGATCATCCAGGGCGACGATCTCGTTCTCCGGGCTGATCGCGTCAGGATCCTCGAGCAGGCTGCCCATCGGGGTCTCACCCGCATCGTCCACCGAAGCGTCCAGGCTGGCCGGATCCCGCCGCCACCGCAGCAGATCATCGACATGGCCGGCGTCGGTGCCGAGGGTCTCGGCCAGCTCGTCCCGGGACGGGTCCCGGCCGAGATCACGGATGAACATCCGCTCCGCCCGGCGCAGCCGGGACAGCTCCTCCTCCACGTGCACCGGCAACCGGATCGCCCGCGCGGTGTGGCTGAGCCCGCGGCCGATCGCCTGTCGGATCCACCACGTGGCATAGGTGGAGAACTTAAAACCGCGCCGATAGTCGAACTTCTCGACCGCGCGCATGAGACCCAGATTGCCCTCCTGGATCAGGTCGATCAAGGGAAGCGAATCTGTGGGGTATTTCCGCGCGAGCGACACGACCAGCCGCAGGTTGGCCTCGACGAAACGCCGCTTCGCGTGCAGTCCCGCGGCGACGAGCTCCTCGAGCTCGTCCCGGGATGCACCGGCGGACGGACCGCCGTCGTGCAGAAGCCGCTCGGCGAAGAGACCTGCTTCGATCGCCTTCGACAGCTCGACCTCCTGCTCCGCGTCGAGCAGAGGAGTGCGGCCGATCGCGTCGAGGTAGGCGCCGACAAGGTCCTTGTCGGCCTGCTCGGTCCTGGTGCGAGTGACAGCCATCCTGACCCTTCTCCGGACTCTCTTTGTCCCTATCCGACCAACGCTAATTACTGCTCTGTGATTCCCTGTACAGGCCGGGAATATCATGCGCCAGAGCCTCGCTGTACCTGCCTGGCTGCGCGTAGCGCCGATGACAGTGGACAAGGAGCTGGAGATATGGCGACGGTCACGGTGACCACCGAGAAGTTCGACGAGGTCGCGCAAGGCGACGGCATCGTGCTGATCGACTTCTGGGCTGCCTGGTGCGGCCCGTGCAAACGCTTCGGGCCCATCTACGAGCAGGCCGCCGAGCGTCACTCAGACCTCGTGTTCGGCAAGGTCGACACCGAGGCCGAGCCCGAGCTGTCCGAGCGCTTCGGCAACGCCTCCAACCCAACCCTCAAGGTGATCAGGGACGGAGTCATCGTCTACGCCGAGCCGGGCGCGCTGCCCGAGCCCGCGCTGGAGAACATCATCGAGCAGGTGCGAGCCCTGGACATGGACGACGTCCGCAAGCGCCTCGCAGACCAGTCGGGCTGACCCATAGTCCCCGGTATCGAACCGTGTTGATCGACCTGGTCGACCGTTTGAGGTGCCCGGTCTGCGGAGCGGGTCTCGCTTCCGCGGATCGGGTGCTGCGGTGCCCCACCGGGCACTGCTTCGACATCGCGAAGCAGGGTTATGTGAACCTGCTTCCCGGCGACGCCCGGGCCGGAACCGCGGACACCCCGGAAATGGTGCGTTCGAGGGTGGCTTTTCTGGGCGCCGGCCACTTCTCGTCGCTGGCCTCCCTGCTGGCTGGGGAGATCGCGGACGGTCTGCCGGACGGATCCTGTGTCCTGGACGCCGGCGCAGGGACCGGCTACTACCTCGGCGCGGTGCTCGAGCGTGCGCCCGGATCCGTGGGGCTCGCCCTCGACATCTCCAAGTTCGCACTGCGCCGGGCCGTACGGGAACATCCGCGGATCGGCGCGGCTGTGTGGGACCTCTGGCGGCCGCTCCCCGTTCCCACCGGATCGATCAATGTGATCATGAACGTGTTCGCGCCTCGGAACGGCTCCGAATTCCACCGGGTGCTGCGCCCGGATGGGGCACTGTTCGTGGTCACGCCGACCAGCCGGCATCTCGGCGAACTCGTCGGACCGCTCGGTCTGCTCTCTGTGGACGAACGCAAGTCCGAACGGATGGCGGAGACGCTGGGGGAGCGCTTCCTCCAGGAGAGGTACGACGAGCACGAGTTCGCTCTGCGGCTGAGCCACTCGGAGGTGGAGACCCTCGTGGGCATGGGGCCGAGTGCCGGCCATATCCCCGGTGAGGAGCTGTCTGAGCGCCTTACCGCGCTGCCGGACCCCATGCAGATCACTGCCTCGTTCCGGATATCGAGGTTCGGGCCAGTTTGAGCAGGACCTGAGGGACGTCGCCGTGCTCGAGGACCCTCTCCGCACCCCGAATCTCGACCACCTCGTACCGGAACGAGGCTGATACCGCCCGGGTTGCGCCGGTCAGCAGCACGTACTGGAGCGCCTGGCCGGCCCGCAGCCACTCGCCAGGGTCATCGCCGCGAGTCGTGAGGACGGCGGTGCCGGCGGGGACAGAGTGCAGGGTCGCTCCCCCGAGCCGGGCAGCGTGGGCAAGCTCATTGATCACGGAGACCGGGGGCTGCTCGCCACCGTAGGGCTGCCAGGACGGGAGCGGGCGCATCGTGGCCGCGTACAGTGCGCGCTCCCACGGAGTGGTCCGGTGCGGACCCGCCAACCGTACGGTGGCCAGCAGCATCGGCCGGGAGCGATCGGGCAGCAGCCGGAGTACGGGCTCGCGCCCCAGTTGTGCGGCTGCGAGACGCAGGTTGATCAGGGCCGCGCCACAGCTGATGTGCAGGCTCCGGCCATTGGGGTCCCGCATCGTCCGGAAACGTGCGGGATCGGCCTCGATCTCGATCAGATCCGGCCGGACTTTGAATCGCCACGCCTGCACATTGTGTACGGACGGTGCCATCGCGGCCGCGACGACCAGGCGCTCGGCGGATCCCCGCGTGATGCCGCCGGCAATGACGTATGTGGTCATGGGCCATTTCCCTCCCACCCCCGGGGAACGACCCGCTGATCGGTGATATCAGGACGAAAGCCTCAGCAGGGCTTGAGACGGTACAGCAGCGTGAACTCGGTGTCCGTCCGTGGTGTCCGCCCGATTTGACGCCGTTCCCTGATCCTCCTAGTGTTTGCCATGCCCCGAGGGGATGCGGGACGCCGGAAGGCGGACGGCCCCGGGGACGTCATTCCAGCGGAATTCGGGTTTGGACTTGGTCTGAACCGGTGTAGGCTGGGGTGAAAGCCCAGACGGGATGCAGGACGCCGATTG
>JAOPYO010000379.1 GCA_025964575.1 Actinomycetes bacterium
GGTGCCCAGATGCGCGGTGTCATCAGCTTTGATGACGCCCTCGATCGGACGCTGGACGTCCTTGGCAAAGATCGCGTTCAGCATCATCGAGTCAAGCCTCCTGCTCCAAGATGTTCTTGGCTCGGTAGTACTGGTCGTCTTTGAGTCGCCCGAATAGCACGAGCGAGGACCCCAACGTGTCGGACTGCTCGTAGCGGCCGGGGAAGAACATGAGCATCGGCTTGCCCGTCACGACGCTCTGCAAGTTATTCAGCACGTTGTGCGAGCGGATGTACGGGAAGACCTCGCCAATGCCAGTGAGGAAGAAGACGTCGAAGTCACCCTCGGCGAGCTTGGCGCGGATCGTGCGCGCGAAGTGGAGCTGCGGGCGGCGCATGGCAACCGGCGGCGGGGCGCACGCCCGCCGCGCCCTCGACCTGGCGGGACCCAGTGACCATCTTGCGCGAGGCGGTGGTTCCTCGGCCTCGCTGCGTGGGCGAACGGGGACGTGTCGAGCGCGCTGGAGACGTTCGCGCAAGCGGTGGCCAGCCTGCATGCGGCCGGCAACCTGGTCGACGAGCTCAGCAGCACGGTCGTGCTCGCCGACATGTGGCTCGCGGCAGGTCGACCCAGCACGGCACGCCGGCTCTACCAGCGGGCAATGCAGGTCGCCGAGGCGCACGGAGTGCCCGTGGCGCGGGCAACCGCCGACCTGCACGTAGGGCTGAGCGAGATGGACCGCGAAGCCGGCGACCTCGACGCCGCCAAGCGACACCTCGAGGCGGCCGCAGCCCACGGGGAGCGTGCGCCGACGACCGAGAGCCGCTACCGGTGGTTCGTGGCCACGAGTCGAGTCGCCGAGGCCGAGGGCGACCCCCAGCCAGCCCGGCACCGGGGAACTGGCCCATGTCTTCCGGATCGCGTTCGGGGCGGGCATGGCCGCCAGCATCATCCTCGGGTTCACCGCGATCCGCTGCGGCGACGTCGCCCGCCACCGGGCATGGATGACACGCGCCTACGCACTGGCCCTCGGCGCCGGCACCCAGGTGTTCACCCAAGGCATCGGGAACGCGGTCTTCGGCACCAGCGAACTCAACACCGCCCTCATGCTGGGCGCGGGCTGGGGCATCAACCTCGCGGTCGCTGAGTACGTCATCCGCCGGTGTATCAGCAGCCGCCGAACCAGCAGGGCGAGGACGAAGGTGGCGCCCTGATGGCCCAGTCGCCCAGAGAACAGGCGCCCGCTTGCTACAAGCTTCGGGTCGACGGGCAGCTCGACGACCACTGGTCTGCCTGGTTCGGTGACCTCACCCTGACCCACGAAAGCGAAGGCACGACCATCCTTAGCGGTCTCGTCTCGGACCAAGCGGAGCTGCATGGGCTGCTCATGAAGGTCCGCGACCTGGGCGTCACCCTGATATCCGTGGCGGTCATCGACCCCTCGGACAGCGTAGATGGACCACCGTAAGGGACTTCTCGCCGCTGGGTTCGAGCGTGTACACGCCGGTCTCCACAACGTAGTCGCCTGGCGGAAGCTGGCCGGTGAAGTGGCCGTTCTCCAGCTGTCCGTCCGCGCGTCCCGTCCAGCGACCGGAAGAACACATACTCAGCGTCGGCGGTCTGCGGGGCCTGGCCGCCGGTGAGCCGTTGCCGTCCGGACCACCGGCAGGCGGTCCGGACGGCAACTCGTCCGGCGGTCGGTTCAGTGAGCGGGGAGGTGATCGGCGATGTCCACCTTGAGCAGTGCGGAGTCGTACGTGACGGTGCCTGCCGCCGGTCTGCCCTTGGGCACCCGGTACGGCGTGGCTCCCGGAAACGGGCTGACGAGCTTCCCGTCGGCGGGGGGGCCAGCGATGCTCCGGGTCCCGAGGTACTGGTGGGTCCGCCGATCAAAGATCATCTCGTTGTGGTCGCCTAGGGCGTTGGGCACTACGATGGCCACACCCGGCCGCCCGATGGCGTCGGTGGCGTTGCGGTTGAGCGTCGCGCCGGGGAGCCCGCCGACAATCTCGAAGATCGCAGCCCGTACCTTCGGCGGGACGTACTGCTCGTCGATCAGGTTCTGGATGGCGCCCCACCTGAGCTCAGGGCGAGCTCTGCCCTTGCCGGACTCGATCTTGTCGATGGCGGTCAGTAGCTTTGCCGGATCCGTCGGCAGCGACCGGAGCGCTGCCGCGCTGCTCGGGGCCGGGGCGCTTGACCACTTGTACCCTTGCAGCGGCGTATCGCAGCGTTGGCCGTGCGGGCAGGGGCTCTCCCTGAGCAGCCCGGCCTGGTGCCCGTCGACCGACAGCCACAGTTCGCGATTGGTGCGCGGAAGCTTCTGAACCGTGTGCCGGCCTCCCTTGCCAAAGGTGTCGGAGAAGACTGTGACCTCGACGGACTTCACATGGACGAACTGGTCGTTGCGCGGGCTGAGGTCTGGCTGGTTCCGGGCCGCCGCGGCGACCAGGCTCGTCACCTGGGCGACGTCGGACACCCGGATGGTCGTGGGTGCGGCAGGCTCTGAACCGGCGCGCGCGAGCATGATGCCACCGGCGGCGACCGCGGTGGCCAGGCCACCGGCCATGGCCGCCCGGACCAGCAGGTGGCGACGGAGCCGGGGTGCGTCGTGGGACGCGGGGAGGGTCGTGACATTGTCCAGCAGGTTCCGCGCGGCCGGCCGGTCGGCGAATCCGGCCAGGGAATCGTCGCGAACCCGCGCCATCTTGCGTACCAGGTCATCGGTGGGATGAGTCTTCATGTCAGGGAGCTCCGTTCGCTGATGGGGCGGTTCATGGTCAGGGGCGTCGCGTCGATTCCGGCCGAGCGGAGCGCCCGGGAGAAGCGTTTGCGCGCCCGGTGCAGCCGGACGCGTGCGGCTCCTCGCGAGCAGCCGAGGACGGTGGCGATGGCGGAGTGGTCGAGACCCTCCCAGGCGACGAGACCGAGCAACTCCCGGTCGTCGTCGGACAACTCCCGGAACGCCTGGCCGATGGCCGACGCGTCGACAGGGTCCGCACTGACCGCGGCGATCTCGTCCCGGAGCTCCGTGGTCCGCAGTCGCCGCTGTGACTCGCCACGCCGGTGATTGGCCAGCACCCGGCGCGCGACGCCGTACAGCCAGAGCCGCGCCCTCGCACCGGCGGGCATGTCCTCGAACCGCCTCCAGGCGACGGTGAACGTCTCCGCGACGATGTCGGCCGCGTCCTCTGGAGAGGAGCAGCGTCGCAACGCGTAACCCAGGATCGGCTCGTACGTCGCGGCGTAGATCTCCTCGAACCTGGCCTTGCGGTCATCCATCGAAGGTCCGGTGGCCGAATTCGGTATGTCGCACGTGACTCTCCTTCACTGCGGGGGAGGGGAACACCCCCTACGTGTCGGAAAGGTCGCGAGTGTTACCGACATGTCTAGCCCCGACCTCTTGCGTGGCATGTTCACGCGGAGGCCGGGTTGGTCTGCTGGTCGTACGCGCGGACGATGGCGTCGAGGAGACCAGTGAAGCAGGCGTTGAGATCTTCGAGGCGGAGCGTGGTCCAGCGGCGGTTGCCGTCCTCGCATGGGCCGGTCCAGGCCCTCATTATCCGAAGAAGGCTCGACGGGGGTCGTTGATGGCTTCCAGCAGCGGTACGACGCCGGCTGTTCGCGCTACTGGTCTCAGCGGCACGCCGCCGCAGACGGCCCTCACACCGCCAGCTCGGAGGTGTGCTCCTGGGAGTGATCGGGGTCGCGGTACTGGTCGGCCTGGGGCCCTTGCACTTCGACGGCGCCCTCATCCTGGCCAGCGCCGCGAGCCTGCTCGCCGCGCTGTTCTACGCACTCGGCGGCCGCTATGCCAAGGTCCGGTTCTCAGGCACCCATCCGCTGGTGACCGCGACCGGCCAGCAACTCGGTGCCGCCACGCTCCTGCTCGTTCCCAGCATGGCCCTGCCCCCGCATCACGCCCCTGGTAGGACCGTCGTCCTCTCGGCGCTCACGCTCGCCTTGGCCTGCACCGCCTTGGGATACTGCCTGTTCTACCGCCTCGTCAACCGGGTCGGCCCGACCGGCGCCCTCAGCGTCACCTTCCTCGTGCCCGTGTTCGGTCTCCTTTGGGGAGCCGCTTTCCTCAACGAACACCTCGGCTGGAGCTCAGCCCTCGGCCTGGCCCTCGTCCTCGGCGCCGTCCTCCTGGTCACCGACCTTCCGCAACAACCCACCCGGCAGCCCGACGTCTCATCCCGAGATCACAGCCCCGATCCGGCCGACACCCGATAGGGGATCCATTACGGTTACATGAGGTCGATGTCGGGTTGCGCGTCGAAGCGGGTGGGAGCGCACAGATAGCCCACCCGAGCATGGACCCGGGGAGAACACCTGAATCGCAACAGACCAGGTGGCGCTTACTTTGATGCCGGTGGCTGAGACGAGCGAGGGCGCTGATGCAAGGACCACCGAACATGGGCCCGCACGGTGGACCGGCCGGTCCACCTCCTGGATTGTCAGGACCTGCCGCGGCAGCAGACCCCGGCGGGCCCGGGCAGGGTTCCTGGGGGCCGCCGGGAGGTCCGCCACCGCCTCCGCCGCGCCGGAGCGGCCCGTCGCCGCTGGCCTGGGCGCTGATCGCGGTCGGTGCGGTCACGGTGATCCTCGTAGTCGTGGTGGCGGTCTTCCTGATCGTGCCCAACGGCTCATTCTCACGTACGCAGGAATCGGCCGATCAGGGGAAGTTCGGGAAAGTACCGGATGCGTGCGCCACGCTCGCCGACGCCGACGTCGCGAAGGTGCTGACCAGGGCGGGCAAGTACCCCGCGGGGTCCACCGGGGGCACCTCGATCTGCAGGTGGGAGTCGCCGGGATCCAATAACCGATCGCCCAGCACGTTGGAGGTCGATCTCACTCGCTTTGCGGGTACGGACGGGACGACGGCGGAGAGCGCGGCACACCAGAGATTCGCCCAGATGGCCAGGCCAGCGCCGCCCAACGAGGGCTTCACCGGCATCCAGCAGACCATACCCGGGCTCGGCGACGAGGCGACGCTCACCGGAAGCCCGAACCAGATCACCGACGGCAAGCCGGTCTACGACTACGTGCTGTGGATCCGCGTGGCCAACGTCACCGCCAAGGTGACCTATATTCCACGCGTTTACGGTGCTGACGGCTCCCTGGACGACTTCGCCGGCCAGACGCGCTCGCGGTCCGGTGAGCTCGACATGGGAACACACATCGCCTACAACATCGCGACGAGTTCTCCGTAACAGACGAGTTCCCCGCAGACCGGTCGGTACGTCTCAATCGTTCATACCGAGCCCGGCAGTTCGACGTTGCCCGGGCGAGTCGTAGCCGACCACACGACCTGGCGTCGACGTGCTTCGGGCTGTCAGGACTGAGGTGAGACGAGCGGAACGACAAGGGTCGTCACACTCCGTTCCGCTGGAGCCCAGGGGTGAGATTTCCCTGGGCGGCCCGGCCACATGACCTGCGGCACATGTGCGGTTTCATCGGCACAGTGATGGGAGAGATGGATCTCCCCGACCGGCCGACCGGAAACTGGCGGTCCGATCTCTCGCTGGTCGCCCACCAGACTCGCTCGGTAGGCCTACGCCATCCTTGGCTGATCGCGCTGGATTGAGCTGGCTCGCCGGACCGGGCTGGACATGAATCGATGGATGACCGAGTACATCGGGCCCTACGTACGGCGTGTCGTCGAGACGGGTGACTATCCGATGTTCAATCGGTCTGTGCTGGAATCCCGTGTTTCGCACGCGCCTCCCGAAGCGCGCTTCCAGTACGGACTTGACCGCGTGCTCAACGGCATCGCCGCCGGCCTGCCCGAAGAGATGGGCCCTCGGAGATAGGCGGAGCCCGGGGATCGCAGCGCCGCGTGGACAGACCGGTACGCATCCATTCCTCGTACACCCGCCGCGATCACGGCCGAATCGGCATCGCCGAAACTAAAATCACCGTCCATGTGCCGCATTATGCGGCCCCGATCACCACCGGCACGAGGCCAAGACCGGCCGTACCGGTCCACGTTCGATTCCCCTGCATCACGCACCCACGCCCATTCCGACATGAGCGGATACACGTAACGGCTGGAACGTTCAGAAGACCGATACGCCGTCGCGGACCAGCTTCCAGTTCTCCACGTGGAAGGTGGAGGGGTCGATGGTCTTGGCGGCGGAGGCGTACGCGACGATCGCCTCCCGGATCGCGACCTGGGCGTTGTAGACGACCGGGGCGGCGGCGATGTGGGGGAAGCCGCCACCGCCGGACTGGCGGTAGTTGTTGACCGCGACGACGAACTGCTGGCCGTCGGTGACCGCCGTGCCGTTGTAGGCGAGGTTGAGGATCCGTGAGCCCACGGTCTGGGCGATGTCGATGTCGTAGGTGATGCCGGAGAACTGGTCGTAGTTGTAGTCGGGACGGTTGTTGGCGTTGGTCCACGATCCCGGATCGACCGGGACGCCCGCCGCGGTCTGCTTGAAGTACTGCGCCGAGTACTCCAGGTACGCCTTGATCTGGGAGCCGGTCAGGATGCTGCCCAGCAGCGTGTTGTCGTAGATGTAGAGCCCGGCGATGTCCCTGATCGTGACCTGGCCGGCCGGGAAGGTGGCGCTGCGGCTGAACGGCGCGGCGATCGACAGCACCGGCAGGGACGCGTAGGCGGTGCCGGCGGTGGCCTCCTTGACCTTCGCGGTCTGCACCAGGTGGATGTAGTCGAGGATCGCGGTGTCCTTCCAGCAGGACTCCGCCGCGGACATCACCTCGGTGGAGGTGGCGACCTTCTGGTTGACGTATGCGACCACCGTGTCGTGCTGCTTCTTGACCAGCGTGACGAGCTCCGGGTCCTCTGTCACGGTGTTGGTGTTCACCGTCGTGGCGGACTTGGCGGTGACCTTCCAGCGGCCGCGGTCCCGGGTCAGCGTGAGGTCGAAGACCGACAGTCTCTCGCCCCAGCACTTCGGCTCGCTCATCACCACGCTCTCGCCGGTGATGTCGTTGGTGACGAACCGCTGGGAGACGTCGTTGTGCGCGTGACCGAACAGGAGGGCGTCGATCCCGGGAACCTGCTGGGCCAGCATGGCCGAGGCGTTCTCCACCGGGATGTCGCCGGTGTAGGACGACACGCCGCTGTCACCGGCGTGCGCGCTGACGACCACGACATCTACGCCGTGGGCACGGATGGTCGGAACCCACGTCTTGGCGGTCTCGACCAGGTCCAGGAAGTCCAGCTTGCCGGAGACATTGGCCTTGTCCCAGATGGCGACGCCCGGGTTGGTCAGGCCCA
>JAOPYO010000382.1 GCA_025964575.1 Actinomycetes bacterium
AGACCAGGCCGCAGCGGGTGCGTGGACGGCTAGGGGTGCGGTGGCAGAGAGTGAGAGACTCTGTGTTCTGACTTTCGGTGTTCGGGTGAGGGGGCGGTTGTGGCGGGTGTCGTCGTGGGGGCCGCGATCATCGCGGGCGGCAGGCTGCTGGCCGCCCAGCGAGCGGAGCCGGCCGCACTGGCCGGTGGCTGGGAATTTCCTGGCGGCAAGGTCGATCCGGGCGAGTCCGACGAGGAGGCGCTGATCCGCGAGTGTTACGAAGAGTTGGGCGTCATCGTCAAACTCCGTGAGCGCATCGGTGGCGACTGGCCGTTGGTCCTCGGGAGCATTCTGCGGGTCTGGACCGCCGAGGTGGTCGAGGGCACCCCGCAAGCCCTGGAACACACCGAGCTGCGCTGGCTGAGTCCCGCCGAGCTGTACGACGTCGAGTGGCTTCCCGGCGATCTTCCCATCGTCGAAGTCGTACGAGAACACCTATAGAACGGGTCACGAGCGGGACCTCTTAACCGGGTGTTATCCGTACATAAGCCGCACGGACGGCGGCTTGTGGTGAGTCGGGTTGCCTCGGGCGCGTAGACTTGACCTTGCCGTCATCTCTGCGGCGACTCCTGAACTCAAACCCAAGGCGAGCTTGCATGCCCATCTCCACGCGTGACGACCTGCGTAATGTCGCCATCGTCGCCCATGTCGACCACGGCAAGACCACCCTGGTCGACGCCATGCTCTGGCAGTCTGGCGCCTTCCGCGACAACGAGCACGTCGATGACCGCGTCATGGACTCCAATGACCTGGAGCGTGAGAAGGGCATCACGATTCTTGCCAAGAACACCGCGGTCCAGCACGGTGGTCTGACGCTCAACATCATCGACACCCCCGGCCACGCCGACTTCGGTGGTGAGGTCGAGCGAGGCCTGTCCATGGTCGATGGTGTCGTCCTGCTCGTCGACGCCTCCGAGGGCCCGCTGCCGCAGACCCGGTTCGTGCTGCGTAAGGCGTTCGCCGCCAAGCTGCCGGTCATCCTGGTCGTCAACAAGGTGGACCGGCCCGACGCCCGCATCAGCGAGGTCGTCGATGAGACGTACGAACTCTTCCTGGACCTCGACGCGACCGAGGAGCAGATCGACTTCCCGATCGTCTACGCTTCCTCGCGGGCCGGCCGGGCCAGCCTCAACAAGCCGGCCAACGGCGAGATGCCCGACAGCGAGGACCTCGAGCCGCTGTTCGACGTCATCAAGTCGACGATCCCGGCGCCGTCGTACGACCCGAACGCCCCACTGCAGGCGCATGTCACCAACTTGGACGCGTCCAACTTCCTGGGCCGGATCGCGCTGTGCCGGGTGCACAACGGCACGATCAAGAAGGGCCAGCAGGTCGCCTGGTGCAAGCACGACGGCACTATCCAGCGGGTCAAGATCACCGAGCTGCTGATGACCGAGGCGCTCGAGCGCAAGCCCGCCGAGCAGGCCGGTCCCGGCGACATCATAGCGATCGCCGGTATCCCCGACATCATGATCGGTGACACGCTCGCCGACCCGGAAGACCCGCGCCCGCTGCCGTTCATCACGGTCGACGAGCCGGCCATCTCCATGCTTCTCGGCACCAACACCGGCCCGCTGGCTGGCCGTGAGAAGGGCACCAAGGTCACCGCGCGGCTGGTCAAGGACCGGCTCGACCGCGAGCTCATCGGTAACGTCTCGATCCGGGTGCTGCCGACCGAGCGTCCCGATCACTGGGAAGTGCAGGGCCGTGGCGAACTGGCCCTGGCGATCCTGGTCGAGACCATGCGCCGGGAGGGCTACGAGCTCACCATCGGCAAGCCGCAGGTGGTCACCAAGGAGATCGACGGCAAGCTGCACGAGCCGGTCGAGCGGCTCACCGTGGACTGCCCCGAGGAGTACCTCGGTACGCTCACCCAGCTGATGGCCGTCCGCAAGGGCCGCATGGAGCAGATGACCAACCACGGTACGGGTTGGATTCGGATGGAGTTCCTGGTCCCGGCCCGTGGCCTGATCGGGTTCCGCACCGAGTTCCTGACCGAGACCCGCGGCACCGGCATCGCCCACCAGACCTTCGAAGGCTACGAGCCGTGGTTCGGCGAGCTGCGTACCCGGCCGACCGGTTCCCTGGTCTCCGACCGGACCGGCAACGCGACCGCGTACGCCATGATGAACCTGCAGGAACGCGGCACGATGATGGTCGAGCCGACCGCCGAGGTGTACGAGGGCATGATCATCGGCGAGAACTCGCGCGCCGACGACATGGACGTCAACATCACCAAGGAGAAGCAGAAGACCAACGTGCGGTCATCGACCGCCGAGAGCTTCGAGCGGCTGATCCCGCCGCGTGCGCTCAGCCTCGAGGCCGCGCTGGAGTTCGTGGCCGATGACGAGTGCGTCGAGCTCACGCCCGCCGCCATCCGGCTGCGCAAGGTCGTGCTCGACACCAAGGAGCGCGAGCGCACCCGCTCCCGCGCCAAGCGCAACTAACCATATCTGATCAGCGAACAGGGACCGTCCCCCCGCTGGGGACGGTCCCTGTTCGTTCGTCCAGCGCGCCTCGACTTCGGGCTCCGACATGAAAACAACGCCAGGCGATCGATTGCCTGGCGTTGCCCGAGGTTTTAGCTGAGGTGGACGGTGCCTGTGACGTCGGCGGCGAGCCGGAGTGAATCGCCCTCGTTCAGCGGGGCCTCCACACCCGGAGGCAGCCGCTGGCCGTTGACGAAGGTGCCGTTGGTCGAGCGTTCGTCCCGTACCCAGGCGGTGCCGGACGGGTCCAGCCAGATCGTCGTGTGCCGCCGGGAGACGTTGTCGTACTGCGTGAAGGTCCCGGCCACAGGGGACTGGCCGACGTCACGGCCGAGCACCAGGTGCTGCCCCACGGAGACCTTCAGCTCGGCGGTGGGGAACAGCACCCGCAGCACGGTCGGCGTCGCCCGCAGCGGGCGCAGGCACACGTTGCACTGGGCGGCTGCTGGGTCGGTCAGCACGGCCTCGCAGTGCGGGCACATGAATGCCGTGCTGTCGGTCGCCGCGGGGCGCTGGGGCTGGCGCGCCTCCGGTGGGATCAGCGTCTCCTCGCGCCGGGAGGGCATCTGCGGGGGAGGGGGCTGTTGCCGCGGGGGTGGCGGGTAGGGATGTACAGGCTCCTGCGGGTGCTGTGGCTCGTACGGTGCTTGGGGTCCACGCGGTCCGGGGTCCGGCGGCTCGTAGGGCCCCTGCTGAGGCTCCTGCGCGGGCGGAGCGTACGGCTCCTGCGGGCCGCGAGGACCGGGCGGCGCGTACCGCTCGGGTGGTTGGGCGGGGGGTTGCGGGTTCTGCTGGGCAGGTGGCTGTTGCGGCCTGCCCTGCTGCCGCCGTCCCTCCTCTTCCCTGGTGGGCGGATTACGGCGCCCCACCCGCGCGAGGTTGGCCCCGCAGGTCAGGCAGATGAGATCGCCGGGCTGGAACGGAGTACGGCAGGTGGGGCAGTTCATCGCCATGACACCTCCCCGGCGTGCACGCCGGCACGCTCCAGCGCCGAGCTCAGCTGATCCATGTCACCTCGGCGCGGTATCCCGATGTAGTACACCCGCCGCCCCTCTGGCCCATCGTTCACGCTCACCTGAATGTGTTTGCCCTGTTCTGGCGGTGCCGCACCATCGAATGCTGTTTCGTACCGCTCGCGGCCCAGATCGGTGAGCGGCACGAGACGCTGGTTGGACGATCCGCGCAGAGGCGAGCCATCGTTGCGACCGTCGATGTACGGTCCCGCAACCACAGCGTCGCACAAATCAAGGATCGCTCGCGACTCGGCGACGCGCGAGAGACGCGAGTACGCGTATCCCGAGAAGATCAGGATGTCCGCTGGAGCCTTGCCGCGCCAGGCGTGAATGCCGTGGAGCAGTTCGGCGACGGCAGCGGGCTGCTGGAACGGCTCGCCACCGGAGATCGTGATCCCGTCGACCGGACCGGGCAGCGAGTCCAGCCAGCCGAGTACCGCCTCGACCGGTGCCTCCGTCCGCGGGTCGGCGTCCCAGGTGTCGCGGGACAGGCAGCCGTCGCAGCCGATCGTGCAGCCCTGTGTCCAGATGCCGGCCCGCTTCCCCGGCCCCAGCGTGGTGACCGGATAGTGGGCCTTGCTGAGCAGCAGTGAGGTCATTGCACGGCCAGTTCGACGATGCTGCCCTCTCGATGGATTCCCGCCACGGTGACCCGATCGCCCGGGGTCAGCTCCCGGTCGAAGAGCGCGCGGGCGAGGGGGTTGACGAAGTAGGCCTCCAGTGCCATGCCGATGCCGCGCCCGCCTTTGTCCAGCTCGCTGGTGCACCATTCACGGAGCGTCTGCAGCACCTCCGACTTCAGGGCCAGCGTCAGCCGGTGTTCATCGGTGACCCGCCGGCAGATGTTGGCCAGCTGCATATCGAAGATCATGTTGGCCGCGTCGGCGCCGATGAAGTTGAAGACCACGATGTTGTCACCGAACCGGTTGAGCAGTTCGGGCCGGTTGAGCACCGTGGTGAAGTGTTCGGAGATCGCCGCCTTGATCCGGTGCTCGATCTCTTCGTAGGTCATCCCAGGGGCGATGTTCCGGACCCGCCCAGGGCTCCCGAGGCCGCCGTCCAGCCGGGTGGCGCCCACGGGCGACGGCCCGTCCACCATCATGCCGAGGTTCGAGGTGAAGATCAGAATCGACTCGGAGAAGTGCACGGTGTTGCCGCGGCCGTCGGTGAGCCGGCCATCCTCGAGGATCTGGAGGAACTTGTCGAGGATCCGCGGATGAGCCTTCTCGATCTCATCGAAGAGGATCACCCGGAAGGGGTCCTCACGGACCGCGTTGGTGAGCTCCCCGCCCGCTTCGTGCCCCACATAGCCGGGCGGCGAACCGATCAGGCGGTCACCCGCGTGTTCGGCGGAGAATTCGCTCATGTCGAAGCGGAGATACGCCGACTCGTCGCCGAACACCAGCGATGTGATCGCCTTGGCCAGCTCGGTCTTTCCGGTGCCGGTCGGCCCGGCGAAGAACAGGACGCCGCGGGGCCGGCTGCCGGATTGGGTGGCTTGCGCGCCGGACAGCCCGAGGACCGCACGTTTGAGGATGTCGAGGGTCTTGGTGACCGCCTGCGGCTGACCCAGGACCCGCTCGGGAACCCGCTTCTCACCGTCGAGGACCCGCTTGCGCAGATGGCCCCGGCTCCATGGGTTGTCGAGCACACCCAGCTTGTAGGTCCGGACGGCGTCGGGTAGATCTTCCAGCCCGACCCCGCGTTCCTTGGCCAACCGGGTCACCTCGATCATGCTCTGCAACGTCAGCCCATCGGCCTGCTCGGCGAACGCGCCGCAGGCCTCCGCGGCCACCGGATCGGCCGACACATCGGCGACACCGAAGGCCCTGGCCAGCAGCCGCGCGGTCTCCTGCCGGTCGCCGAGATGTGGCCGTGGGATGGCGATCTCGCGGATGTTGTCGTTGCCGGTCGCCAGCCAGGCGGGCAGGTCGCCTGGCCGCTCCGCCAGCCAGATCACCGGGTTGTAGAGCGGCTTTGGCCGAACGCCCTCGACCCACACCGGTGCGGCCGTCCGCGACAACTTCTCGCAGAACCGGAAGAAGTCCCGTTCGGCCGGTTCCAGATCCGTGGCCGAGTGCGCGATCCGGGAGGCGCTGTCCAGGATGAACGCGGCCCGCACGTTCTCCTCTGGCCGGACGACCGCCGTCAGGTGCTTGGTCAGAGCCTCCAGCGACGGTTTCTCGTCGGCCTTCAGCTTCCCGAGCAGGCGTTCCGCCGCTGCGGCGGCCGCGTCGCCGATCTCGTCGTCGGTATCGGGATAGACCCGCAGCCCGTCCACCGGGTCGTACACCAACAGGCACGCATAGCCGCTGGACTGCAGCGCCTCCCAGAGCAGGTCGTGCAACGGCAGCAGCCGGGCCGCGCTGAACTCGTCGGTTCCGGGGAGCAGGAAGTTGTCGTAGAGGTTGCCGGACAGGATGTACTGCGAGTGCACCGACAAGGTGGCGTCGAGCTCCCGGATGAACGCCGGCCAGCCGGTCAGCCGCCCGCCCAACGTCGAACCTGTGCTCACTGTCCCCGCTCCTGCCGTAGTTCTCGTTCGTGTGGCTTGGCCCGAGTCCTAGTCTGCCGTGCTTCGGGCGCGACCGGCAGTTGCTGCTCCCCTGGATCGAGCCGCCAGCGGACGTCGGAGTGGATCCCCGCGTCGGCCAGCCGGGCCCTGGCGGCCTCGAATGTCGCGCACCACTCCCGCTCGCGCTCGACGTCGACCCGGCGCTCCTCCTCGCTCCGTGGCGCCTGGGTGCGCACCAGAGCCGCCCGCAGAGTCGCCCCATCCTCGATCCGCATCCGTACGGCGTGCTGGGGCCAGCCGTCCCTGGTGAGGGTGACGGTGCCGTCCTGTGCGGTCAACGTCTCGAAGCCCTGATCGACCTCATAGCCGAGTTCCCCGAAGGCCGCGGTGACGGAATCGAGCACATAACGCCGTTCGTCTGCGGCCTGAGCCGCCGCCTCTTCCTCGGCAGCGAGCCGGGCGGCCTGCGCGCGTCGTTCCGCGGTCCGCTGGTTGGCGGCCTGCACCCGGATTCGTACCTCGGTGAGCAGCCCCTCGGTCTCCCCGGCGGTGCGGGCCGTCGCCAGCTGCGTGGCCGCCTCGCTGACGCTGCTGATCTCCGCCGTCGTCGCGTCGGGCAGCAGCCGCGCCACCACCCGCGCCAGCGTTTCCCGGGCGGTGGCCTGCCCATCAGGTCGTTCGGCGGGCAGGGCCGTCTGCAGGACTTCGGTCGGCAGATCGAAGACCTGTGCGGCTACGGAGGTGGCGATGTGCTCGGAGATCTGCCGCTCGGCAACATCGAGGGCGGCGTCAGCGGACGCGCACCAGGTGATCAGGTCGCCGATGGGCTGGCCGGTCGGGTTCAGGGGTTCCGGCAGCGCCATTCCGGCACCGTGCCGCTCCCGCGCATCAGCGAGCACGATGATCCGGGCGTTGCGATCGATGACCTCGTGCAGTGCCTGATGGTAACGCCGGGCCTCCTCGAGCGCCGCCGCCCTGGTCTCGGCCCTCGCCTCGGTCAGCGCGGACAGGGCGTCCGCGCCGCGACCGGCAACCCCGGCGGCGGCGCCGAGGGCCCGGTTCATGCCCAGGCTGAGTACCACGGCTGCGTCCAACGCGACCTCGGCCTCCACGCCACTGCTCACAGAACCTCCTTGGAATGCTCGTGTGCCAGCCGCCAGCGATGCAGCCGGATCCCGGCGCCGATCGCGTGCGCCACCGGCGCCGCGACCAAGACCAGGATCCACAGCAGCCAGATGATGGCGGACACCGCCGCGAACACCACGAGCAGAAGCAGCACGGGAAGTATCCCGGCGATCATCAGGAATCCACAGCCGCGTGTCCCGCGGCGCTGCGCCGTGCCGGACACGGCCTTGGAGGCGCTGGACAGCCCTCGGCCGCTCGCACCGAGCAGTTTGGACAGCCAGGACCAGGGGCCGAGTGGCAGATAGTCCCGGCCCTGCCGCCGGGCGACCATCACCTCGCATCCGCACTCCACCACCCAGGCGAGGACCGAAAGGGCCAGCAGGAACCCGACCGGGACGGTCGAGGACCGCTGGACGCCGCCGACGGCGCTGGTCCCGTCGCCTCGCCCGCCGAACAGCTGGCCGATCAGCAGGCTCCCGCCGACCCAGATCAGCATCAGTGGCAGCGACCACAGCACTGCGCGGACCGTGGCGCCGCTCCGGCCGGCCAGCCGCTCTCGATCCTTCTCCTGCCAGAGCCGCTGCCGGTCCGCCGCCTGTAGCTCCGCCGCCTGCCGGTCGCGCGCCTGGGCGTCGGCCTCGGCCACCGCATCCGGTACGACCCGTACGACCGCCAGCAGCCGCAGCGGATCATCACCAGCGCCGTCGGCCAGCCAGGCGAACCACGGCACCCCTTCCGGTACGGACTGACGCGCGCGTTCGGCGGCCTGCGCGAGGGCACGCGCGGACTCGGCGGGCCGGGCGGCGAGAGCAAGCAGGCTCAGCAGCACCACCGGCGGATCGTCCGCAGGCGGGGGCGGGCCACCGCCAGGGGGCCCGTGAGAGTAGGCCGTGGCGGCATCGGGAAGCCGCGTGCCGGCCCGTGGAGGGACGTGGCCGCGCAGCCAGCCGGTCAGCTGGTTCCAGGCGGCCACCCGGCCCTGCCAGCGCGTATCGACCTCGGCGAGGTCCTCGCCCCCCGCACAGCCGGCCAGCACGGGCAGCAGCTGGTGCTCCCAGAGCGCCCGGCCGAGCAGGCAGGCGGTCCGATGATCGGGGTGGCTCGGATCGGCGGCGAGCGCGGCCAGCCCCGGGAGATCGGCAGCGGTCACTCGGCGGCCCAGATAGTGCGGGGGCAGCGCAGGGTCCAGCCAGCCGATCAGGTGCAGCAGCTTCACATCGGGCGGCAACGGCCCGGTGAGATAACGGTCGATCAGCTCGATCCGGCTGTCGTCGGCCCGGTTTGCCGAGGAGAGGGTGGCGAGCCAGTCGCGCAACGTCCGCCAGGCCTCACCGGACTCTCCCCGGGAGAAGAAATAGCGGGCTCCGGCATCCCAGTTGCCGATCAGCGCCCGGGCCAGCTCATGCCGGTCGGTGTAGCGCTGTCCCTGGAAAGGCAGGCCCGGACCGGTCGCGGCGGCTGGAGTCGGGGGGAGATCCTCGGCCACGGACGGGCTGCCGCCGCCCCGCCAGGCGTTGACCTCGTCCGCTCCCCAGCGCCGTCGTGGGTCGCGGGTCAGCAGGCCCTGGCAGAGCAGCCGCAGCCGGGGATCGGCGAGATCGTCGTTGTCGATGGCGCGAGTGGCGAGGTGATCCACCACCGCGGTCTCGCTCATGCCCAGGAACGGCGGCCGTCCGGTGAGCAGCTCGCGCGCGATCATGCCCAGCGACCACCAGTCCCGAGCCGGGGACACCTGGCCGGACAGCGACTCGGGTGCTGCGTACGCCAGCGTGCGCGATGACGAGGCGAACACCACGCTCTGCTCGTTGGCCTTGCTGAGCCCGAAGTCGGTGATGACCAGCCGCAGCGGAGCGGTCTCCGCGATCAGCACGTTCTCGAGTTTGAGATCGCGATGCACGATCCCGGCCCGATGCAGCCGGTCAAGACCGGCGGCCAGCTGGACGACGACCTCGGTGACCAGGGCAGGGTCAAGGCTCGGGTGGTCCGCCGGGACCAGGGCCCGCAGGTTCCCGGCGGGGAGGTACTCGATGACCTCGTAGTCCCGGTCGTCGGCGTGCCCGGTCTCCAGGATCCGTACGACGTGCGGTGATTCGAGGGCGGGCAGCTTCTGCCAGACCTCACGATCGGCCCCGTAGCCGCGGCGGAAGATCTTGACGACGTACGCCATTCCGCCCGCGTCCTCGACCAGGAGCAGATCTGACTCGGCGCCCTGCACGGGCAGCTCGCCGACCACGGTGAACCGCTGGGCCAGCGCCCCCGGCAGACTTACCAGGGATTCACGGGACCGAGGCGGCGGCACCTGACCGCCGCCATCGCGACGGGTCTCACCCGGGCTTACGGCCCCCGGCCGGTCGGCATGTGTGGTGCCGGGGTCTCGCCGGGTCTGCCCAG
>JAOPYO010000430.1 GCA_025964575.1 Actinomycetes bacterium
CGACGTCGCAGGCCTCAAGACCGACGTCGCGGACCTCAAGACCGACGTCGCAGGCCTCAAGACCGACGTCGCGGACCTCAAGACCGACGTCGCAGGCCTCAAGACCGACGTCGCAGGCCTCAAGACCGACGTCGCAGGCCTCAAGACCGACATGGTCGAGGTCAAGGACACCCTCAAGTTGATCGTCGATCATCTCGGCATCAAGCGGCAGAACGACCCCAGCCTGTCGTAAGCGGGTCGCCGGTCCGGTGGATCCTGGATCCACCGGACCGGTAAGGCCCGCACCCCGCCTGCTCCTCCTCACTCAGCTCGGACATCACCTCGCCCAGGTTCTAGGCCTGAGCGATGACGCCTGCAGCGAGTAGTTCGTCGATATCGCCGAAACTCAGATCGGTCAGCACCTCGTGGGTGTGCTGACCCGGCAGCGCCGGCAATCCTCCCACCTGCGGCTTGCTGCGGGAGAACCGCGGCGCCGGGGCGGGCTGCACGTGGCCGCCCCGCTCGATGAAGACCTCACGCTCGGTGTTGAACGGGTGCTCGGCCGCCTCTTCGAGCGACAGGACCGGGGCCACACAGGCGTCACTGGGCAAGAAGATCGCGGCCCACTCGTCGCGGCTCTTCGCCTTGAAGGCGGTCGCGAACCGTTCGCGCAGCTCCGGCCAGCCACTGCGGTCGTGCTGAGCGGGCAGCGTCTCGGATCCCTCGAGGCCGAGGATCCGGAGGAACTCGGCATAGAACTGCGGCTCGATCGCGCCCACCGCCATGTGCTTGCCGTCTGCCGTCTCGTACACGTCATACCAGGGGGCGCCGGTGTCGAGCATGTTCACGCCGCGCTCGTCCTGCCACATGCCGCCCGCGAGGAAGCCGTGGATGAAGGTGGACAGGTGGGAGGTGCCATCCACGATCGCGGCATCGACGACCTGGCCGCGGCGGCTCGTCTTCGCCTCGAGCAGCGCGGCCAGCACCCCCACGACCAGGTACATGCTGCCGCCGGCGAAGTCACCGAGCAGGTTGATCGGCACCTGCGGCGGTCCGCCCGCACGGCCGATGGCGTGCAACGCCCCGGTGATCGCGATGTAACCGATGTCGTGACCGGCGCTCCGCGACAGCTGACCCTCCTGACCCCAGCCGGTCATCCGGCCGTAGACCAGCTTCGGGTTGCGCTCAAGGCACTGCTCGGGACCGAGGCCGAGACGCTCGGTCACACCGGGCCGGAAGCCTTCGAGAAGCACGTCGGCCTGCTCGACCAGGCGGAGCACGACCTCCTTGCCCTTCTCGCTCTTAAGGTCCACGCCGATCGAGCGCTTACCGCGATTAGTGAAGTCCGTGCTGGCACTCCGGATCCGCGACACGTCGGACGCCCGGTCCACCCTGATGACCTCGGCGCCCAAGTCGGCCAGCAGCATCGCGGCGAACGGACCCGGTCCGATCCCGGCCAGCTCAATCACACGAACTCCGGCCAGCGGCCCCTTGCCCATGGACACCCCTCTCGACTGAACCTTATTCGGCCAGTGTGCCCGATCCGGGTAAGCAAACGCTGACCGACCCCGGACGATCAGGGAGCCCGGACGGTCAGCGTCACCGGAGCCTTTGGCTGCCGCGGGCCCTTCGGCCCCATGGCGACCAGCAGCCTGTGCTCGCGGCCGGTGTCCCGGAACTTCCCGACCGCGTAGGGCTTGAGGCCCTCGCTCGCGGCCGCCAGGTAGTACCAGTGACCGCGACCGTGACGCCACCAGACACCGCTCACCTCACCGCTGCGAAGATCACCGCAGTCCCCGGTCGGGTGACGATCCCCTCCGTCCTCGAACAGCGTCGCGCGCGCCACCGTACGGCCGTCGAGGTAGGTGTAGCGGGCGCAGAGCCAGCGGCCGTGAACATCATCGGGCAGTTTCCCCGACCAGAACTCCGTCACCGCCGCCGAAGCGACCGCCTGATCAGGTGCCGGCAGCACACAGGCCGGCGGCTGCGCCGGCAGCTGGACATCGGCCAGCGCGAGCCCGCTCAGCTCGGCCACGGTGTGCTCACCATCCGGTTGCTGCAACGCGAGCACCGGCCCACCCCCGCATTCCGCGGGGCCCGCCGAGGCCCCGGCCACCACGGCGGCGACTCCATCCTGGACGGTCACGGGCTGCCACGGCCGGCCTGGCATCGCTGCCCGGACCGCGGAGACCCAGGGCGGCAGCAGATAGCGCCCGTCGGCCAGGACCAGCGGAGTCGTCCCGCCCTGCGGTGCGCGAAACAGCTCGGTGGTCGAGCTTCCGGGACCCTGCACATAGCGGGCGACTCGGTCGCCGTCGGAGAGCAGCGCCACGGGTGTGCCGCCGATCCGGCCCGCATAGAGCAGCTGCGTCCGTCCGCGCGGCGGCCCTGCCGCCACCCCGTCGTGCGTCTTGAGCGGCGCGCCGCGCGTCCACGCCGCCAGCGCCGCGCCGACGAACGTTCTGTCGGAGACGAGGTCGCCGCGGGCCGGCCATATGGCCAAGGCGTGTGCGGCGCGCATCCAGGCATGGGCTCCGACCTCGACGATCCGTTCGCCGCCGGCTCTTTGGTGGGCGCTCCCCCGGTCGTTCTCGGTCATCACGATTCCGCCGACCAGGACGATGGTGAGCACGGAGGCGGCCGCCACCGGCAGCTGGGAACGCCGCTGCGGCCCGCGTACGACCCGTAGCTCGGCGATCGGCGTGGCCTGCTCCTCGACCTCTGCCGCTTCGTCCAGCACGGTCCGGGCATCCCGTACACCCAGCGCGACGAGCTGGTCGTGAGCGGTGTAGTAAGGCAGTCCCGCTATGACGCGCAGCACGTACGCCGTGCGCACCTCAGGCGTCAGCTCGACGAGGGGAGCGGTCTGTGCACTCTCCGGCAGTGCGGCCGGGAGCGCGCTCAGCCAACGCCCCAGCCCGATCCGGAGCCGCCTTCGCGGCCGCATCGACTTGAACAGCACGCGCGTGCGCACCTGCGCATAGGTCTTCTCCGGGTTTCGTACGACCCGTTGCGGCATACTCTCGTCGACGATGCGCCGGGCCAGCGCCAGCCGGTATTTTCGCGGCCTATCGCCAGGCAAGATCAAATATGACAAGCGGACAAGTTCGGAATATCGCCGGTCCATCTCGGACTGCGCGGGAACCTCTTCCGACATGCGAGAACTCCTCTGGACCATTAACCGCCGCCCTGAGGCTAGAAACCCTCCCAGATCCCGTCCACTGACTTGAATCAACCATTACCTCTATCGAATTCCAGCCGCCAATAAGCCCTATTTATCGAAATATGCAATAATTCCTGGGCTAACCGGTCGTGTCGAGTCCGGCTCCCGTTTGAAGACCGTCTACCGCGTCAAAGGAGCCCGTCCCATGTCCTCTGCCTTCCGTACCGCTGTCGAGTCCGGCGATCTGGCGGCGGCCGTCGCCACCCTGGCCGAGGATGTCGAGTTCCGCAGCCCTGCCATATGGACGCGTCACTTCACATGCTCCAGCCATGACCATCCCGCCGCGCCGCACTCTGTTGCACGCGGGACAGAGATCGCTAAGTTCTGTCATGGAGAAGATCATGAAACTCGACACCTACCAGTGGAAGAGCGACTTCGCCCTCGACCAGCTCGACCTGTGGGTGCAACGCGCGGCCACCATCGACACCGCCGAACAACTCTTCGACTGACCCGGCCCCCAATCAGTTGCGGTCAATCGTCGGAGGCTGATCACCTGGGAGCAACGGACGCGGAGCCGTACTCGCGTTAGCGCTCCCGCGGGAGCGCATCTGCGCGGGGTACGCCAGACAGCGAGGGGCGAACCACTTAGATGAGTGAGGCGTTACACGAGATGATCGAGGTGTTCAGCGGTCCCGGCTCGTGGAAGAAGTCGTCTGGCCGGATGAGGCCGAGCCGGAGTGCCTTCATCAGGGCCTGCGTCCGGTTGGCAGCCCCCAGTTTGTCGTACATTCGCGCGGTATAGGTCTTCGCGGTCGAGTGGCTGAGATGCATGCTCCGGGCGATCGCTCCGATGGACAGCCCGTCCATGAGCAGGCTCAGCACCTGTTTCTCCCGTGGGCTCAACAGCAACTCGCCCGTGCGACGTCGGCCGAGCGCCTCGGCCAGGCCGCATGCGCTGAACGAGGCCGGCGCCACCGCCGCACTCCTGATAGCGGCCAGGATCTCCGGGACCGGGGCGGACTTGGCCACGTACGCGCTGGCCCCCGCCTCCATGGCCCGGAACATCGGCTCGTCGGCATCGGCGCTCGCCGTCATCACGACGCCGAGTGCGGGGTGCACCTGGCGTAGATGCTGTACGAGGGCCAGCCCTTCGCCGTCGGGCAGTGCCATATCGGTGACGACCACGTCAGGGCGGAATGTGTCGATCTGAACATGCCCGCTCTCGATGGTCGGGGCCTCACCCACCAGTTCCAGGTCGGGCTGATCCTCGGCCACCTGCGCCAACCCGTATCGACAGAGTGTGTGACCGTCGATGACGACGAGCCTGATACTCATATGATCTCCCAGGGCACTGGCGAGGGGCAACCCGGAGAGTATCGCCGGATTCACCATGAGTAGCGCGAAGTGACTAATCTCTGAGTTGAGGACGCGCCACGATAATCCAGGGTTTACCTGAGGCAACATGAGCCCGCAAAAGAATCAATGGGAACGTTCCACTCTGTTGTCCAGTGACAATGTCCTCCTCTCCGGCGCTCACCACATAGATGGTCAAATGGCCCCCTGTCCCCCGTTTGGGCGACATGTCATGTGATCGGGCTCGCAATATGTCCGAATGGACGCTTCCCCGGTCAAGCAAGCCTCTCCAAGCTGAGGATCCGCAGGCGACAGGATGCCGCCGCGCCGGTGTCAGCCACGCCGGACCCGCTCTCCTGGAGGGGACCTCCAAATGATCGACAACGTCATGCTTCAGCTTGCCGTCCGCATACAGACACTCATGGCCGGCGCTCGTGACCGCGACCGAGGCGCCACCGCCGTCGAGTACGGCCTGCTCATCGCCGCCATCGTGGTCATCATCAGCGCCGCCGTGTACGCCCTGGGCGGCAAGGTGCTCACCGCCTTCAACGGCGCCACCACCGCGATCCACTAACACGCCGACTCAATACAGGCCGGGCTACGGGGCTTCGAGTTGCCTGTGCCGGGCCAATTCCAGCGGCGGCGGTCGCCCGCCTGTGGCGTTCTGCGCCACCTCCCGTGTTTCTCTCCGCAAAGGAAAGCTCATGATTGACAACGCCCTGCTCCAGGTGGTCGTACGTCTTCAGGCGCTTCGCGACGACACTCGCGACCGAGGCGCCACCGCCGTCGAGTACGGCCTGCTCATCGCCGCCATCGTGGTCATCATCAGCGCCGCCGTGTACGCCCTGGGCGGCAAGGTGCTCACCGCCTTCACCGACGGCGGCACCGCGATCCATTAACACACCGACTCGGCAATAGGGGCCGGACGGAGAGGGGTTCCACCCGCCGGCCTCTCTGCACCCGGCAAGTGCCACTGGATCGAACCAAGACGTCTCTTGATATGCGTATAGAGCGGGGACGGCAATGAGGGAAAGCACACGAGCGAAGTGCGATCGTGGCGCTGCCGCAGTGGAATTCGCCCTAATTCTCCCCGTTCTTATGCTCTTCGTCTTCGGCATCATTGATTTCGGCCGGGCATACTGGGCGAAGATCACCGTAACGGAGGCGGCGCGTGAGGCTGTCCGGACAGTCGCGCTGACTCCCGACGGCAGCGATCCATCAGGCAAGGGAAAGAACATCGGAGCGCAGGCCGCCAACCCCCTCACGGTGACCGTGTCACCCACGTCCACCTGCGATAGCGGCCAGCCAGAGGCGTCTGTCACGGTCACCTACCAATTCAGCTCCGCGACGCTGTTCACCGCGCTCAACGGACCCATTTCAGGAACGGCGGTCATGCAGTGTCCGGGATAATGCGCCGACTGGCCAGACGCCGTCACCGGAAGCCGGACCAAGGTGCGGTCACCAGCCTGATGGCCATTCTATTGTCGGGAAGCGTCCTGGTCGGCATGAGCGCGGTCGTCGTCGACATGGGTCAGATTTACACCGAACGCCAGGAACTGCAGAGCGGTGCCGATGCCAGTGCGATCTCACTGGCCAGCAGTTGCGGGACCACGGGCTGCGATTTGGCGGCGGCTCAGACTTACGCCGACGCGAACGCCAGCGACGGGCGCTCCGATATCCAGGGCATCTGCGGGTCGGGCCCGGGACTGAGCGCATGCGGGGCACCGAAGGGAAACCTGACCGACTGCACAGGCACCCGCCCAGCCAGTGGGAACTATGTCGAGGTCCATACCAGCACGCGCACCGCCGGCGACAAGACGGTGTTGCCTCCACGGTTCGCACGCGCACTGCTCGGATCGGGCTATCAGGACATCACCGTGCGCTCGTGCGCCCGAGCGGTCTGGGGCACTCCTGCCAAGGTAGCCAACGCCTTTGGTCTCGGAATTTCCGAGTGCGCCTTCAACGCAGCCACGAACGACGGCACGGAGTTCACTCCAGCGGACCAGATAAAGTCGGGAAACGAAGACGCGTGGAAGTACGAGAAATGGATATACGACTGGAACTTTCCCGGCTTCAGTAATTGCGGCAGCCACAATCTCGGCTGGCTCAATCCTCCGTCCGGGTGCTTTCAGCAAGTCTCGACGGGCCAGGAACTGGACGGCCACCCGAGCACGTCGTTCCTCGGCTACTTCACCTCGACGATCTGCAAGACCTACAGCGGCTTCAACTGGCTGATGAGCATCTTCTTCAAGAGCTACCGCAAACCAGTTTATTTGCCAATATACAAGGACAATCCAACTTGCGACTCCTTCGGTACGTGCAAGTATCAGATAGTTGGATTCGCTTATTTCGTTACCAGTGGCTATCTCCTTGACCTCTTCAACGAGTCACCGTCATGGAGATCCGCTTGGCTCTGCAATGTGCCGATCATTGGCGCCATCGATCCCTGCATCATGGGGTTCTTCGGCCGCGGGACCGTGTCCGGTCCGATAGGAAGCGGGCCCGATATGGGCGTCAGAGTCGTCGAACTGGCCGGCTGACGACCAGTGTGAGGGGGACGTATGAATCGTCGGCTCATCACCATCGTGGTGGCGCTCGCGCTCGCAGTGGCGGGCACGCTGGCCGTGCTGGTGTACGTGCGGCACGCCGATGACCGGGCCCTGGCCGGCAAGAAGGCCACCAGCGTCCTCGTGGCGGCCAAGCCGGTGCCAGCGGGCACCACCGTGGACATACTCAAATCCGGTGGTTATCTGCGAGTGGAGAGGTACCCGGTCGAGTCCGTACCCGCCGACGCGTTGTCGTCGCTCAACGACACCGACCTGGCGTCTCGTGTCCTGGGCGTCAATCTCAAACAGGGCGAGATGCTGACGCGCCCGCTGCTGGTTGACAAGGGCAACGCCCAGACCTTCAGCATTCCCGACGGCAAGATCGCTGTCACGGTGGCGCTCAACGAACCACAGCGGGTCGCCGGTTACATCAAGCCGGGTTCGAAGGTCGTCGTCTTCGTCACCTACAAGGTCATCGGCTCGAACGACAAACTCAAGGGCGACCCGACGCGAACGAAGACGCTGCTCAGGGACATCGAGGTGCTCTCGGTGAGCCTGGCCGGTTCCGGCAACCCCTCTGGGGGCACCGCGCAGTCAGGCAGCCTGGACTCGAAGTACATGGTGACTCTGGCCGTGAAACAGAACGAGGCGGAATGGCTGGTCTGGGGTGCCACCGGCCCCCAGGGCGGGACACAGAGCACCTCTCTCTATCTGGCGCTTCAATCGGACACCTCCCAGCTCAGCGACAACAGTCCGGGCGCCAGCAGCTTCACCGTCGACCGCTGAGGCGGAGAGGGTAGGTCATCGATGCCGATCATCTGTGAGCCTGATGAGAACGCCGCCCGCCGGTTGGGCGCCGGATTCCGGGAACACGGCCGCGTCGTGGCGGGGACGGAGGAACTGAGCCGCGCCCTGGCAGCACATCCCGAGGAACTGGTCGTGGTGATGGGCCCGGGCGCGGATCTTCGCACCGCTCTCGGCTTCGCCGCCGTCCAGCGTGTCGAAAGACCTGCCCTGGGGGTCGTGCTGGTCCGGACGCAACTGGAGGTCGACGTGCTCGCCGATGCGATGCGAGCAGGCGTCCGGGAAGTGGTCCCCGACCGGGACTTCCCCGCCCTGATGGACGCCTGCCGGCGTTCCTGGGAGATCTCCGCGCGTATGCGGTCCGCCGAACAGATCCAGGCGGGTGCCCGAGCGCAGCCACCGCCGGGCAGGAAAGGCCGTGTCGTGGTTGTGTTCGCGGGCAAAGGCGGATGCGGAAAATCGATGGTATCCACCAACCTGGCGGTGAGCCTGGCACGGAACGGGCGGCTGAGTGTCTGCATACTCGACCTGGATCTCGGGTTCGGCGATGTCGGCATCATGCTGCGGGTCAACCCCCAACGCACCATCGTCGACGCGGTCTCGATGGCGGAGCACATGGATGAGACAGGTGTGCAGTCGATGCTCGCCTCTCATGAGTCCGGTGTCTCCGCCGTGCTCGCTCCCGTCACTCCCGGGGATGCGGAGAAGATCTCGGGAAAGCTGGTCACCGAGTTGCTCGCCGTGCTGCGACGCATGTTCGACGTGGTCGTTGTCGACACCCCACCGCAGTTCAGCGAGCAGGTGTTGGCATCACTCGACGTGGCGGACATACATGTGCTCATAGCCACACCGGAGGTCACCGCGCTCAAGGGGCTCCGGGTGACCCTCGACATGCTCGATCTGCTCGGATACGCGGCCGACAGCCGCACGATCGTGCTCAATCGGGCCGACGCCCGGGCCGGGCTGTCCGCAGCGGACATCAATCGAGTCATCGGCCGGCCGATCGCCGCGCACATCCCGACCAGCCAGGACGTGTCCGCTTCGATCAACCGGGGGGTGCCTCTCGCCTTGGAGAACGCCCAGCATCCGGTGAGCCAGGCCATCACGGAGCTGGGCCGGGTGCTCCTAGATGACTCCCCGAGCAGACCAGGGGCGACGTCGGTCCAGCGGAAGAGCGGGTTTCGCAGATCGAGAGCGGGACGCTCATGAGCAGCCTGAGCGAACGACTGGCGCGGCTGCAGGTCCAGAACGGCGAGCACGCGGAGGAGGTCTCTGCGGCTCTGGTGCCCTCGCCACATCGCCGATCGACCCGCCCCGGCGACCCGTTCGCCGCCTTGAAGCGACGCGTGCACCAGTCGCTCATCGACACGCTTGGACCGAAGCTGTACGACACCAATCTCGGATCCGTCGAACTGGAGCAACTGGTCCGGGAGACTCTCCAGACCGTGCTGGAGCGCGACGACACCCCCTTGACCGCGGCTGACCGTACCCGGGTCGCCCAGGACATCGCCGACGAGATCCTCGGGCTGGGGCCGCTGGAGCCCTATCTCAACGATCCCGAGGTCAGCGAAATCATGGTGAACGGGCCCGGCCAGATCTACATCGAGCGCAACGGCCGGCTCAGCCTCGTGAACGGGACGTTCGCAGGTGAGGGCAGCCTTCGTCGGGTCATTGAGAAGATCGTCTCCAAAGTGGGCCGGAGAATCGACGAATCCAGTCCCATGGTCGACGCCAGGCTGCCCGACGGAAGCCGGGTGAACGCCGTAGTCCCACCGGTCGCGCTCGACGGCGCGCTGCTGACCATCCGGAAGTTCGCCGCGGACCCCTACACCGTCCATGATCTAGTGAGTTTCGGCACGTGGACTCCGCAGGTCGCCGAGCTGGTCGCGGCCTGCGTACGAGGACGGCTCAACGTTCTGATCAGTGGCGGAACCGGATCCGGTAAGACGACGACCCTCAACGTGCTGTCATCCTTCATCCCACCCGACGAGCGCATCGTCACCATCGAGGACGCGGCCGAACTCCAGCTCCGGCAGGAACATGTCCTGCGTATGGAATCACGCCCCCACAACGTGGAAGGCAAGGGTGAGGTGACCATCCGGGATCTAGTCCGCAACGCGCTCCGGATGCGCCCTGATCGGATCATTATCGGAGAGGTCCGTGACGGCGCCTCGCTGGACATGCTGCAGGCGATGAACACGGGACATGACGGCTCGCTGACGACGGTCCATGCGAACGCACCGCGGGAGGCGATGTCCCGGTTGGAGACGATGGTGCTCATGTCCGGCATGGATCTGCCCATCCGGGCGATCCGCGAGCAGATCGCCTCGGCCATCGACGTCGTCATCCATCAGGCCCGGCTCAAGGACGGCACTCGCCGCGTCACCCATGTCACGGAGATCTCCGGCATGGAGGGTGAGGTGATCACCTTGCAGGACATCTTCCTCTTCGACATGCGAGCGGGTGTCGATGCCCACGGACGCTTCGCCGGGCAACTGCGCTCGACCGGTCTCCGTCCTCGGTTCCTCAATCGGCTACTCGATATGGGGATCTCCGTGCCGCACGAACTGTTCGGCTACGAGCAGGCGCCATGGTGACGTCGCTGCGGGCATGGGTATCCGCGCTCCTATGCTCCGCACTGATCCTGACCGGCCCCGTCGCATCAGCTCTGGCGCCTGGGGCCACCGGGCACATCAGCGCGGCACAGGTGGCCCCGGGCAGGCTTCAGTTCCTGCTCTCAGTGGACGGTCTGCCCGCCGGCAGTGAGCTGGATCCAGGCAGCGTCAGGGCAAAAGCCGGTGGCCGGGCTTTGCGGGCCACCGCGGAACCCCCGAGCGGCACCCGCAGCGCCCAGACGGGCGGCCGGCCAGCCGCTCGCACCGTGATGATCGTGCTCGACACCAGCGGCTCAATGGGGACAACCGACATGCGGGCAGCGCAGAAAGGTGCGCTCGCCTACCTTGTGCAGTTGCCCAAGGATGTGTCAGCGGGTCTGGCCACGACGGGGACCGGTGGAGCCAACCGGTTGGCGCTCGCCCCCACGACCAACCGTGACGCCCTCACCACCGCGATCCATGCCATCCATTCCGGCGGCCAGACGGCACTCTACGACGCGATGTCGATCGCCCTCGCGCAGTTGAACCGGGCACAGGCGGAGAGCCGCCGACTCATCGTCCTCTCCGACGGCAAGGACTCCGCGAGCAAGGCGAGCCTGACCGCGGTCACCGGCGAGCTCGCCAGGCAGCACGTCCCAGCCGACGTCGTCGCCTTCAAGACACAGGCCACCTCAGAAGTGACCTTGAAGAGGCTGGCTGACGCATCCGGCGGTCGGCTGCTGCATTCCCCCGACGCCAAGCGCATGGTCCAGGCGTTCGCCAACGCGGCCAAGACCTTCAGCCAGGCGATGTGGGTCACCGCCGAGATTCCTGCCTCGCTCGCGGGCAGGACGAGCCGGCTCGAGATCCTGGTGATGGCCGGAGCGACGACCGTTCGGACGACCACCTCTGTGACATTCGCCGGCACCAGGGCGAGCACGGTGGCCACGACGCCCGTTCCCACGACGAATCAGGCCCCGGTCGGCGACACCGGATCTCAACCGAGCCTGGGCCTGCTGATCGTGCTGGCCGTGTGCTTCATGGCCATCCTCATCGGTGTCCTCGCGACCGCCGGGCTTCTCCGCCGCGGTGACCGTCCGGAATGGACCCGCCATATCGAACACTACGGCGTGCGCCCTGAGGAGGGCACCGGTGGTACTCAGCAGGGCGCGCTGGCTCAGGCGGCGCTGATGCTGAGCCAGCGCGTCGTCGAGTCCGGCAGCTTCGAGGAGCGTATGACCCGGGATCTCGACCGGGCCGGCATGACGATACGGCCGCATGAGTGGGTGCTACTCCGCGGCGTCATCGGCCTGGCCCTGATCGTCCTCCTGGCGGCGATCAGCGGAAATCTGCTCGTCAGCGTGCCGATCGGTGCGGTGATCGCCTGGTTCGTGACTCGCGCCTATCTGAACGGCAAGCAGGCGCGGCGGCTGGGCGCCTTCAGCGATCAGCTGCCCGACGCCCTTCAGCTCGTCGCGGGGTCCCTGCGATCGGGATTCACCGTGGCTCAGGCACTCGATCGAGTGGCCCAGCAGGACATCCGGCCCCTGGCCAGCGAAATGTCCCGGGCATTGGCAGAGACCCGGCTCGGGAACTCGGTCGAGGATGCCCTCGACAAAGTGGCCGGACGCATGGACTGCCGGGACCTCAGCTGGGTGGTGATGGCGATACGGATCCAACGTGAGGTCGGCGGCAATCTCGCAGACGTGATCGAAACGACCGTCGAGACCATGCGGGAGCGAACCAGGCTCCGCCGCCACGTCCGTGCGCTCTCCGCCGAGGGCCGGCTCTCCGCCTACATCCTGATCGGGCTGCCTTTCGGGTGCGGTGGGTTCATGTTCCTCATACGGCCCGAGTACACACGGGTGCTTTTCACCGATCCGCTAGGGCTCGTGATGCTCTTCGGCGGAGCGGTGCTCATGACAGTGGGCTGGTTCTGGATCAGCCGAATAGTCAAGGTGGAGACCTGATATGGGGATACTGCTCCTGGTGGGCGGGCTGGCTTCGATCATGGCGGCCATCGTCCTCGTCGTCTTGGCCCTGAGGCGGGAGAACCCGTCCGCTACCGGGGTGGCCAGCGGGCTCGCGGCGATCGAGTCGGTATATGCGGGCAAGGCGGTCACCTCAGCTGGGACGTCGGCTCTCGACCGGTTGATGGCGCCGGTGTCCCACCAACTCCTGGGACTCGCCCAGCGACTCTCGCCGAACAACGTCGTGTCGACCATGCAGCACCGACTCGACATGGCCGGCAACCCCGGGGGTTGGACCGCGGAGCGGATCCTCGCCTATAAGGGACTCGGCCTCGTCGCCTGCGGCCTGGCCTTCGGCGCGGTCGGGCTGACGGGCAGCGTCATCAACTGCCTCATCTTCGGCCTCGTAGGCGCACTCATAGGATTTTTCCTTCCGGATCTGCTTCTCTACAATGCGGGACTCCGACGGCAAGAAATGATTACAGCAGCCCTCCCTGACATCCTCGACCTGCTCTGTGTCAGCGTCGAAGCCGGGTTGGGCTTTGACGCCGCGCTCCACCGAGTGGCACGCAACACGACGGGACCGCTGGCAGGCGAACTGGCTCGCGTGCTTCAGGAGATGCAGATCGGCAAGTCACGGGAGGGCGCGCTCAAGGCCTTGGCCGGACGCACCTCGGTGGAAGAACTCCGGTCATTCGTATCCGCATTGGTCCAAGCATCAGATCTCGGTATTCCCATTGGCAAGGTTCTCCGTGAACAGGCCAAGGAGATGCGCATCAAGCGTCGGCAGCGTGCCGAAGAGAAGGCTCAGAAGATTCCGGTAAAGATCACGGTACCCGTCATCTTCTGCATTCTTCCCACTTTGTTCATTTCAGTTATCGGCCCTGGCGTGATAAGCATCTCGCGCAGTTTCGGTGCGCACTGACCACACCGGAATACTGAGACGACGATCGCCCTCGATGATGACGAAATAAATGTGCCCGATGGAATTGGCGACAAACCCGGAATTGTTCGTGTCATGGAGTCAACCAGTCATGACTCTCGGTAGATCGACAGAGCTTATCTGGTTATTCTCGGACATACGATGGCGAAGCTACCCTATCCTGCCGTCATGGAATGGCTGGAGCGCGTCGCCCGGATGCGCCGCTGGACACGCGGCGGGGAGCGTGATCCGCACCGGGCCCTCCTGCTGCTCTTCGCGCTCGGCCGGCTTCAGCGCCAGGGCTTCCAGCCACTCCGCTTCCGGGACGTCGAGGAACCGTTCAGCAAGCTGCTGGTCGAGTTCAGCCCGCCCAAACCGACCAGCCCTGGCTATCCGTTCCACCAGCTGATCGGCGACGGGCTGTGGGAGGTGGTGACCGCCGCCGGCGCGGGCAGCCCGGGTACGGACACGAACGCGCTGCGGGCCCAGGATGCGGCCGGCAGGCTGACCCCGCGCTTCGCCAAGGAGCTCCTGGCGGACCCGGGGTTGTTCGCCAAGATCGTACGAATCGCTCTCGACATCAACTTCGAGCCTTCCCTGCACACTGATCTCTACTCAGCCGTCGGTCTGCTTCCGGAGATCACCGACACGAGCGCGGTCGCTCAGTACGTCGATGGCAACCTGCCCCGCACGCATCGGGACCCGATGCTGCGGCAGCGGGTGCTCGTGGCCTACGACTGCCGGTGCGCGTTCTGCGGCTATGAGGGCTGGATCGGCAGCAGCGTGGTCGGGCTGGAGGCGGCGCGCCTGCGCTGGTGGGCGTTCGACGGCAATGACGAGCTCTCGAACTGCCTGTGTCTGTGCACTTTGCACCATCGTCTTCTCGACAAGGGGGTTCTCGGTCTCACGATGAGCAGGGTCATCACGGTCTCCCGCCATTTCGTGGGGAACACCGACGCCGCCCGCGCCGTGGTGACCTCCTTGATCGGCCGCTTGGCGGAGAAGCCACAGGACGGGTTCCCGTCCCCGGACCGCCGCAACGTCGAGTGGCATACCAGACAGGTCTTCCGTGGTCCGGCCCGGATCTCCTGACCTCGCCATGGCCCCGTGGAGCGGTCCGGGCCGGGGCGGGCGGCTCAGCGAGCTGGATCTGCTGCGGTTCGTCGCGGCTGCCGCGGTGATGCTGCACCACTTCACGGGGGTGCGCTATTACACGCCGTGGGGGGACGCGCGCAAGGTCTTCCCGGAGCTGGCGCCGGTCACCTCGTTCGGCTATCTCGGGGTTCAGCTCTTCTTCGTCGTCAGCGGCTTCGTCATCCTGATGAGCGCCTGGGGCCGCACGCCTGGTGAGTTCGCGGGCTCACGATTCGTGCGGCTCTTCCCCGCCTACTGGTTCAGCGTCGTGCTGACACTGCTCGTCTTCCTCGGCAGCGGCATCGCCCCGGGCTACCCCGTGAGCAAGGAGGGGCCGCTGCTGCGCCTCCTGCCGAACCTCACGATGCTCCAGGACGGGATCGGAGCACCCGAGTCAGAGCCCGTCTACTGGACTCTCTGGATCGAGCTGCACTTCTATGCCTTGATCGTTCTGCTGGTCTGGCGGGGTGTGAGCTACCGGGGCTGTGTCATCTTCATGGGAACCTGGCTGCTCGCGGGCACCTTCGCGCAGGAGGCGAATCACACGCTCCTGAAGGCGATCCTCATCCCCGCGTGCGCCCCGTACTTCATCGCGGGCATGGCGTTCTTCCTCATCTACCGGCACGGTTCCAACCTGGTCATGTGGCTCCTGATCGGGGTGTGCTGGGCGCTGGGGATCTACTCCTCCGTCCGCCAGGTGAACCCCTTCGTCACCTGGCCGGGACTCGATGAGAAGGCCATACCCGCCATCATCACCGCGATCTTCGTAGTGATGGCGCTGGTCTCCACCCACCGGCTGTCGTGGTTGCGGTGGAGGGGCCTGACCGTGCTCGGCTCCCTGACCTATCCCCTCTACCTCGTGCACGAGACCATCTCCCGGCCGCTGATCTCCGCGCTCCACCCGGAGTTCGGCCGCTGGACCGTACTGGGAATCATCGTCGCGGCCTCGGTCCTCGGCGCCTGGCTCACCCACCGCTGTGTCGAGCGGCCGCTCCAGCGGTGGATGCGACCCCGGCTGAGAGCGGCTCTGGCCCAGATCAGGACCGGCCTGCCCCGCGTCCCCGCTCCGGCCGTGGCTCCGGCCGAGCCTCATGAGCAGGCCGACGCTCATGAGCAGGCCGAGCCCAGGGCGGCCGCTCCGTCGTCGCTTTAGGCCGCCGGTTCCGCTCTCGTAATACCCTGGTGCCCCACATGGAACGGTTCCGCACCGTACGCCGTCGGAATCCTGCAGTTCCCCGACTGAGAAGGACCCCATGACCGAGGACGTCGCAGGCTATCGCGTCCTGGAGAGGGTGGGCGAGGGCGGGTTCAGCGTCGTCTATCGCGCCCACCAGGAGCGCCTCGACCGTCTGGTCGCCCTCAAGGTGCTGTCCACCAGCGCGGTCGACGACCGGGCCATGAAGAGGTTCCAGCGCGAGTGCAAAATCATGGGGCGGCTGACCGGCCATCCGAACGTGGTGACGGTCCTGGACGTCGGGGTGACCAAGACCGGCCGGCCGTACATCGCGATGGAGTACTTCGAGCACGGCTCCCTTTCAGACCGGCTGGACGAGGAAGGCCCGCTCCCGGTGGCCGATGTGCTGCGCATCGGGGTGAAGATGTCCGCAGCACTGGCCGCCACCCACGAGACCGACGTCCTGCACCGCGACGTCAAGCCGCCGAACATCCTGATCTCCCGCTATGGCGAGCCGGCGCTGACCGACTTCGGTATCGCCCAGCTGGTGGACTCCTTCGACGCCACTCACACGAGCGCGTTCACCCCCAACCACGCCGCTCCTGAGGTGCTGGAGGGCCGTCCGCCCGGAGTGGCCTCCGACCTTTACTCTCTCGGTTCCACGCTCTATCAGCTGCTCGCCGGCAGGCCCGCCTTCGAGGGCCCCAGGAGCGAGGGCCTCGCCACGCTGATGTTGCGCATCCTCAACGACGCACCCCCGCCGATCCGCCGCGACGACCTGCCTCCGAAAGCCTTCGAGGTCATTGTGCAGACGATGGCCAAGAACCCCGATCACCGGTTCCCGAACGCTGTCGCCCTGGCTCAGCGGCTGCAGCGGGTCCAGACCGAACTGGGTCTGCCCGTCACCGACCTGGCGCACAGTGGTCCCCTGCCCGCGCCCGAGTCGGAGCGCCCACCGACGCCGCATACCCCGGACCTAGTCGACCGCCCAGCCCCGCGGGCCTGGATCCAGGGACCCGGATTCCCTGGGCCGGCCACCCCCTATAGCGGCTTCCCCCCAGCGGCTTCGGTGGCGCAGGTGCCCGCGGCGTTCGTCACCCCGGACGTAGGGCTCGCGCCCTACACTCCCTTCGCCCCGCCCGAGGCCGGCACCGGTTCGCCGGCCCATGGGGTCACCTCACCGACGGAACGGCATCCCCAGGCCGGCACCGTCCCTGAGCCGCGCGGGCAGGCTCCGGCGGAGACCGGCGGACCACGCCGCGGCCTGATCATCGCCGGGACCGTCGCCCTCGTCGGCGGCCTGGCCCTCGGCATCACCGGCATCGTGGCCTTCGGCGGGAAGAGCACCCCCAGGACGGAGCAATCCACGCCGCACGCCACCGCCCCCTCGGCCCCCACGGCCGGAGGCCAGGCCCGGTTCACCCCCGCGGAGGTCGATGCTGCCAGGCCCCGTGCGGTCACCGCGACCCCGCTGGGCAACGGCACGAGCGTACGGCTGCGGTGGAAGCTGAGCCGCGGCAACCGCTTCCCCCTGCTCGTCAAGGAGCGCGACAGGCCCACGCCGATCACCCTGGACTTCGGGACCACGACGACGATCGTCGGCAACCTGCGTGCGGGCTCCCCGCACTGCTTCACGGTCGGGACACTGCTCGCCTTCAACCCCAAACCGCAGTACGCCATGGCCCACCCGGTCTGCACCCGCTGAGCCGAGCCCGTACTGGTCAGCGCGACGGATTCTCCTCGTCGTGGACGCGCACCGGATCCTTCCGGGAGAGGGAGCGCGGATGCAACCGACGGCGCATCCGGTAGAACCGGCCCGCCCGTTCGGTGACGAGGCGGCCGACGGCGTCGCAGTGCTGCCAGGCCATCTCCGCCGCATGCGGCCCTGGCGCGGATGAGGAGAAACGTGAGCGGTTGACCAGGTCCGCCAGCGGCCGCAGATGGCCCACGGCGGGCTCACCCACCGAACGCGTCCCGAAATGTACGACCTCATGCGCGGTGAGGGTCCGAACTCCGGAGAGCCCCACGTCCCCGAGGTGCTCGACCACCTGCAGCCACGCCCCGGTGATCCGCTCCGAAGGCGTCGGCCAGGACCGGCGACGACGTCGGCGCAGGAACGGCACCAGGAGCACCACCACGACGTACACAAGGATCAACCCGAAGATGGCGACGAGAACGTACACCCACCACGGGGTCGACGAGCCGGGCACGATCGTGAGCCGCCGGGGCGGCGTCGTGACGTTGCTCACGCCCGGCCCCCTGCCCCCCTGACGAGAGGCCGCGTTCTTCTGGATGTTCTCGAGCTTCTGCTGAGTCTCCCCCGCCGCGACCGAACCGGACGCGCCCCTGCCGATCTTCTCCGGGGTCGGGTAGAAGGGCACCCAGCCGAGCCGGGCGAACTTCACCTCGGGCCAGACCAGCACGTCGCCCGACGTCACCTGCCGAAGGCCACCGGTGGCTTCGCCGGGCCGGAAACCGACGACGACGCGGGTGGGCAACCCGAGGGTCCGCGCCATCACCGCGTACGCGGTGGCGAAGTGCTCGGAGGTGCCGCGCTCGTGGTTCTCGACCAGGAAGTACCGCAGCTGCGCGTAGTTGTGACCGGGCCGCGCGGTCACGTCGTACTTCCCCCGGCCACTCAGCCAGGTCTGCAACTGACTCGCCTGCTGGATCGGGGTGTAACCGCCCCGCGTGGCCTGCTGCGCCAGCTGCCGGAAATCGGCCAGCTCCGGTGGCGCCTTGGTGGCCCCCGGCCCCCATGGAAGCTCGAGTGCGGCCCTGGCCTCGCCGTCCTGGGCCGGCGCGGCCCCGGCCAGCTCATCGGCGGTCCACTCCGGTACCGACGAGGTCACCCGGTAGGTCTGGCCGCTGTGCAGCGGCTGTCCGGCGGCGAGGGTCCCGCTGCCGGTGTCCACCGCGACGCCGAGGCCGTCGATGCTGCGGACCCGGTCGGCGGCCGGTACCCAGACGCCGGGGAGTTCCTGGATGGTGATCTGCTGGTCGACGGTCCGCCGCCGTCCCGGCTCGGGCGCGGGCGGCACCTGGCTGCCGGTGGGCACGAAGCGTGCCGACGACGTCCACGTCACGCCGTCGAAATGGTCGAGCACCGCCAGGCGCCAGTTCTCCGCCCGCGACGCCCTGACTGTGAACATCTGCTGGTCGGGGCTGTACACCCAGGCCGACACCCGGTCGAGCGGGCTGACGCTGTCCCGCCGCTGCGGCGGGGGCGCCGCCACCTGGCTGCGCGGATCGTACGGCTCGCCGCTGACCGGCAGGTACGGGCCCGCGAGGAATGCGACCAGACCCAGCACCAGCGCGATGGGCAGGCCCAGGGCGAGCCGGCCCGGCCCCGGCTCCTCGGAGCGTACGAGCACCAGGACGACCAGCAGGGCCACCAGGGCGACGGCGATCGGCACGTTCGAACCCGGTCCGTCCACGCCCAGCAACAGGGCGACCGTGAAGGCCGCCAGCGCGGGGAGCACCGGGGCGGCGCGTGCGGACGTACGCAGCGCGAGCTCGGCGGAGGCGAACGCGGCCAGCCAGACGACGACGTGCACGAGCACGAGGAATTCCGGCCGGGCCGGGGCGGGCGGCAGCGTGGTGAGGATCGACTCCCACGAGTCCCGGAGCCCGGAGCCGATCGCCTGCGGCACCGACCCGTCGGAGAGCCGGTCCCGGAACAACGTCAGGCAGACCGTGGCCGTCCACGCGCAGATCGTCAGCACCAGCGAGATCCACAGCGGCCACCTTCGGGAGCCCGCCGCTGCGGGCTGTGCCGTACGGCTCCGCCTGGGACCGGACAGCAGCGCCGAGAGCAGCGCCGGCACCAGCGTCGCGACCGCGATGACGGGGATGATCGGGCCCCAGCCGAAGACCCGGTGAAACGCCAGCCCGGCTGTGGCGACCAGCGCCGCCGTTACGACGAGGGAGAGATAGCGCCGGATCATCGCCGGGTCTCCCGCCGCCAGGACGCGGCGAACTCGTCGAGACCGGGGACATCGATGATGGTGACGCCAGGCATCCTCGCCTGTGGTCCCGGCCGAGCCGAGACCCGCAGGACCACGACCCGGTCGAAGCGATGACGGACGACGGCGATCCGGCTCAGCTCGGCATCGCCCGGGACGACGACCACGAGGGAACCGCCGGCCCGTACCCGCCGTACGAGGTCCACGGTCGAGTGCGGGCTCTCCGCCAGTGCCACCCGGGCCAGCCAGTCGAGGACGGTCTCGGCGTCCTCGGGACCGCCCCGGGTCTCAAGGACCTGGGTGGGGCCGGAGCGTGCGCCGGTCAGGATCCGCACCGGGAAACCGGTCCGGCAGGCGCCGACCGCGACCGAGGCCGCCGCGTCCACCGCCAGCTCGAAGTCCTCGGGATCCGCCCAGGCGGCGGGCCGCGTCTCGATCACGATCGTGGTGTTGGGCAGACTGGCGTCGACCAGCTGGCGGACCATGAGGGTCCCGGTGCGGGCGCTGGATTTCCAGTGGACGTGCCGCAGGTCGTCACCGATGACGTACTCCCGCAGGGCGTGGAAGGTGACCGTGCCCGCGGGGGCCCGGTCGGTGGTGGGCCCCTCCAGATGGTGGGCGCGACCGGACGGCAGCAGTGGCAGTGCGGCGGTCTTCGGCCGGACCAGGAGGGTCTGTGGCGCGCCGTACTCCCTGACCCGCCGGGCCAGGCCGAGCGGATCCGCCCGCACGACGCGGAGGGGGCCGACCGGGATCTCGCCGCGCCGCTCGGTGGACAGCCGGTAGGTGACCGTGCGCGTCCCGCCCGGCCGGAGCCTGGGGATGTCGACCTTGACCGTCGTGGAGCCGACCGCGTCGTGCGCGGTGAGCCCGGCGCGGATGCCGCGTCCGGCGTTGGTGACGTGCAGGACACCGACGGCGGGTTCGCCGCGGGCGACCCTGAGCGGCGCGATCTCCCTCCGCACCGTCAGCTTCGGTTGTGGCAATGTCCACAGCACCGCGACGCCCACCGCGACCAGTCCTGCCACGGCCAGCACGGCCGGTTCGGGATAGCCGAGCCAGGCTCCGGCCGCGTAGAGCAGGACAGAGCCGACCGCGGTCCCAGATCCGAGCGGCGACAGCATCTGCCTCAGACTCCGGCGGCCTGCGGGACCGGGACGTTCGACAGGAGCTCGGCGACCACGTCGGCGGTGGTACGGCCGGTCAGCTCGGCCTCCGGAGTGATGATCAGCCGGTGGGCGAGCACCGGGACCGCGAGCGCCTTGATGTCCTCGGGCAGTACGAAAGTCCGCCCTGCGGCGGCCGCTCGCACCCGGGCCGCCCGGAGCAGGGCCAGGCTGGCCCGCGGGCTGGCGCCCAGCCGCACCTCCTGGTGCTGCCGGGTGGCGGCGACGACGTGCACGACATAGTCGTAGAGCGGGTGGGCCACATGAATCCGGGAGGCGAACTCGATCATCCGGGCGCAGTCGTCCCTGCCCGCCACCACCGGGAGCTCGTCGATCATGGGGCCGGTCGGCATCCCCGCGAGCACCGCGACCTCGGAGGCGTGGTCGGGGTAGCCCATCGAGATCCGCATCAGGAACCGGTCCAGCTGGGCCTCGGGGAGCGGGTAGGTGCCGTCCATGTCGACCGGGTTCTGAGTCGCGATGACCATGAACGGGCGGGGCACCGGATTGGCGTGTCCGTCCACCGTCACCCGCCGCTCCTCCATCACCTCGAGCAGCGCCGACTGGGTCTTGGGCGAGCCTCGGTTGATCTCGTCCGCGACCACGATGTTGGCGAAGATCGGCCCTGGGTGGAACTCGAAGGTCTGGCTCCCCTGGTGGTAGATCGAGACGCCGGTGATGTCGGAGGGCAACAGGTCGGGGGTGAACTGGATCCGGGCCCATTTGGCCTCGACGCTCGCCGAGACGGCTCGGGCCAGCGTCGTCTTGCCGACACCCGGCACATCCTCGATGAGGAGATGCCCTTCGGAGAGCAGGCAGATCAGCGCGAGTTCGACCTTCTCCCGCTTGCCCCGGATGATCCTCTCGATGTTGGTGCCCAGCGCATGGAACATCTGCGCGAACCGCGCTGCCAGCGCATCCGGATCGGTCATGGCGTGGTTCCCCGTCGTCACGTGCACTCCCAGACCGTGCCGGAGAGCTGGCCGCTGTTGGACCCCGGCGTGTTGACATAGAGGTCACTGACCCACTTCACGCCGCCATAGTTGATCTTGTCCCAGACGTTGCTCTGCAGACTGGAGTTGTTGGCATCGGTGACGTGGTCGCTCCTGACCTGGCAGATCACGGTGACTGGGCCAGAAAAATACCGAGCGAACTGGCCCGCGTGCGGGGAGGAGAGAGTCTCCCCGACATGCAACCAGGTGGGCGAGTAGTCATTGTTGTGACCGTTGTAGGTCACCGCGTGGGCCGCCGGGTCGAGCGTGACCGCCCCTGACAGGGCGTCACTGTTGCCGCTCTTGTTGAGGGCCTTGACCTCGAAGGTGTACGTCTGGCCGTTGGTCAGGCCCGAGGCGGCGAAATGCGTGCCCGAAACGCTCTGGGGGGCGCCCCCGTTCATCGAGACCAGATAGCCCGGCCTACCTCCACCGTCGCTCTGCGGCGGGTCCCAGTCGAGCTGGGCGGCATGGTTCTGCGCGACCGACCGCAGGTTGGACGGCGTTCCAGGCGGTCTGCAGGACAAGGTCGGGACGGTCGGGTCCGAATACTTCACCCCGTCCTTGCCCTTGTTGTCCTTGAACCGCACGGCGACACGGAAGCGGTACTCCGTGCCGCAGGTCAGACCGCTCACCGTGAACGTGCGGTCGGTGGCGTCGGCTGCGATCTGCGTCGGGCTCACCGTCCCTGGCGGCGCCGAGTCCTTCACTCCGTCCCTGAGGGCGAACCCGGTCGGCTTCGCGCCGCCGGCCGCCGGAGTGAACGTCACGGTGATCGAACCCGAACCCTGGGTGGCGAGGGCCGCCGGAGGGTCCGGGGGCTGGAACGGCGTGGGGGTCTTCGTCTGCTTCGGAGCCGGAGGCGGGGTCTGTGCGCCGCCGGGTCCGTTGCCACCGCCGTGCGGGTCGCCCTGGTTTCCCTGAGGGTTGCCGGCCTTGGGGATCGGATGCTGCGCGCCGCCGGGAACATCCGGATCGTACTTGCCGATGGCCTTGGGCTGGCCGGCGCCGTCCACGACCACGGCCTGGGCGCCATCGGGGTTGTTGACCCAGAGCAGTCCGTCCTTGACGAAGACCTCGAGATTCCGGTGTCCCCTGGCCTCGGGTACGGTGATCGTCTTTTCGTAGCCGCCGGTCATGGTGTTGTAGACGCGCAGGGCGCCGTCAGTGGTGTCAGGGATGTAGACCCGGGCGCCCAGCACCTGAGGTGGCTGGAACTCATGCCCCGCCGGCAGCCGCAAGGTCGCCGACGTGATGGTGCCGTCCCCCGCGTTGACCAGCATGAGCGCCCCCTGGTCGGGAGCCAGCAACGGGACGATCTGGCCGTCGGCCGCAGACGGCGCCAGCACCCCTTGCTTCTGCGCGCTCACCACCGACGGCAGGGTCACCTTGAGCTGCGGCCCCGAGAGACCGACCACTGTGGCGGCCGGCTGGGTGGAGTTGGTGACCACGGGCAGCCCGGCGGCCACGGTCAGGGCGAGCGTGTCGCCCGGCCTGCCGACCATGACAGGCGGCAACCGGCGGCCGTTCTGGAAGGGGACCACGTGCCCGGTGTTGCCCTCCGGTACCCAGAGGACGCCCTTGCCGTCGATGGCGGCGCTGCCCAGCGGTGCGGTCAGCTGAGACTCCCCGCCCACCGCCCCGAGGGTCATCGGGTCGATCCGCTGCACGGTGCCCTTGAGATGGTCCAGCGCGTAGGCCGAGCCGGACCCCGTCACGATGCGCAGGCCCTCGGCGCTGCCCAGCGCGCTGCCCCTGCCTACGTCGAAGGTCGTGGGGTCGATCCTGGCGACGACACCGGTCTGCCTGTCGACCAGCAGGATCGTGTTGCCGTCCTGGTGGACCTCGATCTGGTGCCCGGCCATGCCCTTGGGCAGTTGGCCCTTGCCGTCGACCTTCCCGGCCAGCCCGTTGGCGTGCACGATCGAGTTCTTCTTGGTCGCGCTCAGCCACGCCCCGATGTCCGAGACGCGATACCTCGCGCTGGCCAGGCCAACGCCGAAGACCACCGCGGTCACGGCCAGCACGCCGACGAGACCTATCGCCACCTGTCCGGTCACACGGTCCCGCCGGAACACCGCGCGCAGGGATGTGCGCATGATTTCCGGCAGACCGGGACGCCGCTGACCGCTCAACTCCGCCAACCTCCAGTCGCGCGCCGGCCCATGCCGTGATCAAGCAAGACGGAACCACGGACCTGATTGCGAACGCACCGGTCACCTCAATGTGTACGAACAGCACAAGATAACGACCCTGGCCGGAAACCGCCCAGGCATTGCTCTGACTGGCAGGATACGGCGCCGGTTCCCCCGAGAGCCGAAGAGATCCGAACGGCCGGCTTCGCCGATGGGCAGGACTCATGGATTCACGTCCGAACGTAAGGAGGTGCCCCGGCGTCCTAGTCTTTGGGGCAAACCCCGACGAGAACAACCCCCGAGGGCGGACGTGGATACAGCGAACTTTGGCCAGCTCTGGGACCGTGTGACCGGAACCCAGCCCGATCCGCCCTGGTGGCTGGTGATCGTGGTCGGCATCCTCGCGCTCCTCGCGGTCGCCCATGGTCCGACCTGGCGGATCGCCCGCAACGTCGTGACCATCGCGCACGAGGGCGGTCACGCGCTGGTGGCGCTGCTCACCGGGCGCAAGCTGGACGGGGTACGGCTGCACTCCGACACGTCCGGGGTCACGGTGTCGAGGGGCAAGCCACATGGGCCGGGCATGGTCTTCACCGCGATGGCGGGGTACATCACTCCCCCGCTGCTCGGTCTCGGCTTCGCCGGCCTGCTCAGCCTGGGCCGCATCACGCTGATGCTGTGGGCCTCACTGGGGCTGCTCATCCTGATGCTCATCATGATCCGGAACGCCTATGGCGTGCTGTCCGTCGTCGGGACAGGGGCGATCATCTTCGCGGTGTCCTGGCTGGGCAACCCCGAGATCCAGGCCGGGTTCGCCTATCTGGGTGCCTGGTTCCTGCTGTTCGCCGGCGCCCGCCCTGTCATCGAACTGCAGCGGCTGCGCTCCCGGCGCATGGCGCCCGGCTCCGACGCCGACCAGCTGGCCCACCTCACCGGGGTGCCCGGCCTCACGTGGGTGTTCCTGTTCGGACTCATCGCCCTGGTGTCGCTGCTGGCCGGCGGCAAGCTCCTCGCCCCCGACACGTCCGCGTTCCCCCACCTGCCCGGCCAGTGATCACGAGCCGGATCGGCGGAGGAGGTGGCCTCTGGCCCGCTCGTCCGCGAGTGAGCCGCGCTCTGCCAACCGCCCGGCGACCCGCTCTCGCACCGGCTGCTTCTTGTTGCCGCCGAACTTGAACTTGGCCTGTACAGCGGTGACGGTCAGCTCGAGCCCGCGGATTCCGGACAGGAGCCGGTCATCGGCCTCCACGAGAGCCCGCGTCGAACCGGACGGCTCGAAGTGGCCGAGCTGCGCGTTGAGGATCTGGGTCTTATCTGCCGGGTCGTCCACGATCCGCACGTCACAGGCCAGCTGGACCGTGGCGTAGTACGACGTGGGCACGCCCTGCTCGGCCGGCTGGCCCTCGTTGGCGTTCCATTCCCCGGGGACGTAGACATGCTCGTCGATCACCGTGAGCACGGCCCGCGGATGCTCCTCCAGATGAGCCCAGACCGGGTTGGGCCTGGCGAGGTGCAGCCGAACCGTGCGTTCCCCGTCGTACAGGAAGTGCGTGGGCACCACGATCGGCAGTTCTCTGCCCCGACCGGAGGCGATCAGCTGGCCGAAGTCCCGGCCAGCGGAAAGCCAGAACCGCCACTCCTCGTCATCCACCGCAGCGTCCCAAGGATGAATCAGCATGTCCAGGACGTTATCGGGCAGGTCGGCTGGGTGCGACGGAATAACCGACCGTGACTCCCCCCGGCCTCGCGGCGGCGCTCGGGAAAGCCCGGGAAATGTCCGTGGGTGCCGATAGTTTCGGATTTGTGAGCGAACGGTGGGGTCGAGAGCAGGTGCTGGGATTGGCACCGGACGCGTCATCGAGCAAGGCGGCGGCGGGGGTGGCCAAGCCCGCCAAATGGGGCGGTGCGGGCTGTGACGAGCAGGCGGTCTGGGGAGAGTGCCAGGGCAGCGGGTCCAGCGTCTACCGGGCCTGCGTGGATCTGTCCGAGCCGGCGTTCCGCTGCTCGTGCCCGAGCCGCAAGTTCCCTTGCAAACATGCCCTGGGCCTGCTGCTGCTGTGGAGCGACGGCGTGGTCCCAGCGGGTGCCCAGCCCGGCTGGGCGGACGAGTGGCTGACCCAGCGGCAGGAGAAGTCGCAGAAGGTTCAGGAGCGCCGCGAGGCGGCCCGGGCCGAGAACGCGGTCAGTGGCACCGCCAAGGAAGGGCTGACCAAGAAGGACCCGAAGACGGCCGAGCGACGGGAGCGCCGGGTCGATGACGGCATCGACGATCTCGACCGATGGCTGTGCGACCAGATCGCGCACGGGCTCGCCCAGGCGGAGCACGCGCCCTACGCGTTGTGGGACGACGCCGCGCGACGGCTGGTCGACGCACAGGCCGGGGCGCTGGCGGGCCAGATCAAGTCGCTGGCCGCGATCCCCCGCCACCAGGGTGGCGGGGCCGGCTGGCCGGAGCGGCTGCTGGAGGAGTACGCACTGCTGCGGCTGCTGACCCGGGCCTACCAGCGCCGGGCCGAACTGCCCGAGCCGCTCCAGGAGACCGTACGGGCCCGGGTCGGCTTCACGATGAGCCAGGAGGAGGTGCTGAGCGGCCCGACGACCCGTGACCGGTGGTACGTCACAGGCATCCGGGACACCGAGCAGGACCGGCTGATCACCCGCAGGGTCTGGCTGCGCGGTCTGCGGGCCGGCAGGCCCGCGCTGGTGCTGTCCTTCGCGGCCCCCGGCCGGGCCCTCGACGCTTCTCTGCTGGTGGGCACCGCTCTGGACGCCGACCTCGCCTTCTACCCGGGCGCTCAGCCGCTGCGCGCACTGATCGGCACCCGGCATGCCGCGCCCGCCCCCGCGGCACCGCCCGGCAGCACGGTCGGCGACTTCCTGCGGGAGTACGCGCGGGCGCTGGCCCTCGACCCGTGGCTGGACCGCTGGCCCGCCGTGCTCGAGAACGTACGGCTGTCGCGCGACCGGCATCTCGTCGACGAACACGGGGACGCCCTCCCCCTCGACGCCACGGACCCGTGGCGGCTGCTGGCCGCCTCAGGTGGCGGCCCGATGACCATCGCCGGCGAGTGGTCCCCCCGCGGGCTACGGGCACTGTCGGCCTGGCACGACGAAGAAGGTGTTTTCTTCCTGTGAGCATCTGGACAGAGCACGTCACCGCGGCGCTGCTCGGCACCCAGCGGCGGCCGGCACCCCCACTGGCCGAAGCGCCGGACAGGGCATCGGACGGCGGCGATCCGGCAGGAAGGCTGCTCGACCAGGCGGCGATGCTGACGGTCCGGCGACGGGCCGGACTGCTTCCCCTGCGGGCCGAGCCGATCGCGCCCGCCCCTGCCGAGACCCTGCCCGCCGTGGGCCCGGAGGCCGCGCTCCGGTTGCAGCAGATCCTGGCCGGGCAGCAGGTCCGGATGCTGCCCGAGTGGCTCGACGCCGCCGCCCAGAACGGTTACCGGGTGCCCGCGCGGCTGCTGCCCGACCTGCTGGAGAAGGGACGCGGTGATCGGATGCTGCGCCCGCACATCGCCGCGGCGGCCGGACGGCGCGGGCTCTGGCTGGCCCTGCAGAACCCCGACTGGGCCTATCTGACCACCGAGGCCGTCACCACGGACACCGGGACCGCGGGCTCGTCCGCCGATGATGTGGCCGAGGGCAACGGGCCCGGGGAGCCCGATGTGTGGGAGACCGGCACCCGAGGCCAGCGGGTCACCCGCCTGGGCGGGCTGCGCGCCGAGGACCCGGGCAGGGCCCGGACCGCTTTGCGGGAGACCTGGGCCAAGGAGCCGGCCGCCGATCGGGTGGCCTTCCTGTCCACGTTCGAGCATGGTCTGTCCGTCTCTGACGAGGAATTCCTCGAGCAGGCCCTGGACGACCGGGCCAAGGACGTGCGGGCCGTCGCCGCCGACCTGCTGGCCCGGCTGCCCGGCTCCGCATACGGCGAGCGGATGGCCGAGCGAGCCCGGACCTGCGTGCGGCCGGAGCGCCGGACCGTACGGCTGCGTACCCAGACCTGGGTGGTCGTCGAACCCCCGCACGACCACGACGAAGGGATGCAGCGCGACGGTGTGCCCTTCCACCCGGCCGGTTCCTTCGTCCCCGACGGCCGCTCGGGCGCGCCGATCGGCACCCGGGTCGCGTGGCTGCGTGAAATCATCGCGCGGACCCCACTGACCACCTGGACCGTCCTCTTCGGGGCACCTGGTCCGGCGAGTCCGATGGAGGTCGTGTGCCTGCCCATCGCCACGACTTCGCGCGCGACGTGCACCTCGGCTGGGCCCGCGCCGCCGTACGACAGCGCGACGCCGCCTGGGCGCAGGCGCTCCTCAAGGGCGGGGTGGTGCTGGAGGAGGTCGAGGCCCTGGCCGACCTGCTCGGGGTGCTCCCGGAGCCCGAGCGGGACGCGGCCGCCGCGGACCTGATTCGCTGGGTCGATGGCAAGGTGGACCTGCTGCGAGTGCTGGACCGCATCCCCGGGCCCTGGATCGGGACGCTGGCCGACACGGTGCTCGGCATCCTGGCGGAGGCGCTGCGGCGCGGCGCCGCGGCGGAACCGGCGGGCGGCGCAGGCGGCCCGCACAGCGATACCGCGCGCTTCCTGGCCCAGCTGTGCCGTCTCGCCGACGAGCGGCTCACCCCGCACATCGCACCCCGGCTGGACGAACTCAGCCGCCGGCATCCCGGCTGCTGGCCGCTCACCGAGCTGACCGAGACCCTGCGTTTCCGCCACGACATGGTGCGGGAGCTGGTGCAGCGAGAGCCGACGTGACCGACCGCGCCACATGTGCCGATCCAACCTGCCAAGAACCGAAGGAGCTCACATGACCTCGCCGCAGCAAGCGGTGCTGCGCCCGCACGCCGAGCAGCAGTACGCCGGTGAGCTGGCCCGGCTGGCCGAGCACGACGACCGGGCCCGGCCCCCCGGCTGGCGGTTGTCTCCGTGGGCGGCCACCACCTATCTCCTGGGCGGCGAACTGCCCGACGGCACCACCATCACCCCGAAGTACGTCGGGCCGCGCCGCCTGATCGAGGTCGCCGTCGCGACGCTCGCCACCGACCGGGCACTGCTGCTGCTCGGTGTGCCCGGCACCGCCAAGACCTGGGTGTCGGAGCATCTGGCGGCGGCGGTCAGCGGTGACTCGACATTGCTGGTCCAGGGCACGGCGGGTACGTCCGAGGAGGCGATCCGGTACGGCTGGAACTACGCCAGGCTGCTCGCCGAGGGGCCGTCGGAGCGGGCGCTGGTGCCGAGTCCGATGATGCGGGCCATGCAGACCGGGGCCGTGGCCCGGATCGAGGAACTCACCCGGATGCCCTCCGATGTGCAGGACGCCCTCATCACCATCCTGTCCGAGAAGACCCTGCCGGTGCCCGAGCTGAACACCGAGGTCCAGGCACGTAAGGGCTTCACGATCATCGCCACCGCCAATGACCGCGACCGGGGTGTGAACGAGCTGTCCAGTGCGCTGCGCCGCCGGTTCAACACGGTCGTGCTGCCGCTGCCGGCCTCAGCCGATGACGAGGTCGACATCGTCGCGCGCCGGGTCGACCAGCTCGGCACGTCACTGGAGCTGCCCGACACCCCGGCCGGGCTGGAGGAGATCCGCCGGGTCGTCACCGTGTTCCGCGAGCTGCGCTCGGGCCGCACCGACGACGGCCGGACGAAACTGAAGTCGCCCAGCGGCACCCTGAGCACCGCCGAGGCCATCTCGGTCATCACCAGCGGCCGGGTGCTGGCCACCCACTTCGGCGACGGTGTGCTGCGGGCGGCCGATGTGGCAGGCGGCATCGTCGGCGCGGTGGTCCAGGACCCGGTGTCCGACCGGGTCGTCTGGCAGGAATACCTCGAGACCGTCATTCGTGAACGCCCCGACTGGCGCGACTTCTACCGCGCCTGCCGGGAGGTCTCTTGACCACCGGGACCACCCCGGTGCGGGTCTATGGGATCCGGCATCACGGGCCGGGGTCGGCGCGGGCGCTCGGGCGGGCGCTGGAGGAGTTCAAACCGGACATCGTGCTGATCGAGGGGCCACCGGAGGCGGACGCGATCGTCGAGCTGGCCGCCGACCCCGGCATGGTGCCTCCGGTCGCGCTGCTGGCGTACGTGCCCGGAGTGAAGCCCGCCGGTGCCGTTCCCGAGGACACGGGCGAGGACGGCGAGACCCGTCCGGCCGGAGGCTCCGAGCGGCGGGCGGCGTTCTGGCCGTTCGCGGAGTTCTCCCCGGAGTGGAACGCCGTCCGCTACGCCGTCGGCGCGGGAGTGCCCGTGCGGTTCTGCGACCTGCCCGCCGCCCACCAGCTCGCCGACGATCCGGAGACGCAACCGGAAGCCGGTCCGGAAAGCCCGGAGGTCCCGGAAGGGCCGGAGGTCCCGGAAGGGCCGGAGGTCGCGCCTGCCGAGCTCGTACGGATGGATCCGCTGGGGTGGCTCGCGGAGGCGGCCGGCTATGACGACGCCGAACGCTGGTGGGATGACGTCGTCGAACACCGCGGTGCGGGGCCGGCTCCGTTCGAGGCGATCGCGGAGGCCATGCGGACGCTGCGCGAGCACGCCCCGCCTATGCCGGAGGACTACACGCGACGGGAGGAACGGCGAGAGGCCTACATGCGCAGGACGCTCCGGCGGGCTCTCAAAGAGGGGTTCGAGCGGGTGGCGGTGGTCTGCGGAGCCTGGCACGTCCCGGCGATCGAGGCCGCACTCGACACGTCACGATCCTCCGCCACGACCGCCGGGAAGGACGACCAGGTTCTGCGAGGGCTGCCCAAGGTCAAGGTCGATCTCACCTGGGTGCCGTGGACCCACGGGCGGCTGGCCAACTGGTCGGGATACGGCGCGGGCGTGAGCTCACCAGGCTGGTACCACCATCTGTTCTCGGCGCCGGACCGGCCGATCGAGCGCTGGCTGACGGACGCCGCCCGGGTGCTGCGTGAGGAGGACCTGCCGGTCTCCTCGGCGCACATCATCGAGGCCGTACGGCTGGCCGACGCGCTCGCGGCGTTGCGCGGCCGGCCGCTGGCCGGGCTGGAGGAGGTCACCGAGGCCACCCGGTCGGTGTTGTGCGAGGGTGCGGAACTTCCCCTCGAGCTGATCCAGCGCCGGATGGTGATCGGGGAACGGCTCGGGGCCGTGCCGGACAGCACGCCGATGGTGCCGCTGCAGCGAGATCTGCAGGCGGAGCAGCGGCGGCTGCGGCTCAAGCCGACCGCGCTCGACAAGGAGCACGACCTCGATCTGCGCAAGCCCACCGATCTGGACCGAAGCCGCCTGCTGCACCGGCTGCGACTGATCGGCATCGGCTGGGGGGTGCCGGGGACGCCGGCGGGGGCCGGTAGAAGTAAGGGCACCTTCCGGGAGACCTGGACGTTGGCCTGGCGGCCCGAGTTCGACGTGGAGCTGATCGAAGCAGGCGCCTGGGGAACGACCGTTCACACCGCCGCCAACGCCAAGGCGGTCGCGCTCGCCACCCGGCTGGCCGCCGGAGCGGACGCGGGGGCCGTGGCGGACGAGGGTGCGCTGCCGCAGCTGACCTCACTGGCAGAGCGCTGCCTGCTCGCGGACCTCGGTCTGGCCCTGCCTCAGGTCATGCGGGCGCTCGCCGACCGGGCCGCCGCGGACACCGACGTCGCCCATCTGATGGCGGCGCTGCCCTCGCTGGTGCGGGCACTGCGCTATGGCGACGTGCGGGGCACCGACACGAAGTCGCTGGGGGCCGTCGTGGACGGGCTGGTCGTGCGAATCTGTGTCGGCCTCTCCCCCGCCGTCAACGGCCTCGACGACGATGCCGCCCGGCTGCTGCTCAAGCACATCGACGAGGTCAACGGCGCGCTCGCCCTCCTGGATACGGGCACTTCAGTGCAGGTCACCGAGCCCCACTCCGGCGGCACGATCGATCATGTCACCCGGTGGCAGGACACCCTGACCAGCGTGATCGATAGGACCGGGCTGCACGGGCTGCTCGAGGGGCGACTGACCCGGCTGCTGCGGGACGCCGGAAGGCTCGACGACGTCGCCGACCGGATGGCCCGGGCCGTGTCGGTCGGTGCGACGCCCACCCGCGCCGCCGCGTGGATCGAAGGATTCCTGGCCGGCGGTGGGCTGGTGCTCGTCCATGACGATGCGCTGCTCCGCCTGATCGACGAGTGGATCGCGGGCCTGCGGCAACAGTCGTTCGTCGAGGTGCTGCCGCTGCTGCGCCGGACCTTCTCCGAGTACGCCGCACCCGAGCGGCGCTCCATCGGCGAGCGGGTCCGGCAGCTGGACCAGGCTCCCCGCGAGGTGACGTCCGCGTCCGGCGATGACCTCGACGCCGAACGCGCCACCCCCGCCGCACAGACCGTCGCCGAGATCCTCGGCTGGGTGGGCAGGAATGAGGGAGTACTCGATGGACACAGATGAGCGGCTGAAGCGGTGGCGGCTGGTCCTGGGGGGTGAGGCGGCCGAGAGTTGCGGGGTCGCCCTGGAAGGCACCGACGCCAAGATGGACGGGGCACTCGACGCCCTGTACGGCTCGGGCCGGGGCAGTGAGGGCCGCGCCGGCGGTCGGCGAAGTGCGGGCCTGGGAGCCTCCGCCCCGAAGGTGGCCCGCTGGCTGGGCGACATCCGGACCTACTTCCCGTCGACGGTCGTCCAGGTCATGCAGAAGGACGCGCTGGAGCGGCTCGATCTGACCCGGATGCTGCTGGAGCCGGAGATGCTGGAGGCGGTCGAGCCTGATGTGCATCTCGTCGGCACGCTGCTGTCCCTCAACCAGGTCATGCCGGAGCGGGCCAAGGAGTCGGCGCGGTCGGTGGTCCGCAAGGTCGTCCAGCAGCTCGAGAAGCGGCTCGCCCAGCGGACCCGCTCGGCGGTCACCGGGGCGCTGGACCGGTCGGCTCGGGTGCTGCGGCCGAGGCGCCCCGGCGATGTCGACTGGAACCGAACGATCCGCGCGAACCTGCGGCACTATCTGCCCGAGCAGCGGACCGTGGTGCCGGAGCGCCTGATCGGGTACGGCCGGCGCCAGCAGGCGGTCAAGCGCGATGTGGTGCTCTGCATCGACCAGAGCGGCTCGATGGCGGCCTCTGTGGTGTACGCGAGCGTGTTCGGTGCGGTGCTGGCGTCGATGAGGTCGCTGCGCACTTCGCTGGTGGTCTTCGATACCGCGGTCGTCGACCTGACCGACCAGCTGCACGACCCGGTGGAGGTGCTGTTCGGCACTCAGCTGGGCGGGGGCACCGACATCAACCGGGCGATCGCGTACTGCCAGAGCATCATCACCCGCCCCACCGATTCGATCTTCGTGCTGATCAGCGACCTCTACGAGGGCGGGGTCCGCAACGAGATGCTCAAGCGGGTGGCCGCGATGACGAGCGCCGGGATCCAGGTCGTGGTGCTGCTGGCCCTGTCGGACGAGGGCGCGCCCGCGTACGACCACGACAACGCGGCGGCGCTGGCCGCCCTGGGGGTGCCGGCCTTCGCCTGCACGCCCGACGTGTTCCCCGACCTGATGGCCGCCGCGGTCGAACGCCGCGACCTCAAGGAATGGTCGGAACGAAACGCGCAAGGTCGCTAACGTGGTCACATGGCAAAGGACGATGACCGTCACGACAGCAACGTGACGCCCTTCGTGCCGCGAGACGCCGACAACGACGCGTCCGCGGACCTCGACGATGCGGATTTCGTGGAGCTCTTCGACTTCGATGAGGACGAGTTCCTGGACGACTGGGACCAGGCCGACGATGGAGCCGTCGAGGTCCTGCGCGAGGCGCTTCCCGAGCTCCGGGAGACCGCCCCGCCACAGGGCGACCTGCACGCCGCCGCCGCGCGGATCCGTGCGGGGATCGCCGCGAAGACCACCCCTTACACCTATGTTCCGGGCGGGGCGGGCTGGACCGCGGCGCCCCCTGCCGACGATCGCGAGCTGTGGATCGGTGCCAGCGGCTCGCTGATCGCGGGCCTGGGTGACACTCCGATGTCCGTCCAGCGGCAGTCCACGATCATGGCGCTGCAGCCCGGGGACTGGCTGGGAGCCGTCATCGGGCTGGTGCGTGCCGGGGTGGGCGCCCCCGCCGAGGCCGCCGACCTGGTGGCGTACGCCGACGAGTGCCCTGAAATCGCGGGCGAGGCCGACCCGGACGACGTCGAGATCCTCGAGGAGGGCTTCGCCTACCTCCTGGAGCTCTGGGAGGCGACCGGCGCGATCGACGGGCAGGGCCGGCTCACCGAGCTCGGCCGGTGGGGGCTGCCGAGGGCGCTGGCCTGGGCCTGGAGCGGCGACTTCGACGCCGAAGGACACACCGGCGTCTGACCCGGCGGAGCCCGGGGCAAGCGTCGTACGGCATCAGCCACACCACGCTCGAGGTCGATCACGCGCACACGGAGGACTCGGGAACGTTCCACTGCGAGGATCCCCACGGGCCCAGGCATGTCCCCGCGGGGGAGACGCCGCACGAGCATGCCGACGACCCCCGCTGCGGGCACTGAGAGCCCCGCACCGTCATGTCCTGCGGGTCCGCCAGAGCCCCCAGCAGAGCAGGGCGATCACGATGGCAGGCACGACCGTATGAAGGGCGATCGCATTGCCCTGCACCCGGACCCCGCTGCTGATCCATGCGAACCACAGCCCGCAGCGCACGGCCCGTAGGGCGATGATCGCCCAGACCGCGGTCCTGCTGCCGCGCCAGGCGCCGATGGCGGCGACCAGAGTGGCCGCGCCCAGCCCCGCGAAGGCCGCGTTGGCCAGAAGGGAGGACGACGCTTTGGCCGCGCCCAGGCGGGGAAGGGGATCGAACGCGGTCGGACCGAGCGCGACGAGGTCCAGGATCGACAGCAGAACGGCAAGGGCCAACCCGGTGACCACCGCCGGGGAGCGGCCTAGGCTCCTGGTCGCCGGCACCGGCGCCGATGGCGGTGGCTGGAAGGTCCGAGTCGGCCCCGGAGCCAGCAGGTGCTCGGGCACCTGAGGCGGAGGGGGAGCCAGGACGGGGACGCTCTCCCGCGAAGGCGCCGACGTGGGGAAGTGCTGGGGAGGTGGTACCGGCACGGTCGCCGGATGAGACGCCAGGGGCGCGGTCTGGCCGATCAGCTGTAGCAGAACCTCCTGGGCGCCCGGCCGGTCCACCGGATCCTTGGCCAGGCAGTGGCCCACCACGTTGGCCAGTTGCCCGCCCAGCGCGCTCAGGTCCGGATCGACGTTCATGATTCGGTAAACCACCGCGGCGTAGGCGCCGGCCTCGAAGGGCGAGTGGCCGGTGGCGGCATACAGCATGGTGGCGCCCCACGCGAACAGGTCGGCGGGCGGGCCGATCCCGGTCTCCACCAACTGTTCCGGAGCCATATAGGCCGGGGTCCCCACGATCTGGCTCGTCATGGTGCCGGAGTTGTCCAGCGCCAGTGCGATACCGAAGTCGATCACACGCGGGCCGTCCTGGCCCATCAGGACGTTCGGCGGCTTGAAATCGCGGTGCACGATGCCCGCCTGGTGGATCGCGGTGAGCGCCGTGACCGTCCCGATCGCCAGCCGCTCCAGATCGGCACCCGTACGCGGTCCCTCTCCGACCACCAAATCCTGCAGTGAACGCCCCGGAACATACTCGCTGACAATGTACGGCTGCGCCCCCGCCATATCGGCGTCCAGCACCTGCGCGGTGCAGAATCCGGCCACCCGGTGAAGCGCGGCGAGTTCCCTGACGAACCTTCCTCGGGCGGCGCTGTCCTCTATCAACTGGGCATGCATAAGCTTTACCGCGACTTGTCTTCCGGATGAATCGGCGCCCAAATAGACGACACCTTGCCCACCCGCGCCCAGCCGCCCTACCAGCGCGTACGCCCCCAACCGCACCGGATCACCGGCTACGAGTGGACGTGCGGCCTGCATAGTGAATTACCCCCGTTGGATCGGGCACAAAACACCTTAGTACGACATCTAAGACTATAGGAGGCCCGATTAACTAACGGGGAGATATCTCATGGGTAAGGTAATCTTGAAACACCACACATACGCGATGGCCGCACTTCTACTCGCCTGCGGCGGGCTGGCGGCGTGCGGCGACGTCGGCCACAACATCACCCGGTTGGCGGTGGGCGATCCAGGTCCCGATGCGTACACTCTCGTCGCGAACACCGACCATAAGAGCATGCCAACGGGAACCCAGCCCGGTGGACAGAGCCAGCCCGGTGGACAGGGCAAAGCCGGTGGACAGAGCCCTGCCGGTGGAGTACACACGGGCGACCAGCCCGGTCTCTATGGCGGCACCCGGCATGCCACGAACTGCGACGCCCGCAAGCTGGCGTCGTTCCTGCAGTCTCAGCCGGCCAAGGCGGCCGCCTGGGCCAACGTCCACCACATCTCCCCCGCCGACATCCCGGGCTTCGTCTCAAAACTGACTCCGGTGATTCTGCGGACCGACACCCTGGTGACGAACCACGGCTACCGGGACGGTCACGCCACTAGCCTCACAGCCCTCCTGCAGGCCGGGGTCGGCATCCTCGTCAACAACGAGGGCACACCGATCGTGAAGTGCAATTGCGGCAACCCGCTGACCCCTCCGGCCCAGGACATCAAACCTGACGAGGGGAAGTACTCCGGCGTGTCGTGGCCGACCTTCTCGCCCGAGAAGGTCGTCATCGTCGTACCGAAGAAGGTCGAGTCGTTCACGCTCGTCGAACCGAGCGGCACCGTGGCCTTCGTGCGCCCACCCGGCACCAACGGGCGAAACGATGGACCACCCACGACCCCGCCCCCCAGCCCAGCTGCGTCCTCCCCAGTCCCTGGGGGCTCCCCCGGACAGCCCGGCCAGAGCAACCCGTCGTCGGCGCCCGCACCCGGCAGCCCAGGATCGTCGGCACCGGCCGGCAGCACAGGTCCGTCCGCACCCACACCCGGCGGCACAGGCCCCTCCGCACCCGCATCCGGCAGTACAGGCCCATCTGCACCCGCTGATTCCGGGGGAGCCTCGGTACCGCCTGGTGGCAACGGAACACAGCCGGGCAACGGCGCCACAACCCAACCGGGCAGCGGCGCACCACACCCAGGTGACAGCGGCGGCGCAACACAGCCAGGCGGCGGCGGAGGCGCAACACAGCCAGGCGGCGGCGGAGGCGCAACCCAACCGGGCGGCGGGGGCGCAACCCAGCCAGGCGGCGGCGCAACACAGCCAGGCGGTGGCGGAGGCGCAACCCAACCGGGCGGCGGGGGCGCAACCCAGCCAGGCGGTGGCGGAGGCGCAACCCAACCGGGCGGCGGGGGCGGCAGCAGCGGCGGAACACACCCAGGTGACGGCGGGGGCGGCAGCGGCGCAACCCAACCAGGCGGTAGCGGCGGCGGCGCAACCCAACTAGGTGGCGGCGGAGGCAGCGGCAGCTAGCGCCCAGCCGGTGCCGCCGATGTGGAACAACGGCATGGGCACCAGGCTGACCGACGTCGCGTCCAGCCACCATCGCCGCGCCATCCGTTCCCCCACCGAGAAGTTGGCGTTGTCGAGCTGGACGCCCTTGGCGACACCCGTGGTACCCGAGGTGTAGAGCTGCACCACGATGTCATCCGGTTCGCCGGTAAAGCCCGGATCAACGGCCGGGTGGGCGGCCAGCCACCTTTCGTACTCCCCTCCGGTGAGGACGACCTCGCCCGGCAGTTCGTCGGCCAGTGCGGCGAACTCGGCATCGACAATGGTCAGGGCCGCATGCGCGGCACCGATGACGGCGGCGATCTCGGCGGGAGTGAGCCGCCAGTTGGCCGGAGCCGGACCGCTCCGATCTTGGCCGCGCCGAACAGCAGATCGAAGTACTCCGGGGCGTTCTTGCCGACGTAACCCACGCGTGAGCCGGAGCTGAGACCGGCGGCCAGCAGCGCCCGTGCCAGCCGGCTGGACCGCTCGTCCAGCTCGCCGTAGGACACGGTCCTGCCGTCGCCGGTGAGCGCGGGAGCGTCACCTCGGGTACGAGCATGATCACGGATGATCGACACGACGCGGTAGTCCACAGATCCTCCGAATGGCGTTCGGTCCAGGCCTGTCTCCGAACATACCGACACGGGTGATCGTCCCGCGGCACTTCCACGACCGGTGGTACTACTTGACCTTCTTGCCGTCGGGGCCGACGACGTACCAGTCAGCGCCGAAGGCCTTGACGTCCTGGCCATTGGCGTTACCGGGCGCGGTGTCCTTGATGAAGTAGTAGAGCGGGTGGCCTCCATAGGTCACCTGGGTGGTGCCATCGGTCCGCTTGAGCGTGCCGAGCAGGCTCGCCTTCACGCCGGCCCCAGCCTCCGGGCGGCCCTGGGTGACATACGGCGGCCAGGCCTTCGCGCAGGCCCCCGTGCAGTACGACTCGGTCTTCGTGTCCTTCTCGAAGAGGTAGAGCGTGCGGCCCTTGGCGTCGGTCAGGACCTTCCCGTACTTGGTCTGACCCAGCTGGACCTTGGCCGTCTTGGCCGACTTGGCCGGAGCCGTCGGAGCCGTAGGGGCCGTCGGAGGCGTAGGGGCCGTCGGGGCCGGAGGCGTCGGGACCAGAGCTCCTGAGACGGGTGCCGACAATGCCGGGGCACCGCCGAGCTGTGCGGTCTTGGTGGCCCCGCTCGCGCCTACGGCGCCGTATCCGGTCGCGAACAACCCGAGGGCGAGTGCCCCGGTTAACATCAGTCTCTTCATCACCGGCCTCCTCCATGGATAGGGGTATGGACAGGTCTTCATAAAGTGACACGGATGTTCGCAGGCCCCGGTTCCCACGGGTTCAGGTTTCTGGACTCAGGATTACGGTAGGACCACAAGATCTACCTCTGCAGGGGGCGTCGCCGGTGAGTTCGCAGAACAGCACAAGAGCCGCGAAGGATGACCGGCTGCCACGCAAGCCGTACGAGAAGGAACTGCTGCGGCTGCAGGGTGAGCTGGTCAAGCTGCAGGAATGGGTACGCGCGGAGGGCACCCGCCTGGTCGTCGTCTTCGAGGGACGCGACGCGGCCGGCAAGGGCGGCACGATCAAGCGGGTCACCGAGTACCTCAATCCCCGCGTGACCCGGGTCGCGGCCCTGCCCGCGCCGACCGAGCGCCAGCGTACGCAGTGGTACTTCCAGCGGTACATCGAGCAGCTGCCGGCGGCCGGGGAGATCGTGCTGTTCGACCGGAGTTGGTACAACCGCGCCGGAGTGGAGAAGGTCATGGGCTTCTGCACCAAAGAGGAGTACACCCGCTTCCTCCACCAGTGCCCGATCTTCGAGCGGCTCCTGGTGG
>JAOPYO010000431.1 GCA_025964575.1 Actinomycetes bacterium
CATTCCCGCCCACGAGATGATCACCCGGTGCTGCCATCCCAAACCCGCCTCACCTTCCCGGACCCTCCGCGACAACCAGAGCGGGATGTAGGCGGCAGGAAGGACCCAGACGAACCGGGCGACGACGACCGTGAGGAAGATGGCCAGGGCGTACCACGCCAATTTCGGCCAGCTGCGGTCCGACAGGCTCGCCAGGACCGCGGCGAGCTGCAGGCCGATGAGCAGGAACACCACCGACTCCAGCATGAACACCAGGACTCGCCAGAACGAGATGCCGAGCAGCCGGGTGGCGGCGGGCGACTCGGCGAACCTGTGCCCGAGGTAGAGACCGCTGACCACCACGGCGATCACCCCGGAGGCCTGCACGGTCTCGGCGATCAGATAGGCGGCGAACGGAGCGAGGATGGGGACCGCCGTCTCGACCAGTGGATCGTCCAGCCGCCCGCGCAGCCAGTGCAGCGGCGGCCCGAGCAGGAGACCCACGACCGCGCCGACCACCGCCGCATAGACGAAGCGCTCCGTGCCTTCCAGCAGGGTCACGCCCTCCCCGACCGCGGCGGCGACGGCCACCCGGAACACGGTCAACGCGGTGGCGTCGTTGAACAGGCTCTCGCCGACCAGGATGGTCACCGCCCGGCGGGGCAACCCGAGCCGCTGCGCGACGCTCACCGCGGCCACAGCGTCGGGCGGGGCCACGACGGCGCCCAGCACGAATGCGGCCGGCAGCGGAAGACTCGGCATGATCAGATGCGCCACCCAGCCGACGGCAAAGGTCGTGAAGAGCACCAGCCCGACCGACAGCGAGGCGATCGACCGGAGGTTGGTCCTCAGGTCGCGATAGGAGCTCTGCCAGGCCGCCGCGAACAGCAGCGGCGGCAGGAAGACGAACAGCACGAACTGCGGATCGAGCGTGAACTCCGGCATACCCGGCACAGCGGAGGCCAGCAGCCCGGCCACCACGAGCACAGGAGCCATCGACAGGCCGAACCGCCGGGCCAGGGCCGCCACCGCGACGGCCGCCACCGGCACCGCCAGCAGTTGGAGTGCGTGCGTCGCCTCCATCGGGTGCCCCCCGTAGCCTCTGGGGCTGCGCGTGCTGCCCCATCAGCCAAATTCTGCCGGACACCGCGGCCGAGCCATTCGGCGGCTCGTGATCAGCCCTGGTCCTTGGCAAAGGCAAGGAAGTCCCGGGCCACCGGCGGCAGCGGCCGGTGCGCGTGCACGAGGCCGATCGTGCGGGTGATCGGGGGGAGGAACGACCGGACGACGACGCCCTCGGTGTCCTCGACCTGATTGCGATACCAGAGCAGCGAACCCATGCCGGCACGCACCCAGCCCAGCCAGGACCCTCGCTCGTCGGACTCGATGGCGGCCACCGGGCTGGCTCCGATCCGGGCCAGCATGGATTCCAGCTCCGCCCGGCGGGCGCTCCCCCGCGCCGGCATGATCAGGCGCATGCCGTCGAGCACGACGAGCGGCACCGGATCGCGGAGCTTCAGACCGGGCGGCGAGATCAGCACGACCTCCCGCTGCTCGAAGGGGTGTGCCGCCAGATCGCCGGGCACCGGCAGGTCGGTGATGGCCAGGTCGGCCTGGCCGGCCCGGACGGCGGCCCCGACGGCCTCCCTGCCGTCGCACCGGACCACTCGTACCCGGACCGCGGGCTGGTCTTGGGAGAAGCGCGGCAGCAGCCGGCCGGTGAGCTCCGGCTCCAGTGTGGGCGCCGCCGCGACGCGCAGCTCGGCGCCCCGCCCGTTGCCGCGCGCCGCCGAGACCGCTTCGATGGCGTCGGTCGCGTCCAGGGCGATGCGCGCCTGCCGGACGACCTCCTCGCCGGCCACGGTCAGCACCACACCCCGCCCGGAGCGCGCGAACAGTTCGATGCCGAGCTCACGCTCGAGCTCCCGGATGGCCCGGGACAGCGCGGGCTGGGCAACGTAAAGGGCCTGCGCGGCCGACGTCATGGTTCCGTGGTCGGCGGTGGCGACCACATACCGCAGCTGCCGCAGATTCATGCATTGAAGGTATGGCAACAAGCCGTACCGGTCTTGGACATAGCGGGAATCGTCCGCTGACATTTGCGAGTTAGGCGGGGTTATCCCAAAAGTCGATGTTAAGAACTTTTGCAGTTGTGTGTCCGAATACCCCAAAAAATGGAGTCCATACCCACCCGACCCCCACACCCGCCGTGATCACGCGATCGACGCTGGGTCGATCGTGTGATCACGGCGGAGGGTCAGAAGGGTGACGTGCCGGGCAGTTCGGTGGCGTGGGACTCCTTGACGATGTCCAGGTGGTGCCAGGACTCGCGCAGCGTCGCACCACGGATCGCCCGGATCGCATCGAGGGCCTCGACCAGCTCCCCCCGCGACCCGGCCTCCACCTGGCCGACGATGTCGTAGCGCCCGAACCCCGTGGCGAGATATCGGACGCCCTCCTGCCGAGCGACCTGTTCGGCCACCCGCCGCGCTCCCCCGGAGGCTCCCGAGACCGACAGGCCGAAACCGGCCAATTCGGCGGAGCCCAGTGCGAGGGGGGCGGCCAGGCCGGTCACCTGGATGACCCCCGAGCGCATCAGCCGGACCACCCGGGCCCGGGTAGCGGCCTGGGACAGCCCGATGATCCCGGCCAGCCGGGTGTAGGGGGCCCGGCCGTCACGCTGCAGTTCGCGCAGCAATCGCCAGTCGATGTCGTCCAGCGTGACCTCGCCGAGCTCCCGGACGACGGAGTAGGCGTCCCGCACCACCACGACGGAGCGGAACACCTCGGCGGCCCGTACGCCCGGCGTCCGACGGATCTCGTCCAGCTCGGCCGCCAGAGTGTCGTCGTCACGGGCCCGCACCTCGGCGATCAGGGCGAACCGCCCCGCGATCACCGCGGCGAACCGTACCGCCGAGCGCTTGGCGATGGCCTGGCCGACGCCACGCGCCGCGCCGTCGACGGTGACCGAGACGTGCCCGATCGCGCCCGTGCCGACGACTCTGGAGTGGACGATGCCGACCACGCGGACGACCCCCGTTTCAAGGAGGCTCTGCACGCGGGCCCGTACTGCCGTACGGGACAAACCGACGCGGTCGGCCAGCGCCTGGAACGTCGCTCGGCCATCACGCTGGAGCTCGCGGACGAGCACGGCGTCGACCGCATCCAACACGGGGATCCTCCTCGGCATGCACTGAATCGTTTTGTCACCGACTGCAAGATCATTCCATTTCCAGGGGGGTCCCCGCGTAGTACGGATCTTGCCCGTGTTCGCGGCGGTGAGAGGCGATAGATGCGTCGGCGATCTGCCGCTGGGGCGACGATTGCATAGAGAAGTCCACCGCTCAGGCACCTCACCCTGGGTGCCGGACGGGGGCAGGGGCGGGCCGCGCACCCGGTGGGTGGAGCCGACCGGCCCGTGTCCGCCGCGCGGATCCGCCGAGCCCAAGAGCGTGACCTGCATGCACCTCTCCCGGTGGTGAGCGAATGCCTCCAAGAGGGAGGCATACGTAAGAAAAGTGCAATGATGCCGCATTCACGTCAAGTAGCGGCGCGGTAAAACGCCAAATCTCCCCTCACCGTCAGATCTCTCACACCCGCCGGATACTGACCGTGACGTTCGGCAGTGATAAGGCGGATCCGCCCTCCTCGCCACCGCACGCTCCCGCGGCCCACCACGCACTCCAGTCCGCTCGGCCTCCGCACGGCCCATCCGGGCCGCGCACGCCGCCCCGCGCGGTGTCGCCGAGGGCTGCTCTTCAAGGGCTGCGGCCCGGATGACGGCCGCCGGGCGCCGAGCTGGTTCTCCGCATATCCGGGTATGGATCACAATTGAGGGGTGGTCTTCGACCACAAATTTCCTTTATGTGATTGGTGTGGATCGCGGTGCGCCTGCTCAACGGTGAGAATCTCGCTCACGACCTCACGTACAACGACGTTTTCATGGTCCCCAGCCGCTCGTCGGTGGGGTCGCGGCTCGAGGTGGATCTGTCCACGATCGACGGCAGCGGAACGACCATCCCACTGGTGGTCGCCAACATGACGGCCGTCTCGGGCCGCCGGATGGCCGAGACGGTCGCCCGGCGCGGCGGACTCGCGGTGATCCCGCAGGACATCCCGATCGACGTCGTCACGAACGTGATCGACTGGGTGAAGAACCGGCATCCGGTCTTCGACACCCCGATCACGCTCGGGCCTGGCGCCACCGCGGGCGAGGCGCTCAGCCTGCTGTTCAAGCGCGCGCACGGCGCTGTCATCGTCGTCGAGGACGACCGCCCCGTCGGGGTCGTGACCGAGGCCGACTGCCAGGACGTGGACCGGTTCGCGAACCTGCGCGACATCATGTCCAGGGACGTGGTCACGCTGCCGGGCTCGGTGGGCGCACAGGACGCTTTCGACCTGCTGCACGATCGCGGGCACCGTCTCGCACCGGTCGTCGATCGGCTGGGGAGACTGACCGGCATCCTCACCCGCACCGGCGCCCTCCGCGCGACGCTCTACAAGCCCGCCTTCGACGCGTCCGGGCGCCTGCGGATCGCGGTGGCGGTCGGGGTGAACGGCGATATCACGGGCCGGGCCAAGGCGCTCCTGGACGCGGGCGCCGACCTGCTCGTGGTGGACACCGCGCACGGCCACCAGGAGAAGATGATCCACGCTCTCCACCAGGTGCGCGGGCTCGACCCGCAGGTGCCGATCGTGGCGGGCAACGTGGTGACCGCCGAGGGCACCCGCGACCTCGTCAAGGCCGGCGCCGACATCGTCAAGGTCGGTGTGGGCCCCGGCGCGATGTGCACGACCAGGATGATGACCGGGGTGGGACGCCCGCAGTTCTCGGCCGTGCTGGAGTGCGCGGCGGAGGCGCGCCGCCTCGGCAAGCAGGTCTGGGCCGACGGCGGGGTACGCCACCCGCGCGACGTCGCCCTGGCCCTGGCCGCCGGTGCCGCCAACGTCATGGTCGGCTCGTGGTTCGCCGCAACCTACGAGTCGCCCGGCGACCTGCAGCGGGACGCCGACGGCCGGCTGTACAAGGAGAGCTTCGGCATGGCCTCCGCACGAGCCGTACGGCTGCGTACCTCCGAGGACTCCCCCTTCGAGCGCGCCCGCAAGGCCCTGTTCGAGGAGGGCATCTCGACTTCCCGGATGTTCCTTGACCCCCAGCGGCCAGGGGTCGAGGACCTGATCGACTCGATCGTGGCCGGGTTGCGCAGCTCCTGCACCTACGCGGGCGCCCGCACCCTCGAGGAGTTCCACCAGGGAGCCGTGGTCGGTGTGCAGAGTTCGTCGGGCTACGCCGAGGGCATGCCGCTCTCCACCAGCTGGTAGCCGTCGCTCGGGGAGTCCACCCGGAGCAAGCCCGAGCTGTCCGAATTGCATATGCTTGGCAGGACGTGCGCGTGAAGTCCCGGCCGTTCGTTTTTGATCGGCTTTGATGCAACCCGGACGACCTTTTGATGCGTCCAAAAAGAAGGGCGAAGGTGATCTTTGCCGTTCGTGGGGAATCGGAGCATACATGGGACGACAAGGCGCCTACCAGCGTGACCGGGCGCGACAGAGCGGGCGGAGCCTGCCGCGGGCACTGGCTCTGACCTTCGCATCGGCGGTGATCTGGGGTGTGGCCCATCTGGCCATGGGACGCCGGGTCGCCGGCGCGCTGCTGATGAGCGCGTTCGCGGTGCTGGTCACCGTCGCCGTCATCGCCGCCACCGCGTTCCAGGACGACCTGAAGATCATGGCCGTCAAGCCGGACTGGGTGACGGGGATCGTGATCGGCGCCGTCGCCCTCGGCCTGGTCTGGATCACGATCGTGATCCGGTCCTTCCAGATCACCCGCCCGATCGGCCTGGCCTTCCTGCCGAGCACCGCCGCGGGGATTCTGGTGACCGCCCTGTGCGCCGCCATCGTCACGCCCTTCGCCGGGGTCGCCAAGTACGGCACCACCTACCAGGACGGGCTGACCCACATCTTCCGGACCGGCAGCGGCAGCAAGACCGTGAACGAGAAGGATCCGTGGAACGGCCAGCGGCGGGTGAACATCCTGCTGCTCGGCGGGGACGCGGCCTACAACCGGGTCGGGGTCCGCACCGACAGCATGACCGTCGCGAGCATCGACACCCACACCGGCAACACCGTCCTGCTCGGCCTGCCACGTAACCTCGAGCACTTCCCGATGCCCGCAGGCCCCGCCCACGAGCGGTTCCCGGACGGATTCACCGGCGACGGACCGCAGAACCCCGGCCTGCTGAACGAGGTCTTCGAATACGCGGAGAACCACCCGGAGATCGTGCCGGGCATCGCCAAGGGCCACCGCGGGCCCGAGCTGCTCACCAAGACGATCAGCGGGATCCTGCAACAGCCCATCGACTACTACATCCTGGTCGACATGTTCGGCTTCGCCGACATCATCGACGCGATGGGCGGCGTCAAGATCAAGATCGACCAGGCCATCCCGTACGGCCGTGATGGCGGCGTGCTGCAGCCCGGCTATCAGACACTGAGCGGCAAGGACGCTCTGTGGTACGGACGATCCCGGACCAACAGCGACGACTACGCCCGGATGGGTCGGCAGAAATGCCTGCTCCGCGCGGTCGCCAAGCAGGCGAACCCCACGAAGGTGCTCACCAAGTTCGACAAGCTGGTCAGTGCCGCCAAGCGGACCATCTCCACCGACATCCCGACGGCCCTGCTGCCCGCGTTGATCGAGCTCTCCGGCAAGGTGAAGAAGGACGCCAAGATCAACAGTCTGTCGTTCGTGCCGCCGCTGATCCATACCGGAAACCCGGACTTCGGCGAGATCCGCACCCTCACGGCCCAGGCCCTCTCTGACACCGGGGGACGGCCCACCGCAGGACCGAGCGCCTCGCCCTCAGCCGGAAGCGCTTCCGCCGGTACGGAGACGGGCACGCCGACCCCGACGGCCGGCCACTCGGGGAAGCTGGGGGCATCGAAGCCGGTCTCCCTGGACGCGACCTGCCCGTCCTGAGCCCACGTCCTGAGTCAAGTGGTGTGTGGCCGAGGGCCGGCGATCCCGGTCCTCGGCTGGAGACATCGACCCTCTCCGACACCGATTCGGGGCACCGGTCCGCCGCACCGGGGCTCACACTGAGTCCATGGAATCGTGGTATCGGATTCGCCTCGTCGTCAACTTTCTCAACCTCTCGACGCCACTCGGCCTGCTCATCGCTCTGATCGGGGCCTCCGGGATACGGAGGGGACCAGACGGGCTGTTCATCTGTGACGGTTACCGGCTGCCGGTTCCGGACGCGCGGGCGTTCACGGTCGGCAATGCCCTGCTGTTCCGGGACGCCCATGAGCTCGGCGACCGGCCGGAGCTGCTGGCTCACGAGGCCCGGCACGCGACCCAGTACGCGTTCTGCCTCGGCCCGGTGATGATCGTCCTCTATCTCATCTGCGCCGGCGTGTCGATTGTGCTCAGCGGTGACTACGCCTCGTACAACCCGTTCGAGCGGCTGGCGGGCCTCAAGGACGGCGGATACCAGAAGCAGCCCCTGCGCTCGATCTGTCGGTGACCACACGACGGTCCTCGAAAACCGTCACAGGGCGGGGATGCGCAGAGTTCGGGTGGCCAGCCGTGCGATGAGGTCCTCGTCGACGTCGTGGCCCAGACCCGGCTGGGTGAGCGGGACCGCGACCACGCCGCCGGTGGGGCGGACCGGAGGCGACACGAACTGCGGGCCGCCGGCCATCTCGCTCACGTCGCTGGGCAGCGTGCAGCCGGGCAGGCTGGCGACCGCCACGGTGGCGGCCTGTCCGATGCCGAACGGGCCGGGGCCGGCGCACCAGACGTCCCAGCCGACGGCGTACGCCCGATCGTGCGCGGCGCGGGCGGCGGTGAGCCCGCCGAATCGGGCGACCCGGAGGCTCAGCGTGCGGCCGGCCTCCTGGGCGATCGCGGCCTCGAGCGAGTCCAGGTCGCCGAGGTCGGGGGCGACCGGGGTGTCGATCCGGCGCTGCAGCCGGGTGTGCGCGTCGAGGTCGCCTCGGTCGAAGGGCCGCTCGATCGCCAGCAGCCCATAGGCGGCGAGGGCCTCCAGCGCGGTGAGATGCTCGGGCGACTCCGAGTAGGAGGAGCCGGCGTCCACCTGCAGGGCGAGGGCCGGGTAGGCCTGGCGTACGGTGCGGACCGGTTCGACGTCCCAGCCCGGCCGGACGTCCAGGGTGATCCGGGTGTAGCCGCCGCCGATATAGCGGTTGACCCGGCCGACCAGGGTGTCGAGCGGTGGCTCCGCGCCGAGCCGTGCGCCGGTCACGACCGAGGTGCGGGTGCCGCCGAGCGCATGCGCCACGGGCACTCCCCGGGCCCGGCACCACAGATCCCAGCAGGCGATGTCGACCGCGGCCGCGGCCCGCCTGGAGCCGAGCTGCGCAAGCCCGGCCACGTCCTCCGGGCGATCCCAGTCGAGGCCGAGCAGAGCGGGGCCGATCCGCTCCTCGATATCGGTCCAGGTGGCGTCGGCGGGCTCGGGGAACAGCACCTCGCCCCAGCCGACCATGCCGTCCTCGCCGGTGAGCCGGACGAGAATGCTCTCCGGACGCCGCCCGCGGGGCATCGCCACCCGGAAGGCGTTGAAGCCGATGACTCTGGGCACTCCGCGGGCACCTCCCCTGCTCCAAGCCGTTGCTCCAATGATCCACCCTTCGGGGACCAGGGAGAACATCGGGCAAGGCTCGACCTGCACACCCAAACAAGTGCTTGGTACGCTACGGTCACCGTGCCGATCTGAGAGGGGACCGCAGTGAGAAGTCCAGGAAAGAGCGCATGAGCGCGCCGCCCTATCCCGAGGGGCGCGGGCTCCTGAAGGACAAGATCGTCGTGATCACGGCGGCCGCCGGTGCGGGCATCGGGGGTGCGACCGCCCGGCGCTGCCTGGAGGAGGGCGCCAAGGTCGTCATCAGCGACGCCCACGAACGGCGGCTCAAGGAGTCCCTGGCCGACCTCGCGGACGCCCATGGTGCCGATCGGGTGGCCGCGCAGGCCTGCGACGTCATCGACGAGGCTCAGGTCCTGGCGCTGTACGACATGGCGGTGGAGCGGTTCGGCCGCATCGACGTGACCGTCAACAACGCCGGGCTGGGCGGCACCGCCGACCTCGCCGACATGACCGACGAGCAGTGGAGCCGGGTGCTCGACGTCACCCTGAACGGCACCATGCGCTGCACCCGGGCGGCACTGCGCCTGATGACCGCGCAGGGAAGCGGCGGCGCCATCGTCAACAACGCCTCGGTGATCGGCTGGCGCGCGCAGAAGGGCCAGTCCCACTACGCCGCTGCGAAGGCCGGGGTGATGGCCCTGACCCGCTGCGCGGCCCTCGAGGCAGCCGAGCACGGCGTCCGCATCAACGCGGTGTCACCGAGCCTGGCCATGCACCCCCATCTGGTGAAGGTGACCAGCGAGGAACTGCTGGCGGAGCTCACCCGGCGGGAGGCGTTCGGCCGCTACGCCGAGCCATGGGAGATCGCCAACGTCATCGTCTTCCTCGCCTCCGACTACTCGTCGTACATGACCGGCGAGATCGTTTCGGTCAGCAGCCAGCACCCGTAAGCATCGTCCTCGAGGGCAAGGAGACCCCCATGGCAGAGGCGTACATCATCGAGGCCGTGCGCACCCCGGTCGGGCGGCGCAACGGCGGACTGGCCGAGGCCCACCCTGCCGATCTCGGCGCGCACTCCCTGAAGGCGCTGGTCGAGCGCTCGGGCATCGACCCCGCCGCGGTGGATGACGTCATCTTCGGCTGCGTCGACACGGTCGGCCCGCAGGCCGGCGACATCGCCCGGACCGCGTGGCTGGCCGCAGGGCTGCCTGAGGAGGTCCCTGGCGTGACGGTGGACCGCCAGTGTGGTTCGTCCCAGCAGGCGGTGCACTTCGCCGCTCAGGCGGTCCTCAGCGGCACCTCCGACCTGATCGTGGCCGGCGGCGTGCAGAACATGTCGAAGATCCCGATCGCGTACGCCATGATCGCTGGCGTGCAGCTGGGCTTCGCCGGGCCGTTCAAGGGCTCCAAGGGCTGGGAGGCGCGCTACGGCGACACGGAGATCTCGCAGTTCAACGGTGCCGAAATGATCGCGTCGAACTGGGACATCTCCCGTGAGGACATGGAGCGGTTCGCCTACGAGAGCCACCAGCGCGCCATCCGCGCCATCGACGAGGGCCGCTTCGAGCGCGAGATCGCGCCGTACGACGCTGTCACCACCGACGAGGGGCCACGCCGCGACACCACGCTGGAGAAGATGGCGGGCCTGAAGACGCTGGTCGAGGGCGGCCGGCTCACGGCGGCGCTCTCCTCGCAGATCTCCGACGGTTCGGCCGCGCTGCTGATCGCCTCCGAGCAGTCCGTACGCGACCACGGCCTCACCCCGCGGGCCCGCATCCACCACCTCAGCGCCCGCGGTGAGGACCCGGTGCGGATGCTCAGCGCGCCCATCCCGGCCACCGCGCACGCGTTCAAGAAGTCGGGCATGTCGATCGGCGACATCGACGCCATCGAGATCAACGAGGCCTTCGCCAGCGTCGTCCTGGCGTGGCTGAAGGAGACCGGCGCCGACCCGGCGAAGACCAATCCCAACGGGGGCGCGATCGCTCTGGGCCACCCTCTCGGCGCCACCGGCGCCCGGCTCATGACCAGCCTGCTGCACGAGCTCGAGCGCACCGGCGGGCGGTATGGACTGCAGACGATGTGCGAGGGCGGCGGTCAGGCCAATGTCACCATCATCGAGCGCCTCTGACCTCCGCCCCTCCGTGATCATGCAATCGTTCGTCGAAGGATTGCATGATCACGGAGGGGAAAAGGGTCAGTAGGACTTCGGCAGGCCCAGGGAGTGCTGGGCGACGAAGTTGAGGATCATCTCCCGGCTGACCGGCGCGATGCGCATGAGCCGCACGGTGCCGAGGAGCGTGCCGACTCCGTACTCCGTGGTCAGTCCGTTGCCGCCGTGGGTCTGCACGGCCTGGTCGACACAGTGAATGGAGGCCTCACCGGCGGCGTACTTCGCCATGTTGGCGGCCTCGGCCGCGCCCATGTCGTCGCCGGAGTCGTAGAGCCAGGCCGCCTTCTGCCCCATCAGCCGGGCCAGCTCGAGCTCCACCTTGGCCGCGGCGAGCGGGTGAGCGAGGCCCTGGTGCGCGCCGATGGGCGTCTTGAACACCTGCCGGGAGTTCGCGTACTCGACGGCCTTGGCGAGCGCCAGCCGGCCGATGCCCGTGGCCATCGCGGTCGCCATGATCCGCTCGGGGTTGAGCCCGGCGAACAGCTGCAGCAGCCCGCCGTCCTCGTCCCCGATCAGCGCCTCGTGGGGCAACCGCACGTCGTCGAGGTGGCAGATGAACTGCTTCTCCGGGGAAACGATCTCCATCTCGATCGAGGTCCATGTGAAGCCGTCAGCGTCGGTGGGCACGATGAACAGCGACGGGCGCAGGGTGCCCTTCTGGTCCTCGGTCCGGGAGACGAAGAGCACCGCGTCCGCCTCGTCGACCCCGGAGATGAAGGTCTTCTGCCCGCTGAGCACCCATCCGTCGCCGTCGCGGCGAGCCCTGGTGGTGATCCGGTGCGAATTGGACCCGGCGTCCGGCTCGGTGATGGCGAAGGCCATCTTGACCGTGCCCTCCGCGAACCGGGGCAGCCAGTGCTTCTTCTGCTCCTCGGTGCCGGACCGGGCGATGATGGTGGCGCAGATGGCCGGGGAGACGACCATCAGCAATAGCGGGCAACCGGCCGCTGCCAGTTCCTCGCAGACGGCGGCGAGGTCGCCGATGCCGCCACCGCCACCGCCGTACTCCTCGGGCACATTGACGCCGAGGTAGCCGAGCCGCCCCGCCTCCGCCCAGAGCTCGTCGGTCTTGCCGCCGGTCTTGGCCTTCTCGATGTAGTAGGACGTGCCGTACTTGGCGCCCAGCTCGGCCACCGCGGCCCGCAGCGCCTGCCGCTCCTCGGTCTCGACGAAGCTCATTCGGGGGACTCCTCTGTGATGACGGCTGCGATGACGGCGAGGACTGCGCCCGCCTCGACCTGCTGCCCTTCTCGTACGTTCAGTTCCGCGACCACGCCGGCGGCGGGGGCCGCGATGCGGTGCTCCATCTTCATGGCCTCCAGGACCACGAGCTGCTGCCCTTCAGTGACCGTGGCGCCCTGCTCCGTCTCGACCCGCACGACGGTGCCCGGCATGGGTGCCAGCAGAGATCCCGGGGCCACCTGACTGCTCGGATCGGGGAAGCGCGGGAGGGCACGCAGCGTGACCGGCCCCAGGTCGGAGTCGACATAGACCCCGTCGCCCACCGCCGTGACCTCGAAACCCCTCCACACTCCCCCCACCTCCAGCGTGATCTCACAGTTGGGGCCGGCACCAACCGCGAGATCACGACGGGGTGGGGTGACGAGGCGTACACCGTCGTGGGCCTCGGCGCGCAGCCCGTCACGGGTGAGGCGATAGGCGATCTCGATCGGGCCTGCGGGTCCCTCGTAGGTCTTGCGCTGCGGCTGGGACGGCACGTTGCGCCAGCCGGACGGGAGCCCGCGCTGGACCGTGGCCGTGGCCCGGTTACCGGCGGCGTCGGCGAGTGCGGCGGCCAGCGCCGACAGCCGCACGGTCTCCTCATCCGCGAGGGGAGCGGCCAGCCGATCCAGTCCGACCCGGTCCAGATAGCCGGTGTCGGTCCGCCCTGCCAGGAAGCCGGGCTCTGCCAGGATCCGGACCAGCAGCTCCCGGTTGGTGATCACTCCGTGGATGCGCGCGCCGCGCAGCGCGGCCGTCAGCCGCCGCGCCGCCGCCGTACGGGTCGGCGCCCAGGCGATGACCTTGGCCAGCATCGGGTCGTAGTGGACCCCGACCTCGCCGCCGCTCCGCACGCCGCTGTCCAGGCGCAGGCCGTACGACTGCGGAACGCGGAACTCGGCGTCCACGTCCGGGACGTGGAAGGTGTGCAGGGTCCCCGTCGACGGCCGCCAGTCCAGGGCCCCGTTCGCAGCGACCGCGGTCTCCGCGTAGAGCCGGACCTCGATGGCGTGGCCACGTGGCTCCGGCGGCTCGGCGGGCAGCCGCAGACCCTCGGCGACCTCGATCTGCCACCGGACGAGATCCACCCCGTACACGCACTCGGTGACCGGGTGCTCGACCTGGAGCCGGGTGTTGACCTCGAGGAAGAAGAAGCGGCCGTCCACCGTGAGCATGAACTCGACGGTTCCGGCGCCCTCGTAGCCGATCGCCTGAGCCGCGTTCGCCGCCGCCTCGCACAGTTCGGCCCGGAGTCCGGGTTCGACCGCGGGTGACGGCGCCTCCTCGATGATCTTCTGGTGGCGGCGCTGGATCGAGCACTCCCGCTCCCCCAGCGCCCAGACCGTGCCGTAGCGGTCGGCGAGAATCTGCACCTCGATGTGCCGGGCGCCCTCCAGCAGCGGCTCGCAGAAGACGGTCGGGTCACCGAAGGCCGACTGCGCCTCACGCTGCGCTCCCGCCACCGCGTCGGGCAGCTCGCCGAGCGTGCGAACGACCCGCATGCCGCGCCCGCCGCCCCCCGCCGAGGCCTTGACGAGAATCGGCAGATCCTGCTCCGTGACGGCCGCCGGGTCGAGCTCGGCCAGCACCGGCACGCCGGCGGCGGCCATGAGCTTCTTGGCCTCGATCTTGGAGCCCATCGCGGCGATGGCCCCGGGCGGCGGGCCGATCCAGGTGAGCCCGGCGTCGATGACCGCCTGGGCGAAGCCCGCGTTCTCCGATAGGAACCCGTACCCAGGGTGGATCGCGTCCGCCCCGGCGGCCTTGGCCGTCCTGAGTAGCAGGTCACCCCGCAGATAGGTCTGGGCCGGGGCCGCACCCGGTAGCCGTACGGCCAGATCGGCGTCGGACACGTGCGGCGAATCGGCGTCGGGGTCCGAGAAGGCCGCGACGGTGCCGATGCCGAGATCCCGGCAGGTGCGGAACACCCTGCGGGCGATCTCGCCCCGGTTGGCGACCAGCAGTTTGTTGATCATGCCCTCACATCCGGAAGACGCCGAAGCCATCGGCTCCGGAGATCGGCGCGTTGTGGATCACGGACAGGCAGAGCCCGAGGACGGTACGGGTGTCACGGGGATCGATGACGCCGTCGTCGTAGAGCCGTCCGGACAGGAAGTACGGCATCGATTCCGCCTCGATCTGGCCTTCGACCAGCTCCCGCATCGCCGCGTCCTGGACCTCGTCGTAGACCTGACCGCGCGCTTCCGCCGCCTGCCTGCCGACGATGGACAGCACCCCGGCGAGCTGCTGCGGCCCCATGACCGCGGATTTGGCACTCGGCCAGGTGAACAGGAAACGCGGGTCGAAGGCCCGGCCGCACATGCCGTAGTTTCCGGCGCCGTACGACGCGCCCATGACGAGCGAAATGTGCGGCACCGTACTGTTGGCCACCGCGTTGATCATCAGTGCGCCGTGCTTGATGATGCCGCTCTGTTCGTAGTCCTTGCCGACCATGTAACCGGTGGTGTTGTGCAGGAACAGCAGCGGTGTGTCGCTCTGGTTGGCGAGCTGGATGAACTGCGCGGCCTTCTGTGCCTCCTGGCCGAAGAGAACCCCCTGGGCGTTGGCCAGAACCCCCATCGGATAGCCATGGATCCGCGTCCAGCCGGTGACGAGGCTGGTGCCGTACAGCGGCTTGAACTCATCGAACTCGCTCGCGTCCGCGATGCGCGCGATCACCTCACGCGGGTCGAACGGGATCTTGAGGTCCTCCGGGACGATGCCCGCGAGCTCTTCCTCGTCGTAGAGGGGGTCTTCGGCGGCTCCCGGCCGCGGGCCCTGCTTGTGATGGTTGAGGCGCCGCACGATCTGCCGGCCGAGCCGGAGCGCGTCCTGCTCGTCGGCCGCCATGTAGTCGGCGAGACCGCTCTGCCGTGCGTGCATCTCCGCCCCGCCGAGCTCCTCGTCGCCGGACTCCTCACCGGTCGCCATCTTCACCAGCGGCGGGCCGCCGAGGAACACCTTGGCGCGCTCCTTGACCATGACGACGTGGTCGCACATGCCCGGGATGTAGGCCCC